>CAYPHR010000427.1:0-1505 GCA_964410375.1 uncultured Anaerolinea sp. | reverse complement strand
GCAACCTCCACCTGCCAGTTGGAAAGTCCGCTGGCAGTGAGTTTTTGTTTGCAGACCCGCAGCATCTCCTCTGAAATATCGAACGCGCGGACATGGTCAACAATGGGAACGAGCAGACAGGCTAATCGTCCAGTACCAGCCCCGAGGTCCAGCACGATGCGGTTTTCCAGCGGCATGATCTCACGCAGGGCTTTGATGATATTCCCCTGATGGTCTTCGCGCGCAATCAGCGCTTCATATTTATCCCCTTCGGTCTTGTAGATTTCTTCTTGTGTAGGCATCGCTCCATTATAATTGGCGGATGGACACCTTATCCCCCTCCGCACAAAAAATACAGAATTTATTGAACTCGCTCGGCTATTCGTATACGGTGATCGAACACGCTGAGTCGACACGCACTGCACAGGAAGCCGCCGATCGCGCAGGCTGTGAACTCGGGCAGATCGTCAAGTCGTTGATCTTCAAAGGCAGGGATTCGGGCAAACCGATCCTAGTGCTGACCAGTGGACCGAACCGCGCAAACGAGAAGCGCATCAGCGAATATGCGGGCGAGCCGATCGGCAAAGCCGATGCCGATTTCGTCCGCGCCGTGACGGGCTTTGCGATTGGGGGCGTGCCTCCGCTTGGTCACATCGAACAAATGGAAACCTACATCGACGAAGACTTCTTGCAATATCCAACCATTTGGGCGGCGGCTGGCACACCGAATGCGATCTTCGAATTAAAGACCGAAGATTTACAAAAGATGACGGGCGGCAAGGTCGTTTCGATCAAATAACGTGCGGAGTGGAACATGCTCGAATTTTTCTCGGTTGAATATACTGACGTGCCTTTGCAAATATTCGGACCCAAACACCTGACCATCGTTGCGGCGTTCGTGGTCTTTTACCTGTCTTTTATTTACTTTCGCAGCGCATTGAATGAACAACAAAAACGGAATATGCGGATTGCGCTTGCTGTCGCGTTGGCTGTCACCGAGATCAGCATTCACGTTTGGTGGGTGTATTGGGGGATTTGGAGCATTCAAACCACCCTTCCGCTTCATCTATGCAGTATCATGGTGTGGATCACCGTCTATGTAGCGTTCACAGGCAATAAAAAACTATACGACTTCACCTACTTCCTTGGCATCGGCGGCGCATTGCAGGCTCTGCTCACTCCTGCCGACGCTTCCATGTATGATATTCCGCACTACCGCATCATGCAGACACTCATCGCCCACGGATTGTTGATTGCCATTCCTATTTATATGACCGTGGTGGAGGGCTACCGTCCCACACTGACATCCTTCAAGCGCATCTTCATCTGGACGAATATTTACATGGTGTTCATCTTTTTCCTCAACCGTGCCATCGGCAGTAATTACCTGTTCATTGCCGAGAAACCGCCGTCACCCACCCTGCTGGATATGCTCTCACCCTGGCCCTGGTACATCCCGCAGTTGGAGATCCTGGCGTTCGTCATCCTGTTCCTGCTCTACACTCCTTTCCTCATCAAGGACTGGC
>CAYPHR010000426.1:0-1542 GCA_964410375.1 uncultured Anaerolinea sp. | reverse complement strand
TAAAAGAAAACTTCCGCGTGAGGCTTACGGTTTCTCCGCAGGAGATTCAGGAGGGGGCGTTTGTGGTCATTCAGAGCGGATGGTGGAATTATTATGGGATCGTGACGGACATCCAACTGGGAGCGACCGACCCGCGCTTTGCCGACGAGCAGATGGAAGGACGTTTCCCGAAGCATATTTCGGATGCGCTGCACAAGAAAGCCTTGTATGCCAATCTCGAAGTGCTGCCGAACCTGATGCTGGAGGTGGGTCCCGAATTGGGCACGCCTGAGTATAAGGATTGGCAGGGAAGAATCGATGCGGGCTTGAAGGATGCGCCGCGCATTTTGCCCGTCAAGAATGTGCCGCCGCACCATGCGGTCGTGTCGCTGGCAAATGAGGGCGATATCGCCGAGATCTTCGGTGACCCGAACAAGGAAAGCAATTTTGTGGTCGGGTATACGCGCGAGCAGAATCATCCCGTGTGCATTGATTTGGATAAGTTCGTGCAGCGCTCGTCGGGCGTGTTCGGGGCGACGGGGACGGGGAAGTCATTCCTGACGCGCTTGGTGCTGGCGGGGTTGATGAAGCACAATCAGGCGGCGGTGCTGGTGCTGGATATGCACAACGAGTATGGCTTTGACGATGTGGCGTCAGACACGAAAAAAGCCGTGAAGGGATTGAAGACCCTGTTCAAGGGCGGAGTCCGATGCGTTGGCTTGGGAGCAGGGAGTACTATCAGAGGCAATCAAGTTGACTTTAATTTGGAAATCTCGACGGGTGATATTTCCACATCTGATATTGAAACGCTTTCACGCGAGTTGAATCTGCGCGAGACGACGCCGACGATCCTGTATGCGTTGTATGGCACGTTCAAGGAGAAGTGGTTTGCGGCGTTTCGTGCGATGAGCCGTGAGACGGTGATGATCGAAGATGAGCGCGGCAAGACGAAGGAAGTGCCTGCGGAGGGGAGCGTGGCGAAGTGGGCGATGGAGAACGGTGTGAATGTGATGGCGGCGGAAGCGCTTCATGACAAACTGCGACGGCTGTTCAGCCAACCCTATATCGTGGACAACCCTGCAGCGGATTCGGTGGCGCAGATCATCCAGTCGTTGGAGGCGGGCAAGCATGTGGTCTTGTCGTTCGGCGAGCATGAGAGTGACCTGGATTATCTGCTGGTGTCGAATTTGTTGACGAGAAAGATCCGCGCGGCGTGGGAGAAGAAGACGAATGAGTTCCGCACGCACGGCAAAGCGGAGCCGCGTCCGTTGATCATTGTGGTGGAGGAGGCGCATAAACTGCTCAACCGCGAGATGGCGGCGCAGACGACCTTTGCGACCATCGCGCGCGAGCTGCGCAAATATTATGTGACGTTGTTGATCGTGGACCAGCGTCCGTCGCAGATCTATGACGAGGTGATGAGTCAGTTGGGCACGCGCATCAGCGGCTGGCTGGGCGATGACCTGGATATTCAGGCGGTGCTTTCGGGTCTTTCGGGGCGCGACTCGCTGCGCGGGATGCTGGCGCGTTTACAGCCAAAGGATGAGGTGCTGCTACTCGGTT
>CAYPHR010000425.1:0-1567 GCA_964410375.1 uncultured Anaerolinea sp. | reverse complement strand
GCAGCGGCGAGTGGATCGGGTTCGTGAACCCAAAGCGCGAAGTATACTCAGTCACCGGCGAATACGTCGGTGTGCTCACCAATGATCCGCGCATCGTCCGCAAACGCGCCACTTCCACACTGGTCTCCCGCGCACAGCCGCCCGCTCCGCCGGGAAAAATCTACCCGCCAGCCACCGTCGCGCTTGCACCACTCATGTCCGAATTGACGTACTCACTGGTCGACGTTTTAATGGAAGAACCAGAACGCCTGCACACCATGGACAGCGGCGAAGACAGACAGGACATGGATTAATGAACACACCCAAACTAAAAACTCCCCGCGCCTCACACATCAGCATCGCCCAACTCATGCAGCCTGAACATGCCAACAATCATGGCAACGTGCACGGCGGCTGGATCATGAAACTGGTGGATGAAGCCGGCGCACTCGCCTGCATGCGCCACGCCCAACGACGCGTTGTGACCGTTGCCGTGGATTCCTTCGTCTTCCGTGAACCGATCAAGATCGGCGACCTCGTCACGCTCACCGCCGAAGTCACCTACGCGGGACGCACCTCCATGGAAGCCGAAGTACAGGTAATCGCAGAGAATCCCGTCACGGGCGAACGCACACATACCAACACTGCCTATCTCGTTTACGTCGCGCTGGATGATAATAACAAGCCGACCACCGTCTCCCCGTTGGTGGCAGAGACCGACGAAGACAGGGACAGGCTTGAGCAAGGAAAGATGCGCCAACAGCGCCGCATCTCCCAGAAATAACTTGGACAAACTCCGCCGGTATCCCATCCTAATTCTGCTGATCATCAACTTCATCGTCGGATTGATGATTTTTCGCACGTATGGATTGTCATGGGATGAGCCGCTCTTTTACGAATACGGCGAAGCACTCAAATACGCGTACAGTCCCGCCAACTGGTTCAACGATTTCGACCTCATGCGTGCCTTTGGCACAAGCGCCAGCGACCACGCCAACCGCGGACCTGCCTATCTGTTGCTTGCCGCGCCGCTTGTTTCTTTTTTGAGATGGCTCGGACTCGACCTCGCCTCCGCCTGGCACCTGACCAATTTCCTGACCTTCAACCTCGGCGTTTACCTGCTCCATCGCCTCGCCTCCCGCTGGGTGGACAACTGGTCTGCCTTTGCGGTAGCGGCATTGTTCTCCGCACAACCTTTATTGTGGGGACACGCCTTCATCAACCCAAAAGACATTCCCTTTTTGGTATTCTTCCTCGGCTCGGTGGTCTTTGGATTCGAGATGGTGGATCAATGGATCGAGAATCGCCAATTCCCCATTACAAAGATCATCCTTGCCTCTATCTTCCTCGGCATTGCCACGTCCATCCGCGTGCTGGGTCCACTGGCGGCGATCATCACCATCCTCTACTTCGGGCTGCGGACTTTAGTCCGCCCCGTAAACGAAAGCACGAGCAGACTAAAGTCTGCGCTCCGAAATGAAAATCCACACGGGCTGCAGACTTCAGTCCGCCCCACAAATGAAAGCATGAGCGGACTTAAGTCTGCACTCCGAGATACAACCCCAATCTGGCTATACGCAGTTTTATC
>CAYPHR010000424.1:0-1589 GCA_964410375.1 uncultured Anaerolinea sp. | reverse complement strand
TCCAGTTCTCCAAGCACATACTTCACGATGGCTGGTCCCGACGAGAACGCTTCCAGATGTCCGTTGAATCCACAGGAGCACGGCGGACCGTCCGGGTCGACGATGTTGTGACCCAGTTCCGCAGCGAGACCGTGAAATCCCTGCAGTAATCTGTCCTGAATGATAACGCCCGCTCCGATCCCCGTGCTGACCGTGATGTACAAGACATCATGATGTCCCTTGCCGGCTCCGAAGCGATATTCCCCCAGCCCGGCAAGGTTGGCGTCGTTGTCGAGATATGCCGGCACGCCAAAATGGTCAGCGACGCGCGGTGCCAGAGGAAAATTATGCCATTCCGGGTTATTGGGAGGCGCAAGCAGGTATCCTGTATGCGGGTCAAGCGGACCGGGTGAGCCCAATCCGATCGCAGCCACATCGTCGGTCCAAACTTCTTCGATAACACGGGTCAACCGTTCCAGCCCGCCCGGCTCGGATGCAAGGGTGGGAATCTTTTTTTGTTTAATCGGTTTTAGCTTGTCAGGCGCATAAGAAGCGGCACGCATTTGTGTGCCGCCAATATCAACCGCGATGATTGTGGTCATATGCACAATTATACCGTAAGGCGATTTTTCCACGATTTCCCAAGTTTGACTCAACCCTTTAATCCTGCTATCATCATTTTCCATGAAGAAAGAAACTGGTCCAAGTTTTTGGAAATTTGTGCGTAATATTCCCCGTTGGCTGCGTCCCGGATTGGGTGTCAAACGCTGGCTTGCGCTCGTTATGGTTGGCACCACTCTGCTGGGGCTGGGATTTGCCGTTGTTCTGATCGACCTGTACCGCACGGATTCCACCGACCAAACTCTGTTAACTATTCTCTCTTATGCATCTTTGCGCTTCCTTCCACGCATTCTGCGCGCCGTCATCTTCGGCGGTTTAGGGGTGGGACTGGTCATTTTCGGCATATACAAGCTCAACCGCGCGCTGCTCAAGCCGTTCGTCCGCCCGGGTTCCGGCGTGGTGGACACGCTCACAGACTATCATCGCCGTAACCGCGGACCACGCATCGTTGCCATCGGTGGCGGGCATGGATTGGCAACGCTCCTGCGCGGTTTGAAAGCGCACACAGGGAATCTCACCGCTGTCGTCACCGTCGCAGACGATGGCGGTTCTTCAGGAAGACTGCGCGAGAGTTTGGGCATCCTCCCTCCCGGAGATATCCGCAATTGTCTTGCGGCGCTTTCGAATGATGAAGACATGCTGACGCAATTGTTCCAGTATCGCTTCAGCGGTTCGTCCGGATTGGAAGGGCATTCGTTCGGCAACCTGTTCATCACGGCGCTGGCGGATCTCACAGGCAGTTTCGAGAGCGCAGTGGTGGAATCCGGGCGTGTGCTTTCGGTGAATGGACGTGTACTTCCCTCTACGCTGCACGATGTCAAACTGGTTGCCAGCATGGAACTGCCGCACTCGCTGAATGAAGTCCGCGTAGAGGGGGAGAGTAAGATTCCTGAGATGGCAGGGCGCGTCCGGCGCGTGTGGTTGGAGCCTGATAATGCCCCAGCCTTTCCGCCGGTGATCCAGGCGATCCTCGGCGCGGACATCGTCGT
>CAYPHR010000423.1:0-1621 GCA_964410375.1 uncultured Anaerolinea sp. | reverse complement strand
TCCGCCGCCGCGCCGACCGGCGAGGCGCCGGGCAGGGGCTTGGCCGCCGCCGATTCCGCGCCCGCCCCCGCGAGGTGGGTGAGCACGACCATGTAGGCGACGAACATGGTCGCGTAGGTGAGGGCGTAGCCGGTGAGGCTCACGCCGAGCTGGGCCCCCGTGACGTCGCCCACGGCCTCTGCCGTGCGCATCACGCCGTGCACGATCCAGGGCTGGCGGCCGATCTCGGTGACCATCCACCCGGCCAGCGTGGCCGCCCAGCCCGAGAAGGTGAAGCCGGCGAGCGTCCAGAGCAGCCAGCGCGGCGCCGCGGCTCCCCGGCGCGTGGCCCACGCGGCGTACCACGACGCGGCGATCATGAGCACGCCGATCCCCACCATGATGCGGAACGAGAAGAAGACCGGCGCCACGGGCGGGTGGTCGGTTCCGAAGGCGTCCAGGCCCTTCAACTCGGCCCCCGGGTCGTGCTTCAGGATGAGGCTCGCGCCGTAGGGGATCTCGATCGCCCAGTCGTTCGTGCGCGTCCTCTCGTTGGGGATGGCGAAGAGCACCAGCGGCACGCCCTTCTCGGTGTGCCAGATGCCCTCCATCGCCGCGATCTTGGCCGGCTGGTGCTCGAGCGTGTTGAGGCCGTGGAAGTCGCCCACCACCGCCTGCGCGGGCGCGAGGACGGCCGCGACCAGCACGCCCACGCGAAGCGTGCGGGCGGCCATCGCGTCGGCCGGCGCCTTGAGCAGCCGCCACGCCGAGAGCCCGGCCACGACGAAGGCGGCGGTGAGCCCCGAGGCGATCATCATGTGCGTGAACCGGTACGGGAACGAGGGATTGAAGATGACCGCGACCCAGTCCGCGGCGATCCACTGGTTGCCGTCCAGGACGTGGCCCGCCGGCGTCTGCATCCAGGAATTCAGCGCGAGGATCCAGAAGGCCGAGAGCGAGGTGCCCGCGGCCACGAGCGCGGTGGCGGCGATGTGCGCCCACGGCGGCACGCGGTTCATGCCGAAGAGCATCACGCCGAGGAAGGTCGCCTCGAGGAAGAACGCCGTGAGGATCTCGTAGCCCAGCAGCGGCCCGGCGATCGCGCCCACGCGCAGCATGAAGCCGGGCCAGTTCGTGCCGAACTGGAAGCTCATCACGATCCCGGTCACCACCCCCATCGCGAAGGTGAGGGCGAAGATCTTCGTCCACAGCTTGTAGGTCTTGAGCCAGCCCTCGTCGCCGGTGCGGTGGTACGCCACGCGGAATCCCAGCAGCATCCACGCGAGCGCGATCGTGAGCGTGGGAAACAGGATGTGGAAGGCGATGTTCAGCCCGAACTGCGCCCGGGCCAGCAGCAACGGATCGTCCATCAGGCACCTCCTTCAGCGCTGTACCCGGATTGTAACGCCGCCCGTTACTCCGCCGCTTCGGCGAGCGCCAGGACGGCGACCGATCGCGCAAGTCGATTTCCGTTGCGAAGCCCGAAAAGTGGGGATGCGTGGCGACACCGGAAGAACGCGGTGATTGCAGGAGGCAGTTGTCGAGGAAGGTCGCACGGGCGGCGGGTGCCGGCGAGGCTCTCCCGGCCGGATTTTTTTGCAGGAAGAAAATACGGCCCCGGGGGCGCGCAAGGCCCCCCCCG
>CAYPHR010000422.1:0-1643 GCA_964410375.1 uncultured Anaerolinea sp. | reverse complement strand
ACAGGGCTTCGAATTCGATGAACTGCGCGTGGCGGATTATGAACAGTTGACCGCTAATGGCATCGTCACCAGCGAGATGACAATTGCGAACGAACCCGATCTCATCCGCCGCATGATGCGTGCTTTTGCAAAAGGCATTGCCGACGCGGCAGCGGACCCCGAAGAAGCATACGAGATCAGTATGAAATTCGTGGAGAATCTAAAGGATCAGGACAAGGATGTGCAGATGCAGGTGTTGCTGGTGTCCATTGAGTTTTGGGGAACCGAACGCATCGGGTATTCTAATCCGCAAGCGTGGGAGAACATGAACGACCTGCTGGTACGGATGGGTCAGATCCCCGAACCTGTGGATTTAAGCAAGGCGTTCACGAATGATTTTGTGCCTTAGTTAATGTCATTGCGAGCGAGACAATCCCCTTTTCATGAGGAGATTGCTTCGTCGGGCGTCGCCCTCCTCGCAACGACATGGATGAACATGACTTCCAAACCCGCACTCACTGTAAAAAATCTCTCCGTGCTGTTCCCGAACGGCGGCAACGGCTCACTTTCCAATGAACTGCACGCGCTGGATGACATCTCCTTCAACGTTCGCCCGCGCGAGTTCATCTGCTTCCTCGGTCCATCCGGTTCGGGCAAGACCACCCTGCTCAAAGTGCTGGCAGGCTTGCTCCAGCCGACCTATGGCAGTGTCAACTTCATGTATCACCACCGTCCCAAGATCGGCATGGTCTTTCAACAAGCCAGCCTGATGCCCTGGCGCACCGTCACGGACAATATCAAACTTCCGCTTGAACTTGAGGGCGCGGGGGATATCAAGGCGCAGAACAAGGCGCGCGAGATGATCCGTCTGGTGGGATTGAAGGGATTCGAAGACTCGCTTCCGCGCGACCTCTCCGGCGGCATGGCGCAGCGTGTGGGGATCGCGCGCGCGCTCATCCATGACCCCGACCTGCTCCTGCTCGATGAGCCTTTTGCCTCGCTGGACGCTCTCACCCGCGAACGCATGTGGACCGAACTCTCGCGCATCTGGCAGGCAAAGCAGAAGACCGTCATCATGGTGACGCATTCCATCAACGAATCGCTCTTCCTCGCCGACCGCGTCCTCGTGCTGACTCAGCGCCCCGGAAAAATAAAATTGGATGTGGAAGTCGATCTCCCACGTCCAAGATTGGATGATATCCGCTACACCAGTCACTTTGGGAAACTGGCGAAGAAGTTACGGGCGGCTATTGAATAATAAAACAGAGACCGCAGATTATCTGCGGTCTCTGTTTTTCTCTGTGACATGTGCTCCGCTTATATTCTGCGAAGTAGTCTGAGTCCCAGCAGCAGGACGATCGCCCCGATGGATGCGGTAATGACGTCGTTGACGATCCCGCTTCCGATGGAGATGTTCAACTGACCCAACAGCCACGCGCCGACGAACGCCCCGATGATGCCGATGACCACGGTTCCAAAACAACCCAGCCGGATGCCGCTCACCAGCCAATCGGCGATCGTGCCGGCAATACCGCCGACGATGATCCAAATTATGATCGATTCTAGTGTCATGTTAAACTCCTTTCTCGAAATAATCTGAGACCAGTCTAACACGGGAAAAAAACGTATCAACCCTGACAAAAGTACTCATTAAAATTAATTTT
>CAYPHR010000421.1:0-1677 GCA_964410375.1 uncultured Anaerolinea sp. | reverse complement strand
CCACACGTATTCCACTTTTGCATCCTTCAATTGCGGGTACACCTGGATCATCTCGCGCCGTAAAATCTCACCGCTTTGCGCAATCGTATTCTCATTTTCAGGAAAGAATGCTGCGCGCCCGCCAAAGATCATGCGGTTGTCCCACAGCCGAAAATAATTCAGGAAATGCCTGTAATCGAAGATCATGCGGTTTTTCGGGCTAAGTTCATGCGCCAGTTCATCCGAGAGTCTTTCAGTCGCGATGATGAACGAGCCAATCGGGATAATCTTCTTTTGCAGTTTCTTCGTGACATTCCCCGTATAACCCGATGTTGCCACCAAAACGGATTCCGCCTCCAGACTCCCTCTTTCTGTTTGGATAAAAAAACGCCTCTCTCTCCGCTCGATCTTGGTGACCCGCGCTCGCGCGCAGAGCGTTGCCCCCGCCCGAGCCGCTGCACCCGCAAGTCCCGCCACATATTGAGCCGGATTCAACCCGCCGCTGACTTCGTCCACCAATGCGCCGTGATACATGTCCGTGCCGATCTCGCTTCGCAAATCCTTCGGCGGGACGAGCCGCACGTTGTGATTGAACTCCTTTGCCATGAAGTCCACTTCATCTTTGAGCGCATCGTAGTGTTTCGGCTTATTCGCCGTCAGCAGGTGACCTGTCCGCGCAAAGCCGCAGTTGATATTTTCTTCTTTGACGATTCTCTCAACAATATCCACTGATTCCAGTGAACATTGGAATAACTCCTTCGCCAACTCCCGGCCATATTTTTTGATGACCGTCTGCATGGCGGGCTTGAGTCCCGTCAACGTCATGCCGCCGTTGCGCGAACTTGCGCCCCAGCCGATCGTCTCCGCTTCAAGGACGACGACATTTACGCCTTGCTTCGCCAACGTTTGCGCCGCGCTCAAACCCGTGTATCCGCCGCCGATTACCGCCACATCCACTTTGGCAGGGATGGGCATGAGATTTGAATCGTCGGGCATTTGGACGGTGGTGTGCCAGTAGATGTGTTGTTTCATTTGTTACTCCCCGGTGGTTGAGTAGGCGGCGGGTTTCGACTGCTTGCGTCTCAAGCAGCGCCGCAGTACCGAAACCACCGACTTCATTCCAATATCTCGTTCCAATCCAATTCCCCGAACGCCTTGTGCAAACGATGACCATCGTCCACGACGATGTATTGCAGGTTGGTGAATAATTTTTCCGCGATCTCGCGCACAGGTCCGAGCGGGACTACGTCATCCTCCGTCCCGTGGATGATGATTGTGGGAACAGAAACAGGCTCAAGGTTCAAGTAAGAACCGAAGGGTTCTTTGAGCAGGGCGGGGGCGAGCAGGATTAATTTTCTAACTTGGGTCGGCTTGTTGCAGGTGAAGACTGTCCCCATCAAGCCGCCGAAGGATGAGCCGATGATCGTCCAGTTTTTCTTGCGCCCCAGAATCGGTTTGAGTTGCGCCATGCGTTCTTCGAACTCGCCTGTGAAATCAGGGGTGACCATGCCTGGGAATTTCTTGGCGAACTGGCGCGCCTTGCCGCTCTGGCTGTTGCTTTCGAGACCGTGCAGGTAGATGATGCGCGAATTGTCCATTTTCTTTTTCCTTGCCTTCGGCTTGGCTTCGACGACTGGTGTTTCATCTACGAAATCGTCGATCTCTTCAATGGGCTGGCGAAGTATGGGCGGCTGTGCT
>CAYPHR010000420.1:0-1760 GCA_964410375.1 uncultured Anaerolinea sp. | reverse complement strand
CTGAGACAAATCCGCCAGTTCTTCGACCGAGGCTTTTTTCACACAGAGATGGATATGCTCGATGCCCATCTCCGTCACCCATTGGATCGGGATGAGTTTCATCTCTTTCACGAACAGCCCGTTCGAAACGACCAGACCGGTCATGTGCTCATCTCGCGGGTCGGCAAGGATGCGTTCCACATTGCCGACATGGATGCCCTCGAGTGTGATGATCTTCGGGTTTTCATCCATGACGATGGTGCCATCCGGGATGTTCTGCCGGATCTGCGGAATCATTCCGTGACCGGGCGCCGCCTGCATTGACCGCGCGCCGAGGTCGGCATGCCCGACCGCCGAAAGTCCCGCGCTGCCCGCATAGGGCGGGTCGCGGACCGGCTCCCGTTCATCCACGATGTATTCCTCCTCCAACGGCGGGAAGGTTCCGATATCCCCAGCGTTTTGGTCCAATACGATCTGGTTCTCGCTGGTCTTCGCGATCAGTTCGATCGGCACGACCTTCTCTTCGCGGCGGAACAGACTGCCTACGCGCACAACGATGGCGTTGAGCGCCTTGTCGGCGGGATCGACCACCACGCGGTTCAATAGACCGACGGGATGACCGTCCGCCGCCAGAACGGCAGCCCTCTTTTGAAGTTGGATGGTTGAATTCATTTGTTTGCTCCTTTCTACTGACTACTCCTGCTCAGGTTTGGCAGCAATGGACGTATCACTCAGCCCATCCTGCTATTCCGGGACCAATGCGTCAGCCAGATCATTGACTGAAGTTTTATACACCAAAAGATAGACTGTCTCTTCATCCACATTCCTCACCCAATCCATGGGAATGAGCTTCATTCTTTTTTTGATCCTTCCCTGCGAAATAAGCAAATGAGTGGACTGCTCACCCGCCGCATCGGTGACAATGCGTTCCACAGTTCCGACATCCTTGCCATCGGCGCTAACGACGCTTGCGCCTACTTTGATCGCCACAGTCTCCTTCGGAATGTTGTGATCGATTCCGACCACAAACTCCTCGGTGAATGGAGGTTCTGCCGACTTAACCGCAATATCTCCTTCTTTATAAGGAGGAAAGGTCTCCAGGTCTTCCGCCTTTATATTCACCAAAACCTCGTCCAAGGTTGATTTGGTGACCAACTTGACGGGTACGACCCTGTCTTCCTGATTGACCATAGTGCCCGGGCGTACCACGATATCAGTAAGCACCAGGGTGTCTGGATGTACCATCACCCTGTTCAGAGAACCGATACGTTGACCATCCGCAGACAGAACCGCGGCATTCTTTTGAAGTTGCATTTTCAAATACATGTTTTTTCTCCTTTCGTGGGGCGGAAATGTCCTTGTACAAGACAGCCGTTCCCGCCCTTGCATTTTTGCCCCCGATAGAGGTTGACATCATCAACTCCCCATGTTTAACACAGTCAACCAGCAAAATCATTATACATATTTACGAAGCCTTGCGCACATAAAGCCTCGTGCTCTAAAGAATTTCTAATGCGGTGAAGAGTAAAAGTGAAAATCACCCTTAATTTCAGATAAAATAGACGAAAGAGCCGCCGCACAAATCGCTTCGCCCTCTCGCGGGGACATGCCACCGGAGATTGATATGAAGGTTTTCATCAGTTCCACTTACAAAGATTTGATCGACTACCGCGCCGCCGCCATCCGCGCGGTGGAAGGGACGAATTATCAAGCCTCCAAAATGGAGGTTTTCGGCGCACGCCCTGATGAGCGCCCTAACGAATTGCGCCTCGCGCTTCAGA
>CAYPHR010000419.1:0-1764 GCA_964410375.1 uncultured Anaerolinea sp. | reverse complement strand
TTCAGCGTGGAGTCTGCCAGATGAAGCGCAAGAGCAATTTGCGGCGGAGCTAGAAGCGGTGCAGGGTCAAGCAGGTCAAGGATCGGTTTGGGATTCGGGATGGAGGAAGATTCGATCAATTCGATGATGATGCCCTGCACGGTCTGATTCCCGAACGGCGCAGTGACCAAACACCCCGCCTGAACGTGCGGGGCGAGTTCGTCGGGGACTGAGTAATCGAAGATGCCTGAAACGGCGGGGATGTTGACGGCGAGGCGGGCGAACATGCCTTGATTATAACGTTTTCAGGATTGCCGCTGCGCCGTAGCCCACCACGGATGAGTAGTCTTTTGTAATATCGCCCGAGGTGGCGTAGTTGAGAATTTGCACACTGTCCGCGCCGAGATGCTGACATGCCCACAGGGTTGCCGCCACTGCCGCATGACCACAGGCGAACCCTTTGCCGGTGTATTCGGCTTGAAATATGGCGTGCGGGTTGAACGACTCAAAACATTTGAGCATGTGATGGTCGAACATCTTGGCAGTTTGCTGATCGTAAAAGTGGGAGAGGTCTGTGGATGCAATCAGAACGGCGTTTTTGTTCTTGAGCGTTTTCGCGAGCGCGTCACCGAGCTTTTGCGCAGTATGCTCTTCCTGTTCGCGGATCATGACCGGCAAAAGTTTGAATCCATTTTGAAAGACCCGCTGTAAAAACGGGAGTTCGATCTCCAGCGAATGTTCCTTGTCATTTGAAATGCGCGTGATGGGAATATCGAGATGGCTTTGCAGTTCTTCCAGCGCATTCACATCCACCGCAAGATTGCCCAATGGCGTCGCATAGGCTTGATGACTGGTGGCGATCAGTTGATATGGCGCATAATTATGGAATGGTGACAGGACGGCAACCAAATCGGGACTTTGTCCGCGCAGGGCGGCAAACGCATGCGCAGCAACCGCGCCGGAATATTTATGCCCCGCGTGCGGCGCGATCACGCCAATCACATCCCCGTCCAGTTTCGGCACTTTCGCATCCGCGAGATACCTGTCGATGGTCGCCGCAAGCGATTTGGGCATGCCTTCATACCAGGTTCCCGCAATTGGAGAAGGTCGCAGGTCAAGCGCGTCCATAAAATCATTGTAGCATAACGGGAACTGAAAACCGAGTCCCTGATATACTTTTTGTCCGTGATGAAAAAACTGTTCCCCCTGATCTTGTTGACGTTTCTCGCCTCCTGCGCTGCGCCGCAGGCTGTTCCAACACCCGAAGCGACGTCCACCCCGATCATTCTCCCGCACACGCAGACAGCGACTCTCCTGCCGCCGACTGCAACGCCGCTTCCAACCGCGACCATCGTCCCAACCGAGACACCCATTCCCTGCGACCCATTCACTGCTGAATTCTGTATCACGGACGAGACGCTTATCTTTCAGCGACCCATCCTGCCGCCGGACAATGATTCGGTCGATATTTCCTATCGCTACGGCACCACCGCCAAACGGACGCGCGATCCGCATCACGGCGTGGAATTCCTGAACCGCTTTGGCACGCCTGTCCATGCGGCGGGGGACGGGGAGGTGGCGTTTGCAGGACCGGACGAAACCGCAGTGTACAGCCCTTGGGCGATATTCTATGGGAACATGGTCGTCATCCGCCATGAAAATGACCTGTACACGTTGTACGCCCATCTCTCGCGGATCGACGTGTACGAAGGTCAGCAAGTATTTGCGGGTGAAAAAATCGGCGAAGTCGGGCAGACAGGCGGGGCGACTGGTAGTCACCTCCAT
>CAYPHR010000418.1:0-1766 GCA_964410375.1 uncultured Anaerolinea sp. | reverse complement strand
CAAGGTCATTTTGGACGAGCCCTGGCGCATCGAAAGATTGAACGAAAATACCAAACAATTCATCGGCGGCTTGAAAGGCATGGGTTTCGACACCCTGCTGACCGAAACCGCCATCGTCCCAGTGCTGTGCGGCACGGACGAAAAAGCCTTCGAGTTGACGAAGCGCTGTCAGGAAAATGATGTCTTTGTGCTGCCCGTCGTCTCCCCTGCGGTGCAGGAGGGCATGTCGCGACTGCGAGCCACGGTCACGGCGGCGCATGAGCCGAGTGAGATCGAACGCGCCATGGATGTTATCTATGGGGCAGGCAAGGCAATGGGAATGGTGAAGTAAGATATAAAAGAAAAATGAAAATCGCCCATCTTGCGATGGGCGATTTTTGTTGTCGGGATGGAAAATGAATGGGAGATGAATCAGGTTTCGGCAGAGTCTGAAGCGGAGCGCGTCATCTTGATAGTTCCTGAAAGTTCAAATATAACGTTTTTCTAACACTGGTTGGTTAAAATTCCGGCAACTTCAGAGAAAGGAGCAAATTATGAAGTGGCAATTCAAATTTGGGACTTTTGCGGGAATTGATGTGTACATCCACACCACGTTCCTGCTTTTGATCGGATGGGTTGGGTACTCGCACTGGCTGGAACATCAAAATTGGATCGAGGTGCTGAAAGGGATCGGGTTCATCCTTGCGCTTTTCTTGTGTGTGATCCTGCATGAATATGGGCATGCGTTGACAGCGCGGAAATACGGGATCAAGACCCGCGACATCACCATTTATCCCATCGGCGGCGTGGCGCGGCTGGAACGCATGCCCGAGAAGCCGATCGAGGAGTTATGGGTGGCGTTGATGGGACCCGCTGTGAACGTGGTCATTGCGGCGATTCTGTTCGCGTATCTTTTTGTGACCTCGAGCCTGGTGCCGCTAAACGAGTTGACCGTCGCCTCGGGCAGTTTCCTCGAGCGCGTGATGATCATTAATATCGTCCTCGTGCTGTTCAACCTGCTGCCTGCCTTCCCCATGGACGGTGGACGCGTGCTGCGCGCCCTGCTTGCCATGCGGATGGAATACGTCCGCGCGACGCAGATCGCCGCAAATATCGGACAGGGCATGGCGTTCCTGTTCGGGTTCATCGGTTTGTTCAGCAATCCATTTTTGCTATTCATCGCCTTCTTTGTGTGGATCGGCGCTTCGCAGGAAGCCAGCATGGTGCAAATGAAGAATGCCATCAGCGGGATTCCCGTCGGGCGCGCGATGTTGACGGATTATCAATCCCTTTCGCCGCGTGACCCGCTCTCGCGCATGGCGCAGATGATATTGGCGGGGTCGCAGCATGATTTCCCGGTCATTGACGATGATCAGCGTGTGGTCGGCGTCATTACCCGTGATGATTTTCTCTCCGCCCTCACCCAACATGGACAGAACATCGCCGTTTCGGCAGTGATGAAAACAGACCTGCCAGAAGTGGACTCCTACGAAATGGTGGAGACCGCGCTGATGCGCATCCAAGAATCTGGCGTGCCTGCCCTGCCCGTCACGCATGGCGGACGGCTGGTCGGCATCATCACATCCGAAAACATCACCGAATATCTCATGATCCGCTCTGCGCTGAGAAGTGCGGCAAGTGGTATAACTGGGGTATAAGAAAATCCAACCGCAGATGAACGCAGATGAACACCGCTATTTGGACGGATGCCTACTTGGTAAAGTAGTGAATCCTTTTTATCTGTGTTCATCTGTGGTGAATAAATAGGAATTTATGAACTGGCATAC
>CAYPHR010000417.1:0-1782 GCA_964410375.1 uncultured Anaerolinea sp. | reverse complement strand
TGGACAGTGAAAACTCCCCCAACGATGGGGGAGTTTTTTATTCCCAATGACTATGATACATGCGAAAGGATGTTCAATAATGAAAAGAATCTTCCTGTTCTTATCCATGCTGGTCATCGTCGCTCTGGCATGTGATGTCTCGGTCAACCTTGCACCCACCAGCGGCGTTCCCACCGCCGCGGAAACGCCCGTGCAGGTCGAACCGCCCACCACCACGCCCGAAGTCTTCATCTCATTGACGCAGGCGATCCCTGGAACTCCTGTGCCAAGCACATTGGTGACCTTTGGACGCTTGACGCTTGAGATTCCCGCGAGCGTTGCCGACGGAGCCAGCGGCAGTGACATCCCGCCCGCCAGCGGTGACGATATGCCCATCTGGGGCAAGACCCCCGGTCACATGGAGGTCTCACTGGGTGATTATTACGTCCTGCAGGGCAAATTCCACCAGCCGCGCATCTACGTCTATCCCGCCACCGAGTATGCGCTTCTCTCCCCTGGCGCATTTGAAAGCATGCACCGCCTGCGCAATCTCATCAGCGCGGTCGTGCCGCTTGCGCCCGATCAACTCCCAACCGTGCCGTTCTTCAACGCCGCGCAGGTCTTTGCCTCCAATATTCAGACCATCTCCTTCCAGAACGGGAGCGGCGTGCGCTTCCTGACTGAATACGCCCAGTATTATGCGCCGGTCAACAACCATGAACTGGTATATCACTTTCAAGGCTTCAGCGACGACGGCGAAACCTACATCATCGCCATTCTTCCGATCACGGTCCCCGTGTTGGCAGAGACCAGCGATCCTGGAGCGGTCATTCCTGCCAGAGGAATCCCACTCCCCGACATCAACGATCCCAACGCTGATTGGCAGGGCTACTACGCCTCTGTCACGGACCTGTTGAATGCCGCGCCGCCCGACGCCTTCACCCCCGCCCTCAGCCAGTTGGACGCGCTGATCCAATCCATGTTTGTCGCGCCATAACCCGCACACGGACGGAAACCCGGCACGGATCAGGCTGGATACCATGCCCGCAGCCCAACTCACACTTGCAGAGATCATCCAAATGACCGCCCAGTCTGGCGAAGGCTGGGCGCTTGCCCATGCGAAGCGCCTGATCGAACTCGTCGAACATATCGGCGCTGACCTGCCCCATGATGCATACGTCATGGAACTGGCGGCATACCTGCACGATTGGGGCGCATTCCCCATCCACTTTCAAAAGGATGTCGAACATGCGCTTCGTTCCCGACAGGTGGTTGAATCTGCAATTCTGCCTCGCCTCGATCTGACGGCGGGGCAAAAGGACATCCTGCTCGAAGCCATCGAACTGCACGATTACCGCGACATGCGCCCGACAAGTTCGAACGAGGCTCTGCTCTTACGCGAAGCGGACATGCTCGAACTGCTCGGCATGATCGGCATGGCGCGCGAGTTTAGTTGGGGACCGAAGAACGTGGAGACCAGCACCAAACGCATCCGTTCGCGGCGCGATGGCATTCAAGGTCGCTTCACATTGCTGCGCGCACAGCAGATAGCCAGAGTCCGTTTGGAACACATGGAACAATGTCTGCAATGGCTGGAAGATGAAAGTTTTGGGGTGTTGTAATGGCAGGTCCGTTAAGCAGAACCAACTGTCGGTTAAGAAAGAAGCGGGGTTATATCATCAGATAAACCAAAACGGTCGTCACATCCAACAGCGCGTGGACGATCACGAAGTAGGGCAAAAGCGAAGGGCGGAGCTTGAGGACGAGCCCGGTGAAGAGGGCGAAGGGCAGGAACATCCCGAA
>CAYPHR010000416.1:0-1809 GCA_964410375.1 uncultured Anaerolinea sp. | reverse complement strand
CTTCGACATCGTAATACTGGTTTAGATAATTTGCATGGGCGCCTGTTCCGCAGGCAACATCGAGAAGTTTTCTCCCATTTGTTTTCTTGTGCTTCTGGATGAACTTGTGTGCTTTTGCAGCTTCACCCGCATAGTCTTTTTTCATGGAAGCATAGATATCATCATAGTGGGTTGCCGTATTCGTAAACATATTCACCTCTGATTTAAAATTTCCGCAATGTGGATGACCTGCCGCTTCTTTCCCAGTCGATGCAGTCCGCCCGCGATGTGCATGAGACAACCCGCATCCGTGACCACCAACGTAGGCGACTGGCTCGCTTCGAGATTGCTGATCTTGCGCTTCAACCACTCTGCCGAAAGTTCGGGGTGCTCCACGGACATCACGCCGCCGAAGCCGCAACACTCTTCAGCGTTTGGTAAATCCACCAGTGTTGCGCCATGGACATTTTGTAACAACGTGCGCGGTTGCCTGTCCACGTGGATTCCGCGCAGGGTGTGACAGGATGGATGATAGGTGAGTAAACCGTCCCAGTGTGCGCCGAGGTCGGTGACGCCGAGGTTATCTACCAAGTATTCAGTGAATTCAAAAACACGTCCTGCCAACGCCTTTGCACGCGGATGCCATTCCGCATCGCCTTCAAATAATTCCAAGTAGTTATGTCGAAAATGATGGGCGCATGAGCCGGATGGCGTGACGATATCCCCACTTGTTTTTTCAAAGACTCTTATTGTATGTTCTGCAATGGCTCTTGCATCCCTGCGCAGACCGGCGTTGAACTGCGGCTGTCCGCAGCAGGTTTGGTCGGGGGCGAATTCTACATCCATGCCGAGGTGTTGGAGAATGCTTACGACCGCCTCACCAGTTTGCGGGAAGAATGAATCGGTCAGGCAGGTGATGAAGAGTTGTATGGCGGGCATACGTCAATTATACGCTCGATACGGAAGCGTCTTACGGTCAAAAATCCGGTTATACTTTTTGTTCATGATAAAAACCCTGAGACATATCCTTGCCATCCTGCTGCTTCCTGTCCTTGCAGTCATTATCGTTCCGATGTGGTTGTTCAATGCCTTCGCGGAGTATGATACCCGCTGGGTCGGGATGACGTGGGTGGGCTTGATAGCAGGCGCCCTGTTCGTATGGATCGGGCTGATGCTCTTCATCTGGTGCGTCAACCTGTTCGCCATCGTCGGGCAGGGGACTCTGGCTCCGTGGGACCCGACGCAGAAACTGGTAGCTGTTGGTCCGTATCGGCATGTCCGCAACCCGATGATCAGCAGTGTGGCGATGATGTTGATCGGTCAGGCGTTGTTCTGGGGATCGTGGGTGATCGCGCTCTGGGCGGGGACATTCATCCTGATCAACCATATCTATTTCATTTTTTCGGAAGAACCGGGCTTGGAAAAAAGATTCGGGGAAAGCTATCTTGAGTACAAAGCCAGTGTTCCAAGATGGATTCCGCGCTTAAAAACGAACACGAGCGGATGAGCCGCCCGTGTTTATTGCATTGGAGTTCTACACTTCAACCCATTCCATATCCTTCACAAGCGGGAAGCGGTGTTCCATGCCGTATTGATTCCAAGCGAACTTGAAGCAACTTTGCGCTGAAACCTCGGGGAGAATATCTTCGCCAATGCCATTTTTGATGAAAAAGGCGTTCCAGCCGCCGTTGTTACAGCCGACCAGACGGTATCCCTTTTCGCGCCCAAGTTGGATGAACGCCTGAAGCGACGCGCCGCAGTAATTTTTATTTCCTTTGTTGACTGGGTAATCGTCTACATTAAATTTTGGATCATAGGGAACAGTCCATG
>CAYPHR010000415.1:0-1847 GCA_964410375.1 uncultured Anaerolinea sp. | reverse complement strand
CGCGTCAATTACCTTTGTCCGCGCAAGGTGGGATTCATGCGCTCGCACGGACCCACCAACGCCAACGAGATGCGCGTGCTGGCGAAGATCATCGTCTGGAGTTTGGAGAACACCAGCGGCGACCGCAACGAACTGAATCTGACAGGTCCCATCGAGCGCGAGGTGTGGAGCAGACTCTCAGCGGAGGACGATGCCTGTACAACAGAAACCTGCCTCGGGCGGATGGGAGGCGCGTGTCCGTTCCATCGCGCAAAGCAGGCGGCGCAGAATTCCCATCTGCTGATCGTCAACCACGCCCTGCTCCTGTCCGATGTTTCGACAGGCAGCCGCGTCCTGCCCGAATACGATTACGTCATCATCGACGAGGCGCATCACATGGAGTCGGCGGTGACGAATGCGCTGTCGTTCCGCATGACGCAAAATGATTTGGACCGTATGTTGAAGGAACTGGGCGGCTCATCGGCGGGCGTGCTCGGCAGGATGCTGACCGACACACACGATGCACTGCGCCCGTCGGATTTTGGCTTGCTGCAACAAAAATCGAAACGCGCCACCGACCAGGCGTTTCGGCTCGAACAACTCGCGAAGGAATTTTTCAGTTATCTGGGCGAGTTCATCGCCGCACAGCGCGAGGGACAACAGCAAAACAATTACTCGTGGCAGATGCGCATCACGCCATCCGCGCGGACATTGCAGGGCTGGGACGATCTCGAAATGCTGTGGGGGCAGGTCAGCGAGACGATGACACACCTGCTAAAAACGCTCGATGAAATTTACAAATCACTCGGCGAGTTGCTCAGCGACGGGCACGACAATGTGGAAGATGTGATGGGAAGTATCGGCACGCTCATCCGCCGCATGACCGAAGCCGAGACCGCCGCATCTGGGATGATGCACAAGCCGTCCAATGAGTTGATCTACTGGATCGAAGTCAACCCGCGCGGCGAGCGGTTGTCGCTGAATGCCGCGCCATTGCGTGTGGGACCGTTGGTGCAGAAACATTTATGGTTCGAGAAAGCCAGCGTCGTGATGGCATCCGCCACGATGACCACACATGGCGACTTCGCCTATGTCCGCCGCACGCTCGACGCCGATGAAGTGGATGTGCTCTCGCTCGGCTCGCCCTTCGATTATGAATCCAGTACGCTGTTATACGTCGCCAACGACATGCCCGAACCGAACAATTTTAACTACCAGCAGGCGCTCGACCGCGCGATCATCTCCACCGCCAAAGCCACGGGTGGGCGGATGCTGGTGCTGTTCACGTCCTACTCCGCGTTGAAAAAGACCGCACAAGCCATCACGGGTCCGCTGGCGCGCGAGGATATCTTCGTCTATGAACAAGGCGAAGGCGCGTCACCGAATGCGTTGCTTGAGTCGTTCAAATCCACAGACCGCGCGGTGTTGCTCGGCACGCGCTCCTTCTGGGAGGGCGTGGACGTGCCCGGTGATTCGCTCTCGGTCGTGGTTATCACCAAACTGCCATTCGACGTGCCATCCGACCCTATCATTTCGGCGCGTTCTGAACTATATGAAGACTCGTTCAACGAATACTATCTCCCCGAAGCGATTCTGAAGTTTCGACAAGGCTTTGGTCGCCTGATCCGCACCGCATCGGACCGGGGCGTGGTCGCCATTCTGGACCGCCGCGTGTTGACCAAGCAATATGGCAGGATGTTCCTTGAGTCCCTGCCGCCATGTACGGCGCGGCAAGGTCCCGTGGGAGGATTGGCGAAGATGGCAGGCGATTGGCTGGGGATGTAATGAACATCAAGGATTACCTTGCCCGCCTAAACTATTCAAAATCAGTGCAAACAGACTCCGCCACCCTGCACGCCTTGCAACTC
>CAYPHR010000414.1:0-1863 GCA_964410375.1 uncultured Anaerolinea sp. | reverse complement strand
AGCTGCTGGAAATGGAGCAGAAACTCTCCTACGTGCATACGCAGGTCGGCTGGAACTACCGCATGACGGAGAAGTAACTCGCCATCGGTATCCACGAGTTGAACCGGATCGACACGTGGAACATGCCGCGGCGCAAGCGCAACGCGCAGATCCTGATGGACGCGCTGGCCGACGTGCCGCAGATCCTGTATTTGCCGGTGGACACGCCGGAGCGCCAGAACGGCTGGTACGTGTTTCCGATTACGCTCGACATCGATCAGATGTCGTGTGACATGGGCACGTTCCTGGAGGCGTTGGGCGCGGAAGGCGCGCCGTGTTGGAAGGTGTTCTGGCCCCAGTGTCACACGGAGGAGGCGTTTACCAAGCACAATTCCTATGGCGTCACCGGGTTTCACTTCACGAGCAAGGAATATGCGGACCCGGCGTCGGTGGACTACAGCAAAGTAGAAGTACCGAACGCGGTGTGGCACCAGAGCCGGACGTTCATTACGTTTATTTTCCCCACCTATGAGGAAGAACACATGCGCGGTATTGCCGCCGGGATCAAGAAAGTCATCGCGGCTTACGCGAAGTAGAGAGGATTGCCATGAGCAAGGTGAAATGGGGCGTCTGCGGGTGCGGCGGGATCGCACGGCGGCGGACTATCCCGGAAGGGATCATACCCGCGGCGAACGCGGAACTGGTTGGCGTGCACGATCGCACCGAAGATGCGACCGTTGACGTGGCGAAGGAATTCGGCGCGGAGGCGTACGCGGATTATGGCGAATTGCTGGCCGGAGCTTGCGATGCGGTTTATATCGCTACGCCGGTAAACGTGCACTGCGATCAGGTGATACGCGCGGCGGAATCGGGAAAACATGTGTTGTGCGAAAAACCGCTCGGACTCAACGTGGCGGAAGCTGAGCGCATGGTCGATGCCTGTAGGAAGAACGGCGTGAAGTTCGGCGTCGGACTGATGATGCGGTTCCACGCGCAACACCAGGCGGCGCGCGACCTGGTGCAGTCGGGCAAGCTGGGGAAGCCGGTCTTCGCGCGCGCGCAATTGTCCTGTTGGTATCCGCCGATCGAGGGCG
Organism: uncultured Anaerolinea sp.; assembly: GCA_964410375.1. GTDB lineage: Bacteria > Chloroflexota > Anaerolineae > Anaerolineales > Villigracilaceae > Villigracilis. The sequence goes on along the minus strand of CAYPHR010000414.1, from coordinate 790 downwards.
CGTGGCGACAGGACCCGGCCAGCGGCGGCGGCGGCACTCTGGTGGACCTTGGCAGTCACTGCATCGATCTGCTGGAGATGATTCTCGGCCCCGTGCGCAGCGTGCATTGCGTGACGCGTAACCTCGTACACAGTTACAAGAGCGAGGACAGCTCGGTTGTGTTGCTGGATTTCGAGAACGGCGCGACGGGCGTTGTTGACACGCTGTTCAACGTGCCCGATGCGAGTTCCAAGAACCGGCTCGAACTGTATGGATCCAAGGGCAGCATCCTCGCCGAGGGCACGATCGGACAAGGCGAAGCGGGCATCATGACGGCAATCCTGGAAGGCGATGATGCCGGATACGACGCGCAGCAATCGCGCGACGCCGCAGGAGGAATCGACATCGCGCCAACGCCGGTGAACATGTACCGCGCCGAGATCGAGGCGTTTTCCGAGGCCGTGCTCAAGAGAACGGAACCGCCGGCGGGCGGGGACGCGGGATTGCACAGTCAGAAGGTGTTGGCCGCGTGCTATGAATCCGCGAATACAGGCGTGGCCGTGATGCTGTAGGGCCGTCGCCTAGGGCCGTCTGAACGGTTGGTGCAAACTGGGGTGATTTCGATGCCGGAGATGTCTGCAATAAAGCCTGCCTTGAAGGGCCGCATCGGGCTCTACTCCATCGGTCACGCCCACTATTGGAATCAGTTTGAAGGGCTGCTCGATCGGCTGATGGATTACGGCAAGTTTGTCGAAGGGCGGCTGGCGGCGCATGGCGAGGTCCACAACTTCGGCATGGTGGACACGGAAGC
>CAYPHR010000413.1:0-1890 GCA_964410375.1 uncultured Anaerolinea sp. | reverse complement strand
AATTCGACATCGAGCATCTCACGGAATTGATGTCCAAGGATCGGGAGGCGAATCCCAGCCGCTATTCGGTCTTGTTGATCTCCGAAGGCGCGATGTATCAGGGCGGCGAGATGGTGTTTCAGGACCGTACCACCGACGCATATGGACACGCCAAACTTGGTGGTATCGGCGATCTGGTTTCCGAGAAGATCAAGGAACTCTCGCCGAAGTTCAACAAAGGCAAAACCGTGGACGTGGTCAACCAGAAACTCGGCTACATGGTGCGCGGCGGCGACCCTGACGCGATCGATTCCATCGCCCCGATGGCATTTGGCAATCTTGCGCTCGACCTGCTTCTGAAAGGCATCCACGGACGCCTCGTGGTGCTGAAGAACGGACGCTACGACAACGTCCCGCTCGACGTGGTCACCTCCACAAAGAAGGTTGTGAATGTGAAGAATTTCTACGACACCGAACGTTACCGTCCGCTGTATGAGAATTTTGAGATGAAACCACTCTTCATCATGACGAGCGAACTATAAAAACACTTCCGTTTGAATACAAGTGACTGCCGCCCGCAAGGTGACAGTCACTTGCCTTTAATGTATTTTATCGGTAATAGAAATTACGGAAGTTTATCCGCAGATTGTGCTGATGTTCACAGATTTTTCTCTTTTCTTGTTCAAATCTGTTCGATCTGCGCCATCTGCGGATTGATTCTGATCATGTCTTATCGCGTTTTTTGCGTTGGACATGGATAAATTGGATATAATTTATAAAAAATCCCAAGGAGTGTACCAATGAATTTTGCAATGTGGAAAAAAGCGTTGAACGTCATCCCCGAAGTCTCGAAGGATGAATGGGATCAACTCGATGTGATCTCCAAATGGCTGATCTCCACCCGCGCCGCTGTCCTCATTATGACCTTTATTTCTGCCGCGCTGGCGGGCTTGTTTGCCTGGCGCGACGGCGGATTCAACTTCGCCCCGTGGCTCGCGCTGGTCTTCGGTCTCATCATGGCGCACGCCAGCAACAACATCTTCAACGACTACACCGACTTCGTCCGCGGCGTGGACAAGGATAACTACTACCGCACCATGTACGGCGCACAGCCCGTCGCTTCAGGCTTGATGACCCAGCGCCAGCATCTGACCTACTTCGCCGTCACGGGCATCCTCGCACTGCTGGCAGGTTTGTACCTCGTCTGGCAGACCGAATTCAACACCACTACCTGGGTCCTGCTCGGTCTCGGCGCGTTTTTTGTGCTCTTCTACACCTGGCCCCTCAAAGGGCTTGCGCTCGGCGAAGTTGCTGTGCTCATGGTCTGGGGTCCGCTCATGATCGGTGGCGGCTACTTCGTGCTCACAGGCAACTGGAATTGGGAAGTCGTCATCGCCAGCCTGCCCTACGTGCTCGGCGTGACCACCGTCATCTTCGGCAAACACATCGACAAGATCAAGGTGGATCAAGCCAAAAGAATCTACACCCTGCCCGTGGTGCTGGGCGAAAAGATTTCGCGCTACACCGTCATCGCCATGATGGTGCTTCCCTACCTTTTCACTGGATATTTGATCGCGACGAAATTCTTCACCCCCGTGATGCTGATCGTGCTCTTCGCCCTTCCCGCCCTGAGACAGAGCATCCCGCCTCTGACCCAGCCCAAGCCGGATACCCGCCCCGAAGGTTTCCCTGAGGGACAGGGCGGCTGGCCCCTCTACTTCGCGCCGATCGGATTCCGCAATAACCGCGCCTTCGGCTCGCTCTTCATGCTCGGCTTGCTCTTGGATGTGGCGCTGCGCCTGCTTCCATTCACGCAAAATTTCTGGCGGTAGCATCCGCTCGATGGTGGAACCAAACCTCCCGTGGATCAAAGCGGGAGGTTTTTTCGTCTATGGGGGAGTACCAACTTCC
>CAYPHR010000412.1:0-1891 GCA_964410375.1 uncultured Anaerolinea sp. | reverse complement strand
AAGACGCCGACCTCTTCCACATCCTCGAAACACACGGAGCAAAAAGCGTCGAAACGCATTTTCAGGATGAGCAGGGCGGCATCATCCTTGACCGTGCCATTGCCGGGATGTTGGAGGAATTACAGCCAAACCTGTTCGAAGAAGAACTTGCCCGCAGGGTGGATTTCGGTCACACTTTCAGTTATGGACTGGAGACACGGCACGATGCGCATTTATTCCACGGCGAGGCGGTGCTGCTCGATATTCTCATCTCCACGCTGATCGCGCGGGCGCGGAATTTGCTATCCAACGAGGAAATCAACCGCATCTTCCATCTGACCGATGCGCTTGGGATCTCACTCGACGCTTCGCTTCTCGACCCGAGCCTGCTCTGGGATTCCTTGACAGAGCGCACCTACCACCGAAACGGATTGCAGCGCGTTCCCATGCCAGATGGAATCGGAGGATGTGTATTTCTGAACGACATCAAAGCATGTGAAATAGATACTGCCGTAAAAACCTTAAAAGAATGGATCACAATTAAACATGAAATCATTTGAAAACTCTGACAACCGGGAAATCGAAAAATTCGACAGGGTATCCCACACTTGGTGGGACCCGAAGGGAGAGATGGGTACACTGCATACCATCAACCCGCTGCGCACCAAATTCATTATGGAAAAACTCACCACGCCCAACCCAAGAATTTTGGATGTGGGCTGCGGGGGTGGAATCCTTTCTGAGGCGTTGGCAAAAGCCGGGGCGCAGGTAACAGGCTTGGACTTGTCCGAAGCGTCGCTCCACGTCGCAAAGCAACACGCGCAAAGTCAGGGACTTGAAATCGACTATCGCTACGAAAGCGTGCAGGATGTCGCCAATGCACAGGCAGGGACGTTCGATGTGGTCGCTTGTATGGAAATGCTTGAGCATGTCCCCGAACCTGCCAAGGTGATCGCGGCATGTATGCAGGCGCTAAAACCCGGCGGACATGCCTTTTTCTCCACCATCAATCGCACGCCCAAGGCGTTCCTTTTCGCCATCATCGGCGGGGAATATATTTTGCGCCTGCTCCCGCGCGGTACCCACAATTACTCCATGCTCATCCGCCCGGCGGAACTAAAACAATGGTCACATGATGCAGGACTGGAATTTATACGCCTTGCGAGTTTAATGTACAACCCCTTCAATGGCAGTTGGAAGGTTGCCGACGGCAAGGAAGATGTAAACTACATGGCACATTTCATGAAGAAATAGCTCAAGGGAGAACCTGCAATGAAACGTTTTTGGGCGCTTTCGAGAACGACGCACGGGGTTTTAGATCTTGCCACGCCGGGCTTTGTTGCCCTGCTCTGGCTGGGAGATTTCCCCCCATTATGGATAATTGCGCTTTCACTATTCACGGCATTTGCCGCCTACACTGCCATCTATGCGCTGAACGATCTTGTCGGCATTGCGGTGGATAAGGAAAAATTTACCGGGGAGATCAACGCCGGGTATTCGGTCGAAGCATCCGAGTTGCGTCACCCGCTGGCGCAAAATGCGCTCAGTTTCAGAAGCGGATGGTTGTGGTTTGCCGGGTGGTTCATTGCAGCATTGATCTGCTCCTATCTGCTCAACCCATTCATCGTCGCCATCCTCATAGGTGCGACGATCCTCGAAGTGATCTACTGTCTGTTACTCAAAGTCACCTACTTGCGGACCTTCGTCAGTGGGCTGGTCAAATCCAGTGGACCCATTGCCGCAATCTATGTCGTTGACCCCGCACCTGCGCTGTCTTCCGTCCTGCTTGTGTTGGCGTGGGTATTCGTTTGGGAGATCGGCGGGCAGAACATCCCGGCCGACTGGAACGACACGGTGGAAGACCGGCGTGTCCGTGCCAAGACCATTCCCCTGCAACTCGGGACTCAAACAG
>CAYPHR010000411.1:0-1903 GCA_964410375.1 uncultured Anaerolinea sp. | reverse complement strand
GGCACACGCGAGACCATGATGAGATCGCCTTGCCGTCCATGACCGAGCGCAAGCATGGCTTGATAGGCTTTGATGAGCGCGTCACGTCCGCCCGCAGTGCCGAGTACGTTGGCAGGTCCCCAGCCGGATGATGAATCTAATTTCCAATACTGCTCGATGACCGCCTTGCGATAGGCGTCGGTGCCGAACGGCATATCGTAGGAGGTCCCATGTTCGAGTTGGAGTTGAAGCGCGCGCTCCAAGATCGGCTTGGGAGTTCCGGGAAGCGAAGCGCCGCCGTCTCCCTGTGATGCATCATAGGTGGTCGAATCCGGATTTCTCTCTTTGTATGTCTTCAAGGATTTATTGATGAGGAACATGCGCGAGGGCGGAATGTCCATCATCCCTTTGAGATGATCGCTGACGGGCACGAGATGCTTTTCATCAAGAGCGAGGACGGGTGTGTCATTGGAAACCATCAGAACTCCTTTTCGATAAGAAAAATGCCCCGACATTCGGGGCATTGGGTGTACCTAGTGAGGTCGAACCTGCTTTCGTTCACCTGACGAACACCAACGCCTCGTCACCGAATTGGTGCGGGTGGAATTGATGGTATTGGTGGGAATGGCCAGGCTGGACATTGCGCGCAAGGATACCACCGCGCCAATCCCTCGTCAAGAAGGAGCATGCAGACAGCGTAAAGCCAGCATGGTGATATCGTCAAACTGATTTGCTTCGGAAACATGCGCTTCGATCCGTTCAAGCGCTTGCTCCAGAATTTCAGCCAGAGATGCGGATGAAGCCAATAACGGAAGCAGGGAACCCAATTCGAATATCTGTTCGTCAGAGTTTTCAGCTTCGGTCAATCCATCGGTGTAGGCAAAAAGGAGATCGCCACGATCCATGTGCACCTGGCGGACAGTGTGCTTCGCATCCGAAATCGCGCCGAGAGCTGGTCCAGTAGGACCAAGCATTCGTTTTACTCCATGCTGGTCAATAAGCAGCGGTGAGAGATGCCCGCAATTGATATATGTCAGTGTGGAGTCGTACAGATCCAGAATGCCAAAGAAGACGGTGGCAAACATGCCCGTTCGACCATGGGTTTCGGCGATGTAATTATTGGTCAACAAGACGGCATTTTTGAGACGCGCTTTCGGAGAGTAGGTGTCACCCGGTTTATTATGCGTATAAAAATCGATGTTCGCAGCCGCCCGCAAAAGACTGCGGAACAAAGTCATGAACAGGGCTGCGCCCAACCCCTTGTCGCAAACATCCGCAACGACAAGACCAACCTTGCCGCCCGGAAGTTCAAACACGTCATAAAAATCACCAGCCACCTCACGGGCAGACTTGAGCAATGCCGCGATCTCCCACCCCTTTGGTTGCGGAATCGAATCAGGCAGAAAGCCTGCTTGAATATCACGACCGATCTCAAATTCCCGTTCAAGTGCCTGCCGGTACAGGTGCTCCTGCTCCCATAAACGGGCATTTTCCAACGCCACGCTCATCGAGGCTGCCAGGGTTTGTAAAAGCAGGACCACTCCATCGTCGAAGGCATGTTCTTTTTCAATATCCTGCAAACTCAGAATACCCGTTACTTGATCGTTGACGATCATGGGCACTCCCAGCCATGTTTTGGGTGTAACCGTACCCGGCAATGTGGGTTGACCCAACTCCGCCGCCAACTCAGCCACATGCTCGTTTACCAACACAGGCTGACGTGTTTCCACGACCCAGATGCGAAACCCGCGAATGGGATGATGCCCCGGTGCATAAATGCGTTGACCATTCTCAATGGCATAGCGATGTTCAATGGTCTCGGTCTGTTTATCATAGGTGGAGATCATTACCACCTGTGCCTGAAAGATATCGCGGATCTTATCCCCTACTAAATCATAAATGGACTGTACATCAAGATGTTCGG
>CAYPHR010000410.1:0-1924 GCA_964410375.1 uncultured Anaerolinea sp. | reverse complement strand
TTCCTTCCAGCCGCCCTTGCGATGCGTATCATACGGATGCGAAACGCTGATAAATGCACCCTGCTCCTTCAAGCGCTTGATCGTTTCCTCCGGCGTCAAGCCCGGCGGAATTTCCTCCTGCACAAACGCCGCGAGGATCTCCCCCCTCGTCGTCATGATCTCCTCGCCAACAATGACCAGTCCCGGGTCCAACCTCTGAGCCGCCAACGCGCCCTGGATCGAATTGTGATCGGTAATGACGAGGCGGTCCAATCCCTTTCTGCGCGCCGTGTTGACCAGATCTTCAGGGCGGGTCAGCGAGTCCTTTGATGCGGAAGTGTGGCAGTGAAATTCAAGCGTAATCATGACATTTGTTCTTGACAAAGAGTTTTGGAAAAGTATATACTAATTTTGTCTATCTATCAGGCGGCTATATACGGGAGACATATTCAAAATGACAAACGGTTTTAACATGGTCATCGGCGGGTTTATGACAGTTCTTTTTGTTGCGGCATTGTTCTGTTTGATCGGAGTCTATTATTTCAAATCATCCAAAGAACACGGCTTTCCCCAGAACATCGTTCCTGTAGCGATCTATGCGCTTACCATCCTGGCGCCTGCGGCTTTATTTCTTTGGCTGCCGCATGAAATGGAGGTATGGATCGACCGGTCCGGCACGCGCCCATATCTCGATCAACTCATCCGCTGGGTCGTCATCCTTATCGTTGGCGGCATCTACTTCGCAAGAAAGAAAAACGCCGAAGAGCGGGGCATCGTTTCATTCCTGACCGTTTACGCCGTCCTCCTTGCCGGATGGTGGTTCGGCAAGTGGATCGGGGTGATTGCCATTTCGTTTCCCATACTCGCAGCGCTCCTGTTCGCAGCCTATTACATTGCGCTTGCCATCCTTCCCGCATCCGACCCTGCAAACCCGCGGGAGAAATTCCACCGATTCGCCGCCTTCCTTGCCTATCTGTGGGGACATCAACAATCCTTTTGGAAATCTCCTGCCCCCATCAGTTCGACAAAAGAACCAGAGAAGCGCATCGACAGCACACAAACGTTCAAATTTCTCAAAGGCATCGGCTGGACATATCCTCATCAGGCGGCGGGGATTTTGAGCGGCGCAACGTTCGATGTCCGCGGACCCGGGCTGTTCTTCTTTGACAAAAGCGAACAGCCTTTCGAATTGATAGACCTGAGAGTGCAAAACAAAAAATCAACGATAAAAGCCATATCGCGGGAGGGCATCCCCTTCGAGGCGGATGTATCGGTTTCCTTCAGTATCGACAACGAGACCTGGACGCGGGAACAATATCACTCTTATCTACGCGCCAATATCATTCAAGGCAGGGAACCTGACACAAATTTAGATGGGATATTTCCATTTTCAAAAGCGCGCGTAAAAGCTGCGCTGAGCTTCAGAAGCAAGCGGATTCTTGAGAACGGCGAAGAGGCGGTCATGTACTGGGATGATCGGGTACTTGCCATGGCGGAGGAAGCCGCGCGGGAGGCGCTTTCGGAACGCTCCATCGAGGAGTTGTGGCGGGCGCGTGTCCTTGCAGGCGGCAGCGCAGCGGACGAGATCGCAACCGAGATGCGAGTCCAGCTCGATCTCCGCCTGCGAAGAATGGGAATCCGACTGCTCAACGCACGAGCCGGATTTAAAGATAAGGACAGCCCAAAGATTGACGAGATCGTCCAGCAGCAGATCAACACATGGACCGTGGAATGGGAAAGAAAACATGCCATGATGATCGCAGACGGCAGAGTGGAAGCGGAGCGCATCCAGCAGGAGGCGCGTGCCTATGCCCACTCCGTCCTTCTCACCGCCATCGCGGACGGGCTCCGGCAGGCGCGCGCACTGCATGAAAACCTTCCGCGCTACGTCATTGCCATGCGCTTCATCAGCGTGTTGGAGAAACTGGTGGAGGAACAAAGCGGC
>CAYPHR010000409.1:0-1955 GCA_964410375.1 uncultured Anaerolinea sp. | reverse complement strand
AGTAGTACGAATACAGGAAAAAAAACCAAGACGCCATCCGAAACGGATGGCGTCTTGGTTGAAATCAGGAACCTTGTTCCTGCTCTCTTTTATTACTCGCAAGCCTCGCTTCGATCAGGACGAAGAAACCTGCCAGCAGGACCCAGGCAATGACCTGTCCCTGACGAAGACCCCCGGCGAGCAGGGTGCTGTCACCGCGGAAGGCTTGGATGATGAGCTGCGACAGCGACGTCAGCGCGGCAAAGATCAGGAAGGACATGCCTGGGCGTGGATTGTGCTTGAGGAACCAGAGCAGGCACAGGATGAGGAGAGAAGCGAGAACCTCGTAGATCTGCGTCGGGTGGCGGACGGCATTCCAAAGGTCGATTCCCCAAGGCAGGTCAGTGGGCTTTCCGAAGGATGTTCCTGCGGCGAGATGACTCAATCCCAAACCGAGCGCGACCACGGCGAAGAAAGGGGTTAGTGCGTCGAGTGTGTTCCAGAACGCCAGTTGTTTCCGCTGACCGTAGATCAACGCGGTGATGGCGGCAATGGCGAGACCGCCGAACGGGTCGAAGAGGTCTGGGTTGATCGAGACGATGCCGAGCGGACTTTTCGTGAAGGCGGAGATGTTTTGCAGGACGTGGGTAAGCCGCCCGCCGACGACGAAAGCGATCAGTGCGTAGAACGTGATGTTGTTGAGGTCGTCCTTGCTGATGCCGTGACGTTCCGTCCGTTTTTCGGCGAGCGTGAGACCCAGCCAGGCGGCAATGACGAGCAGGATCATATGGCGGGGCGGGGCGAAGAGATCGCGGAATAGTTCGAGCATGTTATTTCAACGCCTCTTCGATGCGCGTGCGCAGCAGCGCCTCGGACATCGGTCCGCCGATGACGACCTCGGTGATAATGCCGTGGCGGTTGATGAAATAAGTGGATGGCAGGGAACGCACTTGATAAGCGCGGCTGACCTCGCCCAGTTCGTCGAGCAGGATGGGAAAGGTCAGGTTATATTCGTCCGTGAAGGGCGTGATCGCCAGCGGATTGTCTTGAACAGTGCTGTTGACCGCCAACACGATGAAGCCCTGGTCCTTGTATTCGTTGTACATTTTTTCGATGGCGGGCATTTCCGCGCGGCAGGGCGGACACCACGTCGCCCACAGGTTGACCAGCACAGCCTGCCCCTTCAATTCCGAGAGCGTGTAGGTCTCGCCGGTCGGCGTTTTGAGTGAGAAATCGGGCGCCATGAATCCTTTTTGTGGAGCCGGCGCGCTGGCTGCGAATGTCCCGGTCTCAGCCGACAGGACGATCCACGATCCGCCTGCGATGAGAAGAAGGAGATATAAGATAATGCGTTGGAATCTGGTCATTTTTTGAGTCTTTGATGGGGATTGCCCGTTTTGGAAGTAAAATAGGGGAAAGTTCCTTCTTTTTTTGTTGTTCCAGTTTGGGCATATCTTACTATGTTTTTCACCAACTCTGTATTTGTAGGCATCGACCCGACCTCATCCCAAAAGTCCTTCACGTATGCCGCGCTGGACAAGGGGATGAATCTCGTCGCGCTGGCGCACGGCGAATTGGATGATGTGACCGCATTCCTCGCGGGTCAGCAATCAGCGGTGGTGGCGGTCAACGCGCCAGCCAGCGTCAACCGCGGATTGGTGCGCAATAAACTGAAGAAGGAAATGCTCACACCGCACAAGGTCCGCGCGGCGGAATACCGCATGGCGGAATATGAACTGCGCGAACGCGGCATTACCGTTTCAGGCACACCATCAAAAGTGGAAGCCTGTCCCGCCTGGGTGCAGGTCGGTTTCTCGTTATATCGCAAGTTGGAAAAGATAGGTTTCAAAAAATATCCCGCCGAGGATGCAGCGCACCAGATTTTGGAAACCCATCCGCACGCCTGTTATTGTGTGATGGCTGGGGATGTCCCGCAGCCCAAGCCATCGCTGGAAGGGAAGATCCAGCGGCAGCTG
>CAYPHR010000408.1:0-1970 GCA_964410375.1 uncultured Anaerolinea sp. | reverse complement strand
GTTGTCTGTTGAAGAGGCGGGTGCGGGGTTTGCAGCATCAGTCGTGTTCGCGCAGAAATTTCGAGGACAGGAGGTCTCGTCCATGCAGGCGTTGAAGGCGGCGGACATCAACTTTGGGAGCGCGGAAGCGGAAAAGGTATCAGTGGAGATCAATGCCGAAAAACGGAAACAGGCTCAGGCGTTGTGTGAAGCGGTGCTCGTCACTCTCAAAGAACAATCCGAAGGCTGGAAGAGCCGCTCGCTGTTCGAACGTCAATGGGTCATCCGTGATTTCAAAAAGACGGCGGGGATGCCCGTCGAGGAGTGGCTTTCGAGTTTGGAACGTTTGAATGAAAATCTGCGCGGTGATGGCGCAATCCTGTCGTTGCCGCTCGATAAACTGGCTGGGTACTACGAGCATCTCGCGGAGTTGGCGAAGGGTTATGAAAAGGACAGGGCGAAACTCGATGAGAATTTGAAGCATGTCTACCGCTGGCGCGATGAAGTGAAGGAGTTGGAAAAGGCGTTGTAGCGCCTGTCCACTTGGCTGGCAAAAACTCCCCTCCCGGCGGGGGAGTTTTTTGTAGTGGATTCCTATAATGAAGGCGGCAAGGAGATCGTAATGTTCGAGCTCAATCTGTATCAACGGGTGCTTATTCAGGCCGAACGCCGGTCGGGAAATCCTCACGCGCACCGCTATATTGCCGCGATCGATTTGTTCAAGTCGTCTTTGTTCAAAGGCAGATGTATCCGGATCGTGAAGAGGGTTCTGTCCCAGCCATGGAGATTGTACGACCTGCATTCATTAAGGGAGCAGATCAAATTTCTGGGCGGATCGTATTCGGGTATTCGAACCGTGAGCATTGGCAGGATCATCGGCAGCGAGGGAAGGACTGCAGATTTTGACGCGGACTTCCATCCTTTCAGCGAGTGTGTGCGTGAGCGTTGGATCAATATTGCCCTGCTTTATTTATCCTGCACCTCGCTGCCGCCGGTTGTGCTGGTTCAGGTGGGCGGCGTTTACTTCGTGCGTGACGGGCATCACCGCATCTCGGTTGCGCGGGCATTCGGGCAAAAGGAAGTGGACGCTGAAGTGACCGTATGGAAGGCATCCCCGCCGTTCCCGTGGGAGGCGCGCTCCATGCCCCGACCTGTCCACATGACCAGTTAAAGTCTCCTCCATCGGCGGGGGAGTTTTTTCTTCTCATCCAATAGACTCGGGATAAGGAGATTCCTGACAATGAGCGTGATTAACGTCACTTTGTCGGGCATTCTCCGAAAGGTATAAGTACGGAACCCAAAAGGAATACAGCCATGTCACAACTTCTAATTTCACTCTCCGTCTGGCTTCACGCCCTCGCCACTGTCGTCTTTATCGGGCATTATCTTTTGCTGGCAGGGATCTACATCCCTGTGCTCTCGAAGAACGGACCCGCCCTCAGCGAAATCTCCAAGCGCAGCCGCCCGTGGATGTACGCATCGTTGATCGTCTTCATGGTCACAGGCACCCACTTGATGTTGATCGATGCGGGCTATCTGGGCTTCATGGACTTCGGCAATCTGTGGGGCATTCTGATGCTGGTCAAGCATATTTTGATCGTGGCGATGATTGCACTGGGGTTTTGGTACAACGCCATCCTGCATGTCGGTCCAATGATGAATTCGAACAACCCTGAGCAGGCAATCGCCCGCTTCCGGGGTCATGTCAACGTGATGGCGGTCTGCGGCGTTTTGGTTTTGCTTCTTACGGCTTTGGCGCAAGTGGAGTGAAAATGAAATTCTCATCATGGTACGGAATCATTGTTGGCGGGATGATCATCCTGCAATGGATATTCTTCCTTGTCAATGACGCAGTCCCTGAATTGCAGACAACTCCGTGGGCATTTGGTTTCCATATATCGGCGGAACTATTGCTGGCGCTTTCATTGATCGCGGGCGGCATCGGGACACTTCGATCGACCTCGTGGGGTGAGAAGACTCTACTTGTTGCG
>CAYPHR010000407.1:0-2037 GCA_964410375.1 uncultured Anaerolinea sp. | reverse complement strand
TCATTGTTTCCGGCATGTCGCCGTTCATTTTCCTTATTAAATTTCAAGTGTGATCTTGCCAAAATTCCCACCGTGCCACAAGCGTACCTGTGCGGCGGCGGCGTCTTTCAACGGGAAGGTCTTGTCGATTACAGGCTGAAGTTTGCCCGCCGTGATCAAGTCCATCACCTCGGCAAATTCCTCCAGCGTGCTCATGGTGGAACCGATGATCGAGAGATGTTTCGCGAACATGTAACGGTTGTCAATTTCAAAACGCGGCGCGCCGCTGTTCCCAACCGTCAGCAGCCGTCCGCCTTTTCGAAGCGCGCGTAAACTCAGCGGGAAGGTCGTGCCGACATTGTCCACCACCACATCCACGCCGCGTTTTTCGGTGGCGAGAAAGACCGCTTTTGACCAGTCCTCCTCTTTCGAGCGGTCGATCAGGATATCCGCGCCGAGCGCCTGCGCGCGTTCCAATTTTTGGATGCTCGAACCGATCGCGATGACACGCGCGCCAAGATATTTTGCGATCTGGATGCTGGCGGAGTTCACGCCTCCTCCCGCACCGACAACTGCCACAGTTTCTCCAGCCTTCACCCCGCCGCGTCTGACCAGCGAATGCCACGCCGTCTGATACACCAACGCGGATGCGGCGGCTTTGTGGAAGTCAAAATCCGCTGGCAGTTTGTATAACTGTCGGGCGGGCACGCAGACATATTCTGCGTAAGTGCCGCGTACCGTCTCGCCGAGCAGGTGCCAGTTTCGGCACATGTTGTCCTGCTTGTTCAGGCAGAATTCGCACTCCCCGCATCCTAGATTTGCATTGATGACAACACGGTCACCGACTTGCACGCCTGTGGTATTGTCTCCGAGAGCCGCAACTTCGCCCGCGCCATCCGCGCCATTGATGTGCGGGAGTTCGAGCTTCAGTCCCTGCCAGCCGTTGCGCACCATCACGTCCATGCGGTTGAGCGCGGCGGCACGTAAACGGACAAGCGCCTCGCCGGGCTTGGGCTGAGGAGTTGGGAAATCGGTATATTCAAGGACTTCCGGTCCGCCGTGTTTGTGGAAGAGGGTGGTTTTCATTTATGCGTCAATGTATTCGTATAGCCAGTAAAGCGTATCCCCGTTTGCTCCAATTTTTTCGCTGAGCGTCCCGCCGGGGTATTCGGCCTGTATGAGCGAAAGATCAGCCATATTATCGGGTAGAAATATAAATACAAGATGATTGGATGTAGGGGTGGGGTTATCCGGCGAACCCCATGGATGTTCGACATCAAAGCCGGTCACCTGCGGCACGAGGTAGGGAATGCTGGGGATGGAATAATACCCCATTACTGAATTCTTGAAAAAGAAAGCCTGTGTTCCCTGCGGTTTTTCAAGCAGGTCATTTGAGATCTCCTGTGCGATCTCACCTGGTCCGCCGCTTAAAGCGAGATAGGTGTGTGGCGTGTATTTGTTGAAATAAAAATTGACATCTTCCGCCGCGATAAGGATCGCGATTGCAAGTATGGCGGCTGTTGTATAACGATGTGACCTTTGCCACATCCTTTCGATCAAAATGGCGGTTTCGCTCAAGCCATGCACAAGGATCAGCGCGCAAAGCGGCGCAGCGGCTACATAACGCTGGGATGCAGGTGTGGATTCGCTCAATCCTCCCAGCAGAATGTAAATTCCCAGCCAGACGAACAAGAAGATGGACCTGCTTTCCTTTGGGCGCGAGATCAGATAAACCAGTCCCAGGAGGAAAAAGCCTGCATACCATGCGCGCATTAGCGGCACTTCCGGGCGATACCAGTGCTGTAAGGGGATATAGGTAAAAGCCTGGATGCCAAGTAAAAGCTGTTTCAGCAGGATGCGCCAGGCGGGCAAGCCTGTGATCAGGATCTCATTTTCCATCCATTCGCCGAGGATGCTGACCCTCTCCAGCGGGGCAAAATACTGCGCCGGGTAGCGGATGTAATACCATGCGAGCGGAAGGAAAACCACGATAGCGACGATTATCATCAAAAGGATGTTTTTCGCCGCGCGCTTTAATCGTTGCGGATCGAACACGCC
>CAYPHR010000406.1:0-2052 GCA_964410375.1 uncultured Anaerolinea sp. | reverse complement strand
GCTGTTCGTTGTCGAAAAAGCCGGCGTCATCCGCATTTTCCAGAACGGTCAGATCATCAACCCGCCGTTCTTGAACATCACCGACCGTGTGAACAACAGCGGCTTTGAGACGGGGTTGCTGGGTTTGGCATTCCACCCGAATTATGAACAGAACGGCTATTTCTACGTCAATTACATCGGCGCGGACGGGAATACCCGCATTTCGCGTTTTCGCGCCAGCGGCAATTCCGCAGACCCGAACAGTGAAAAATTCCTGCTGGGCATCGAACAACCCTACCAGAATCACAACGGCGGTGGAATGTCATTTGGTCCGGATGGTTACCTCTACATCGGTGTAGGTGACGGCGGCTCTGCCGGCGACCCCGGCAAGCATGGACAGGATCCCAAGACCCTGCTTGCCACGCTTGTTCGCATTGACGTGGACAACGGCGACCCGTACGCCATACCAGCGGACAATCCCTTTGGTAACGAGGTCTGGGCGTTCGGGCTTCGCAATCCCTGGCGTTTTTCCTTTGACCGTGCAACCGGTGACCTATGGATCGCCGACGTGGGGCAGAACCGCTGGGAGGAGATCAACTACCTGCCAGCCGGCTCACCCGGCGGAGCGAACTTCGGTTGGAGCGTTATGGAGGGCAGCCAGCGATTCGGCGGCGCGCAACAACCCACCATGATCCTGCCAGTGGCGGAATATGGACGGGAATTCGGATGTTCGGTTACGGGTGGATACGTCTACCGAGGCGTGTTGTCGGAGTGGAACGGAGTGTATTTTTACGGCGATTATTGCTCCGGAAATATCTGGGGTTTGACCCTCTCGAATGGTCAGTGGCAGTCTCAGGTCCTGTTCGAGGCGGATGTCCGCATCACATCCTTTGGGCAGGATGAATCGGGAGAGGTCTATCTCGTCAATGACGCCGGTAATATGTATGTCCTTGCCAAAAAATAAGGACTCATCATATCCAAAATAAGCGTTTTGTCATACAACTTTGTGACGCCTGTCACTGGCATGACAGGCGTTTCTCTCTTAAACTGGAGACATCAGAGTAAAGGAGGCAGATATGGCAGAAAAGATTTGGCAGGTCGAAAAAATCAAATTCTGCGAGCATGTGGGGCAGGAAGTCGCCATCGAGAATGAAGTGGTGTACCCCGCTGAGCATCTGCCTGAACAGTCCCCGCGCATCCTTGCGCACCGCTGTTCCCACGCTCTTGAGTGCAACATGCTGGACAAGCCAGCCTGCGCCTTGTGCGGAACCAACCCTGATCTCAATATTGTGTGATCGAGCAACGTGAATTTGCTCTTCCAAACTCTCTCCTCCCTCTGAGTTGGTCTTAAGGCTACGCCGCGTGAGAACGCGGCGTATGCCGTTAAATTCCCAGAAAATCCGCCACGTTGGGGTTGAGCGGTTGGCTGGCGAGTTGGTCCGGCGTACCGGTTTGCATGAGCTTGCCATTCAGCAAAATCGCCAGGCGGTTGCCGAGTTTACGCGCCTCAGCCATGTCGTGGGTGATGAAGATCGTTGTCACTCCATTTTCGGGGAGAATACGCCCCAAGTCGTCGATCAGGCGCGTGCGGGTGGGGGAATCGAGCGCGGAAAAAGGCTCATCGAGCAGGAGCAGTTCCGGGTCCAGTACGAGCGCGCGCGCGAGGCTGACGCGCTGTCCCTCGCCGCCAGAAAGTTCGTTTGCGCGGCGTCCAGCTAGATGTGAGATCCCCAATTGCTCCAGCCATTTCTCGACGCGCGGTCCGATCTCCCGTTTGGCAACTCCGCGGAATTTCAAACCGGATGCGACATTCTCATGCACGGACATATCGAACAGGAGCGGATCCTGCATGACCAGTCCGATGCGGCGCCGATAGTGAAGCGCAGACTCAGCCGCTGCCTGTTTGCCGTTGAACCAGATTTCACCGTGTTCAGGCTTGAGCAGGCGCGCAAGAGTGAGCAGCATGGTGCTTTTGCCAGAACCATTCGGTCCGACCACTGCCAGAACCTCACCCTTTTTGACATTTAGTTCATTCGCTTCCAAGACCAGCCGCCCTCCCCGCCTGACCCGCAG
>CAYPHR010000405.1:1037-2057 GCA_964410375.1 uncultured Anaerolinea sp. | reverse complement strand
TTCTGGGCGATCCGTGGCGGCGGCGGCAACTTCGGCGTTGCCACACGCTTCAAATTCCAATTGCATGAAGTGGATATGGTACTCGGCGGGATGCTGTTCCTGCCTGCCACAGCGGACACGATCGCTTCTTTCATCGCCGAAGCTGAATCTGCTCCCGAAGAATTGTCCGCCATTTTGAATGTGATGACCGCGCCGCCCATGCCGTTCCTGCCTGAAGATGTGATCGGCAAACCGATCATCATGGCACTGATGGTGTATGCAGGCGACCCTGCGGAGGGTGAGAAGATTGTGGCTCCATTCCGTGCGCTTGCCACGCCGTACGCCGACATGCTGCGCCCGATGCGCTACCCGGAGATGTATCCGCCCGAGGAAGATGGTGATTATCATCCCATCGCCGCCGCACGGACGATGTTCCTTGATCATGTCACCCGCGCCGACGCGGAAATGATCCTGGAACGCTTGCAGCGTTCGACCGGTTCAATGGCGGTGACCCAGTTACGGGTATTGGGAGGCGCGATGGCGCGTATCCCCGTGGATGCGACCGCTTTCGCCCATCGTCAATCGAAGATCATGGCGAACCTTGCCGCGTTGTATGAAAAGCCTGAAGAGAAGGAAAGCCACGAGGAATGGGTCGCCGAATTCTTTGCCTCGCTGCAGCAAAGTGACAAGGGCATGTATGTGAATTTCGTCGGTGATGAAGGCGAAGCGCACATCCGCGCGGCATACCCGGGCGCGACATGGGAGCGGCTGCGCAAGGTCAAGGCGAAATACGATCCCGATAACCTCTTCCGTCTCAATCAAAATATCCCTCCGACGTGAGTATGTTACTAACAAAAATATTGCAGCAACCTTTACTTGAGCGGCGTTTTTTCACAACAGAAGGAGAACTAACAGATGACAACCAATTCAACCAAACTAGACAAATCGGTCATACAGTGGCTGCTTGATTCTGACCCTTCGATCCGCTGGCAGGCATTGCGCGACCTGCAGCGCGCACCCGCTGCCGAAGTCGCCGCCGAA
>CAYPHR010000405.1:0-1027 GCA_964410375.1 uncultured Anaerolinea sp. | reverse complement strand
ACGCGCCAAGGTTGCCACTGAAGGCTGGGGCGCGGCGCTGCTTACTGCCCAAACCGAAGGAGGCATCTGGCCTGGAGGGAACGCTCGCCTTCCCGAATACACTCCCCTGCGCACCTTGCTGCTATTGCGCGACATGGGGCTCGACCCCGCCAGCGAACAAGCCAAAACGGCGGTCGCCCGCGTGCGCAAGAACGTGCAATGGCTAATGAACATCCCCGAAGAAGATCTGCCCAAAGACGAGGACATCAGCTGGTGGCACAAGCCTTTCTTCGAGGGCGAGGTGGAGCCGTGCATCAACGGACGCGTGGTCACCATCGGCGCGTACTTTGGCGAAGACGTGCAGCCCATCGTCGAGCGGCTGTTGGGTGAGCAGATGGCGGATGGTGGCTGGAACTGCGACCAGGAACAAGGTTCTACCCGCGGCTCCTTCCACACCACCATCGACGTGCTCGAGGGTTTGCTGGAATTCGAGCGCGCAACAGGCGGCTCGACCGCAGTGAAGGCTGCCCGCGAACGTGGTCAGGAATACCTGCTTGAACGCCGTCTTTTCAAAAGGCTGTCGACCGGTGAAGCCATTAAGCAGGATCACAAAGATGGTCCGGCCTGGACTCAGTTCTCCTACCCAGCCGGATGGCGCTACGACATTCTGCGTGGGTTGGACTATCTGCGCGCGGCGGGTGTCGAGCCGGATCCGCGGATGAAAGAAGCGATCGAGATCATCGCATCGAAGCGCGACGAGTCCGGCCGTTGGGCGCTGGGCATCGTCCACCCCGAGGAAGTGGTCGCCGAGCCCGGCGTGGTCGAGGGGCAGCCGAGCCGCTGGAACACGTTGCGCGCCTTGCGAGTGTTGGACTGGTACGGATAGATCATCGGCACGAGACTACAGACATCGTGCCGATGTGGAAAAGGCAGATTTGTCGTGACTCACTCACTCGTGAATTAAGAAACGCCACACTGGCTGACCCAGACGGCAACTACTTTCAACTGGTCACTCCGATGCCATAACGGAAGGAGCCATTCCTTTATA
>CAYPHR010000404.1:0-2088 GCA_964410375.1 uncultured Anaerolinea sp. | reverse complement strand
TTCCTGCGCTGAAGGATTCCCTCCGCATGTTCAGGATATTTCTCCTGAAATTTCGCCGCGACTTCCTCTCCCACCTCATAATGGTCCACGCCGATCGATGGACCGATACCGATCACTACATCCGCAGGATTGCTGCCGTATCGCTCTTGCATGCCCCGAATGGCTTTGCCCGCCACGCCTTGTAATGTGCCCATCCAGCCTGCGTGGGCAATGCCAATGACGTGTTTCTCCGGGTCGTGGAACAAAAGCGGAACACAGTCCGCGAAACGCATGAAGAGCGAGACTTCGGGATTGTCGGTGAAGAGGATGTCCGCTTTCTCGGAAGGTACACCGGGCACACGCGGGGCGTCGGCGTAGACTATGTCCGTGCCGTGGACCAGCCATACGTCGTGGATGGAGGCGGGTTTACGTCCAAGCGCTTCGAACACGCGTACGCGGTTCTGCGCCACATGGTCGGCGTCATCCCCCACCGATCCGCCGAGATTGAGCGAACTCCACGGCTGTGGGCTGACCCCGCCACGCCGGGTCAGAACGGCGTTGAGAATGTTCTTCGGGAAAATGTCGAACTGGTAATAACGCAGTTCGTTCTGTTCATAGAACGGCATTATTCGGAAGCCTGTTTGACGGCGAATTTTTTGATGTAATACTGGCGCGTTTCGCTCATGGATTCTTCGATGTTGGGATAGGCGAACCAGGCGGTGGCAAAACCGAACAACGCGCCGGTGAGCGTGCGCAGGAAGGGCGTGCTTTCACGATATGGGATGAGGGAATTCAGCCATTCCCATTCGAATTGACTGAAGAGCTGCGAGAAGCCGTCCAAGCCGATGGGACCCAGACCGATGACCAGCCAGAGCATCCAATGCAGGGATTTGAAACGGCGTCCGGTTATGCCAAAGATCACGCCGAACCCCAGAAGCGCGAGGTAGATGGCGATGTCGCGTTCGCACAATGCCACTTTGTAGCCCATGATCTCGTCACCGACGTGGTTGCGGGCTTCAAAGCGGGTCATGCTGTATGGGTCGCCCAGGTTGGCAATGCCGGTAACTTCCTCATAGGTCTTGTAACCTGTCACGCCCGCTTCCGCCAGCGGATAAAAAGGCTGTTCGCCAAAAAGGAAAAAGGAGCGAAAGCCGAACTGATGACAAAGCGGTTTGTAGATACGGTAGATGAGGCTCGCCGGGGCTTCCGCGCCGACCTTCATCAGGGTGGGGGCGAGGAAAGGCAGACCGACATAGATCAGCATGAACAGATTGAGCATCAGCAGGTAGCGGCGCGCGATCCAGAACGAGACGCGGTCACCGGTGGTGACTGTTTGTGATTTTTGGGTCTTATATTTGTAAACAGGGTCGTTCAGTTGTTCGAGTTGGTTGACGCGGTCGGAGGCGGCACCGAGGGTCATTTGTAGTTTCTGGCGCGTGATGGGAGCTTTCAGGCTGTAGGGACCGACTTCAACAACGGGGATGATCTGCCCGAATTTTTCCTTCAACGCGGAGTCGGTGTCAATATCCACTTCCACGAGGCGATGCGGATATTTCTCCTGAAGCGCGTTCAGGTCGGCTTTGACTTCGTCGCACAGTTTGCAGTCTTTTCGGGTGTAGAGGGTCACATTGAGCATGAAGGCGTCCTGTTTTCTTTCTATAATAGATTGCGTCCCGCAGGGATGTCCGTGCGGGACGCGGAAGATTTCAGTTTGTTGCGGCTAAATGCCGAAGTCGATCCAGAAGAATTGTCCCTGTTGGGCGATGAGTTCGAAGATGCCGGTGAAGAGCATGATGCCGACGATGACGAGGATGACACCCATGGCAATTTCCACGTAGCGCATGACCTTGTTATATTTCCTCAGGATGGTGCTCACCCAGCCGATGCCGAGGGCGGCGATCAGGAATGGGATGGCGAGACCAGCCGAGTAGAAGGAGAGAAGCGTGGCGCCTTGGGAGACCGATCCGCCGTTGACAGCCAGCGTCAGGATCGCGCCGAGAACGGGTCCTACACAGGGAGACCATCCCGCTGAGAAAAAGACGCCCATCAGCGCGGAGGAGAGATAGCCAAGTTTTGGGTCATGTGCCTGCTGGACGCGGGTGTCGTAGG
>CAYPHR010000403.1:0-2127 GCA_964410375.1 uncultured Anaerolinea sp. | reverse complement strand
GTAGCTAGTTCCGGCAGGGATGTGCCGACTGCCACGACAGTCAAGCCGATGACCAGTTCACTGACACCCAGCCAAACGGCAACCATCACGGCGCTGTCCACCATCCATTGCGCACCAATCACCAGCAGGATCAAACCCACCACGACCAGCCCGATGTTGATAAGCCAGTTTCGCAGGCTTTTGACCTCGTGCGGCGCATATTCCTGTTCGTACTCCTGTTCCACTTCACGGCTTTCTTTGCGACTCTGCCGGACGAGGAACCAGACGTAGAATAACAGGGCGAAGAACAGAATGAAGCCTTCAAGAGTGCTGATCAAACCGTCGCGCGCAAAAAAATAGGTGACGATGGACGCGCCGATCATGATGGGCACGTCCTGCCGTACCACCTGCTGTTGCACCATCAGCGGTGCGGCAATCGCAGCGGAAAGACCCAGGATAAGCAGGATATTGGCAATATTGCTGCCGACCACATTGCCTATTGCGATATCGGGCTCCCCTGCCAGTGTGGATTGGACGTTGATTGCCAGTTCGGGAGCGCTGGTTCCAAATGCCACCACGGTCAAACCGATCACAAGCGGCGAAATTCCCGCCCACGCGGCAATGCGCGAAGCGCCGCGCACCAGCCATTCCGCGCCCAAAATGAGGATTACAAGACCTGCCACAAAAGTTGCCACAGTCAAAATTGACATTTTAAGATTTTCCTTGATGTGTGTTTGATGAAGTGCGTCTAACACAAAATGTTGCAGGCATCCATACGCTCTGCAACATTTTGGTCATTTCATATATAAAATTTCCTTATTCGCCGTGCATCTGGCGGTGAAGCGCGCGCAGATTCCTTCGGTGCAGGGTCTCTGCCAAGCCCCCCAGATAGACGCGGCTCTTTCCGCAATCTTCAATGGTGATCGCTTCGAGCTGTTCTTCCGCATTCTTGCGCTTGCCAGCGGATTTGACCGCCTTTTTGATGTTCGTCAGGTAGTTCAGGTTTTCCTTGACCGCCGCATCGATCTCGCCGCGCAGGATGATATCGCCATGACCCTGGATGATGTTTTCCAGCCCCATCTTCCCGATCTTTTTTACCGAGGCGAGCAGGTCATCGATGTCGCCATCCACGATGTAGGGGAGAGGCATGAAGGCGTCACCCGCGAACAGGACGCGGTCTTCCTCGACCAGCACGGAGATGCCATCGTTGCTGTGACCGAAGGAGGGGGAGATAATGAGATTCTTCTTCCCGACGCGAAGAGCCATTTCACCGGAATCAAATGTCAGGTGAGGAGGAACGATCTTTACTTGTCGCAGATTCGGATTCTGTTTGCGGGCGTCATCCAAAGATGGGATCCCGTTATCGATGAGATAGTCGCGGCAATTTGCATGACCAATGACAGTTGCGCCGGGGAAGAAACAATTTCCCCAGGAATGGTCGGCGTGATAGTGGGTGTTGATGACATACTGAACCTGTACGCCCAGTTCGTGCTCGATGAATTCGCGCATGCCAAGCGTTTCTTCGGGGAGCGCCAGGGTGTCGATGACGACCGCCCATTGCGGACCGACGACCACACCTGCTGTGACTTGCGCGTAGATCTCACTTTGAAACCAGTAGACGTTTTCTGATACTCGTTCTCGATGCATATACTGCAACCTTCTTGATGGAATAGATTCGACTGTTAATAGCACAGTTTGTCATAAATTTCAAGTTGACTAGACAAATAATTAAGATAAAAAAGATTCCGAGGCTTTTTTGCCTCGGAATCTGATGGTTGGATTAGATATGGATGGGTGAACCGCTTGCGCCGTGCGCAGCTTCCATGATGGCTTCGGAGAGCGTTGGGTGTGCATGGACGTTGCGCGCGATCTCGTGCGGGGTCAGTTCCATCATACGCGCCAGCGTCAGTTCGGGCAGCAATTCGGTTACTTCAGGACCGATCATGTGCGCGCCAAGGATCTCGCCGTACTTCGCATCCACAACGATCTTGACAAAGCCCGCGTAATCGCCAAGTCCAAGCGCCTTGCCGTTCGGCTGGAAGGGGAAGCGCCCAATCTTGACCTCATATCCACGCTCCTTGGCTTGCGCTTCGGTCAGACCAAACGAAGCCACCTGTGGATAGGAATACGTGGCGCGCGGCATCATTT
>CAYPHR010000402.1:0-2134 GCA_964410375.1 uncultured Anaerolinea sp. | reverse complement strand
CGCCGTCCGCGCAACAGCAGGTGGTCCTGCCGCAATTATTGCCAACTGCCACTGCGTATATTGATGAATCCTACCCGACCGCAGAGGTGGCGCTGGCTGTGCCGAATCAGGCGGCAAGCGGGATCGATGTACGCATGGAGCGTGTGTGGGTGGAGGGGAAGAGCGTGAACGCGGACGTTTGCTTTACACTGCCTGATACATCGGATTGGTCGATCTGGTCGGCGAGTTTGACCTATGGTGAGACAGTAATGCAGGAGTATGGCACCACACTGGTAAGTTTACAGGAGCCTGCGGAAGGCGTCCCCGGTTTTCGTTGTGATACGTTGACGTTTGTCGTCCCGCCTGATGCGGATCTTTCCAATGCGACCATTGTGATCCATTCGATCGCGACGACTCCGCGCGAAGGCGAGTATTGCTCCGTGTATATGCCGAAGATCCAGCAATCCATGCAGGAACGCGGCATCGGAATTGTGCTGGATTGCGTGGATGTGAACGGCGTATTGACGATGGAGATCGTCAGTGTGCCTCCGGAAATGTCGCGGGAGCAGGCGGAGCAGATCGTGTACAGCGATGAATACTACACTGTGAACGGTCCGTGGACGTTTCCGTTCAGTTTGTCGCAGTAAAATTCTTGTTGTATAATAGCCGCATGTCTGAAAAGACCTTCACCACCTATTATTACGCCCACCCGTAGAAACCTGCGATGGTGTGCATTCAACGCGCCCCTCATCATCGCGGGCGCGTTTTTGTTTGGAAATTTTTAGACGGAGAACATCACCTTTCTTTTCAGGAGGATTCATGAATATCGATGAACAAGTTGACCTGTTGATGCAGGGCACCGATTACGGCGATGCGGAACTGCAAAAAGCCATGTCGGCGGAATTGCGCGAGCGTTTGTTAACCGCACAGAAGGAAAGCCGTCCTTTGCGCGTGTATTGCGGCTATGACCCTACGTCCACAGACCTGCATTTAGGGCATACAATTTCGATGAGAAAATTGCGCCAGTTCCAGGATCTGGGACATGAAGTGACTTTCCTGATTGGGAGTTACACGGCACTGGTAGGCGATCCTTCGGATAAGAACAAGGCGCGTCCCATCCTGACCGAGGGACAGGTTGCTGAAAATGCAAAGACCTACGCCGAACAGGCTTTCCGTGTATTGGACCGCCAGAAGACGAAGGTCCGCTATAACGGCGAGTGGCTTTCCGAACTGAACCTGGTGGGTTTGATTCGCCTCGGGCAAAACTTTACTGTCCAGCAATTTTTGGCGCGTGATAATTTTGCCAATCGTCTTGAAAAAGGTGAGCCGATCTACCTGCATGAAACGTTCTATGCGTTGATGCAGGGATACGATGCAGTTGCAATGCATACCGATGTTCAAGTGGGCGGCTCGGATCAACTGTTCAACATCATCGTGGCGGGGCGCAAACTTCAAGAAGCGCTCGGTCAAAAGCCTTTGGTGGGGATCATTACCGGAATTCTGCCCGGCACTGACGGCGTTCAGCGCATGTCCAAGTCGACAGGAAATATCGTGCCGATCAACACCGGCGCGAACGATATGTTCGGGAAGTTGATGTCGGTGCCGGATTCGGCGATGGGGATTTACATGCGCCTTGTCACCCGCTGGAGTCCGCAGGAGATCGCGAAGATCGAAGCGGATCTGGCTTCCGGAGCGCTTCATCCGCGCGATGCGAAGATGAATATGGCGCAGGAGATCACCAGCATCTTTTACACGAGCGCTGAGGCGGAAGCGGCGCGGGAGAATTTCGTCAAGACCTTCCAGCAGAAAGAAATTCCGGATGAAATACCCGAATATGAACTCCAAGCCGGTCAAACCGTGGTGGACGTGATTCTGGCGGCGAAACTTGCCGAGAGTAAGAGCAAGGCGCGAGGCTTGATCGATCAGAAAGGCGTTCGCTTGGACGGTGAAGTGCTGGAGCGCGGTGATGCTCCTTTCCCGCATCCCGGCGTGCTGCAGGTCGGCAAGCGGCGTTTTGTGCGGGTGAAATAGCTGGTAATAAAGAGATGACGGAGGATCCTCCGTCATCTCTTTATTACTTGGTTTTTGGCTTTTTCTTTTTATCCATTCTTTTGGTCGGACGCTTTTGCTCGCCGGGGAAATTGGAAT
Source organism: uncultured Anaerolinea sp. (assembly GCA_964410375.1). Taxonomy (GTDB): domain Bacteria; phylum Chloroflexota; class Anaerolineae; order Anaerolineales; family Villigracilaceae; genus Villigracilis. The sequence goes on along the minus strand of CAYPHR010000402.1, from coordinate 7 downwards.
AAACGAA
>CAYPHR010000401.1:0-2144 GCA_964410375.1 uncultured Anaerolinea sp. | reverse complement strand
CCAGCTCTTCGGCGATCGCGACGACTGGGCGCAGATCCCGGACCGGACCCACCAGGCCGGAGGCCGGCTCTGCCGCCGCGCAGACTCAGACGACGCGCACATCCTCCACCTTTACCGCCAACGTGCCGGACACCGACGAAAACCTGCTGACGGCGCTGCGCCAGGGCGGGGCGGTCATCACCTACCAGCCGGTTGAGACATCCTCTGTTCTGCTGTTTCTGCTGAACTTCGGCCCTATCCTGCTGCTGCTGTTGTTCTTCCTGTGGACGGCGCGCCGGTCGCAGGGGCAGATGGGCAACGTGTTCAGCTTTGGCCGTTCGCAGGCGCGCCAGTACGACGCTGAGCGCCCGCAGATCACGTTCACCGATGTGGCTGGCCAGGACGCCGCCAAAGCCGAACTGGTCGAAATCGTGGACTTCCTCAGGGAGCCGGATAAGTATGTGGCGCTGGGCGCGCGCATCCCGCGCGGCGTGCTGCTGATCGGCCCGCCCGGCACGGGCAAGACGCTGATCGCGCGCGCGGTGGCCGGCGAGGCGAAGGTCGCCTTTTTCAGCCTGGCCGCGTCCGAGTTTGTCGAAATGTTCGTGGGCGTGGGCGCGTCGCGCGTGCGCGACCTGTTCAAGCGCGCCAAAGAGAACGCCCCCAGCATCGTCTTTATTGACGAAATTGACGCTGTCGGCCGCCGGCGCGGCGCTGGCCTGGGCGGCGGGCACGACGAGCGCGAGCAGACGCTCAACCAGATGCTGTCGGAAATGGACGGCTTCGACCAGTCGGAGACGGTGATCGTCATGGCGGCCACCAACCGCGCCGACGTGCTGGACCCGGCGCTGCTGCGCCCCGGCCGCTTCGACCGCCAGGTGACGATGAGCCTGCCGGACCGCAGCGGGCGCGCCGACATCCTCAAAATTCACACGCGCGGCAAGCCGCTGGCCGAGGATGTGGACCTGGTGGAGCTGTCGCGCGCCACCATCGGCTTTTCCGGCGCGGACCTGGCCAACCTGGCCAACGAGGCCGCGCTCAACGCTGCGCGCATGGGCCAGAAGCGCATCAACATGGCCAGCTTCTTTGAGGCCTTCGAGCGCATCGTGCTGGGCCTGAAAAGCCCGCCGCTGGCTAACGAACACGAGCGCAAGGTCGTGGCCTATCACGAGGCCGGGCACGCGCTGGTGGCGGCGCTCACGCCCCACGCTGACCCGGTGTTCAAGGTGACGATTGTGCCGCGCGGGCAGGCGCTCGGCATCACGGCGCAGCTTCCTGATGACGACCGCCGCAATTACTCGTTCGGCTACCTGGAAGCGCGCATGCTGGTGCTGCTGGGCGGGCGCGCAGCGGAGGAAGTGGCCCTGGGCGAGATCACGACCGGGGCCAGCAACGACCTCCAGCGCGTCACCGAGCTGGCGCGGCGCATGGTCAAACAGTTTGGCATGAGCGAGGTGATCGGCCCGCTGAACTTCGGCGATGAAGAAACGCAGCCTTTCCTGGGCTACACGCTGGCGCAGGAACGCCACTACAGCGAGGACACCGCCGCCATTATTGACAGCGAGGTCAAGCGGCTGGTCGAGGAAGCGTACAAGCGGGCGCTGCACCTGCTGCGGGAAAACTACGACAAGCTCAACACGCTGGCGCAGGAACTGCTGGTGACTGAGGTCATTGACCGCCAGCGGGTGCTGGAGATCGCCGGGGTGGGCGCGGGCTCAGCGGAAGAAGTGGGTTTCGTGGCGGCGAATATCGAAACCGACAGCCTGTAAAACCCGCGCGGCTCTGTGTGGCCTGACCGACAGCGCCCCGGCACATGGCCGGGGCGCTGTTTTGTGTTCGCAGGTTGTTCGCGGCGCGGCTCAGGCCTCGGCTTTGGCCTTGTTGGCGTCAATGATCGCCTGCATCAGGTGGGCCGGGACCTGCTCATAGTGGCTGAACGTCAGGGTGTAGATGCCGCGCCCGCCCGTCATTGAGCGCAGGTCGTTGCCATAGCGCAGCACCTCCGCCAGCGGGACCTGCGCGTTGACGACGCTGCGGCCCGCGTCCGTGTCCATGCCCTGAACGCGCCCGCGCCGGGAGTTCAGGTCGCCCATGATGTCGCCCATCATCGCTTCCGGCACAATGACCCTCAGGTCCATGATCGGTTCCAGCAGCACCGGCCCCGC
>CAYPHR010000400.1:0-2183 GCA_964410375.1 uncultured Anaerolinea sp. | reverse complement strand
ATCCGGATTGCCGGCGAAGGTCGAGACCGCCGACGATGGTCATTTCCTCCTGTGAAAAACCGCTTTTGAACACAATGCGGGTTGGACCGATTCGGAAGGTATCGCCGTTTTTTAGCATGCGCTGTTCTATGCGTTCGTCATGAATATATGTACCGTTCGTGCTTTGAAGGTCGCGCAAAATAAAGTCGCTGCCTTTTCGTTCGATGCGGGCATGGCTGCGCGATGTTTTCAAGTAATCCAGCGCCAGATTGTTGCTGGACGCCCTGCCGATCGTGCAGTCATCACCGGTCAGTGGAACTTCCCAGGTTCGGTCTGGGGCATGGACAACCAGCCGCGGCAGGGATGTCTCGTTCAATGAGATCGGCACGGTCATTTGGGCAAGAGTAAGCTCAAGCTCTTTTTCCGAGTTAATCAAGGTCGCTTCTTCGCGGGCGTCATCCGCCGGAGGAAGGTACTGAAGAATACAATCGCTGATGCCGATCTTGTCGCCGGGTCGAAGTTCGGTTTCCTGTACTTTCTGTCCGTTGATCCACACCCCATTAACGGAATTCAGGTCGGTCAGCGTGATGCCTTCCTGCGAACATTGGATCTGCGCGTGGGTGCGCGAGACACGTCCCTGCATGAGTACAATGTCGTTGGTTGTTGCCCTCCCCAGCGTCACAAGCGGTTTGTTAAGAATGAACTCCTGATGGAGACCATCCGCTTTGCTGAGGATCAATTTGCCAAAATCGGTCATGGTGTAATCCTGTAGCCTGCAATCACTGGCTTGGAGCCGTGATCAGAAAATTGTTGAATATCACTTCAAAACTTTGGACGTCCAGCGATGCAGCGACGATTCCGCTGAGACCTGAACCGAATTCATTATCGGTTATTTCGGCGAGCAGTGTGCCGTTCACATATAACCGCAGCGTGTTTCCCATGCAGTCCGCTTTCAGGCGGTTGGTTTGGACACCCTGTTGAACGGCGTTGCTTTGCCGCCATCCATCTGTGAAGAAGGGCTGGAATTCGGAATTCTTGTATTTCCCCATGGTGTAGCTCCCGTTGGACTGTACCAGGAAATAATAAAAATTCTGGTCATCCTGGATTCGGCAAAGCAGACCATAATATCCACTTAAACTATTAACCGGTCTGGCATCCACGTACAGGCTGACATTGCCATCGCTCCTGCTGGTCTTCGCCCAGATTACCGCATCCATTTGGTCAACCGCAATGTGGTATCCATCTTGTTGATAGCTGTAACGTCCCTGATCGTTCTGCAGAATGGGCCAGCCGCTTGCCGGGTCGGAGAAGTCGTCTGTGAACAGGATGGTTTCTACTGTCTCAGTGGCGGTTGGAATGGCGGTCGCCTCCTGACTTGCGGAGAAGTTTGGTCTGACGAATTGGAACCAGGTTCCGAGCAAGCCGGCGGAGCCGCAAATGAAGAGTGCGATCAATCCGATGGCTGCGCCAAGAATGATCTGTGGAAATCCAATGCGGGACCGTTTTGGTTGAGGCGTTTTTGAATATGAAGGGGATGAAGATGATGACGGACCAGAGGCAATTTGCGGGTCAGATCGAGGCGAAGCAGGCGGGTACGCCGCCAGCAGTGACGAATCGTCGCCGGTATCAATTTCGGTGGCATCATTGTCGCTGGAGGGGATCGTCCCTTTGTTTGGCGCGGTGGTTTTGCCCGCCTTGTAGTTGTCAAATACTTCCTGCAGTTCGAACACCAGTTCGGATGCGGTTGCATAACGCATCTCGGGGTCTTTTGCCATGGCTTTATTCAGTACCGCCTCAAGTTCCATTGGCAGATCTGGGCGGAAGGAGTGGATGGGAGGGATTGAATCGGTCAGGTGTTTCAGCGCCACGCTCAATGGTGTTTCCGCTTGGAAGGGACCCCGCCCGGCAAGCATCTCGAACAGGATCACGCCCAACGCATAGATGTCGCTGCGTCCATCCAGATTCGGATCGCTGCGCACCTGCTCCGGACTCATATACGACGGCGTCCCGATGATGGCGCTGCCTGTCAGGTCGGTGGTGGATGCGGTAAGGTGGGCGATCCCGAAATCGGAAATGGCTGGATTGCCGAACCCATCCAGCAGGATGTTTCCCGGCTTCAGGTCGCGATGGACAACGCCTTGCGCGTGCACGGCGTCCAACGCCGGAGCGATCTGTGACATGATCCTGACCGCGTACTCAAGGGT
>CAYPHR010000399.1:0-2221 GCA_964410375.1 uncultured Anaerolinea sp. | reverse complement strand
AGCGTCCGCGAACGGCTCACCGAAGTGACAAGCGATCTTTTCGAGCGTGGCGGGGATGTCGCCATACGTGAGCGTGAATTCGTGATGGTCAGTAGCGTATTTTTCGGCAACAGCGCGGGCGTAGGGTAGTTCGGTGAAATTCTGCTCCTCAAATCCCGCCGAGAACGTTTTGACGGGTCCGCTGGCAAACTCGGACATGAGTGCAACGATGATGCTTGAATCAATGCCGCCGCTCAAATGCGCCCCCAGCGGACGTTCACTCAACAGGCGCATCTTCACAGCTTCGCGCAGGCGGGCGCGCAGTTCTTCAATGAGTTCATCTTCGGATGCAGTCCATTTGGGTTGGTAGGTGTAATCCCAATAGCGTTGAAGATGGATCTGCCCATTCTCCCAGACCAATGTGTGTGCGGGGGGAAGTTTACGGATGCCCTGATAAATGGTGAGCGGGTCGGGGACGTATTGCAGGCTGAGATACAGGTCGAGCGCTTCGAGATTAATCTCGGGCTTGTGCGGAAGCGCAGTGAGGACGGCGCTGAGTTCCGAGCCGAAGTAGAGCGTGCCGTTCTGCACGGTGTAATACATCGGCTTCTTGCCAAGGCGGTCACGCGCGAGAAGCAGACGTTTTTTGTTTTCATCCCACAATGCGAAGGCAAACATGCCGCGCAAACGTTTGACACAGTCGATGCCTTCATCTTCGTAAAAATGGACAATGCACTCGGTGTCGGTCTTGGTCGTAAAGTGATGACCGCGCCTTTCAAGTTCGGCTCGCATTTCGGGATAGTTGTAACATTCGCCGTTGAAGACGATCCAAACGGATTCGGTTTCGTTGGCAATGGGTTGGTCGCCGCCGCTTACATCGATGATGGCGAGGCGGCGCATGGCAAGCCCCACTCCTGCGTCGATGTGAAAGCCGTCGCTGTCCGGTCCACGATGGGCGATGGATGCGTTCATTTTTTCGAGCATGGCACGCTCGGGTTTTCGATTGTCCGAATGGGAAATACCGCAAATTCCGCACATAAGATTCCTTCGATTCTAAAGGGTCAATGCCTGGAAAGTTCTTTCAAAAAGGATTGATATTGCTCAGCCACTTTTTGCCATGAATAACTTTGTTCCACGCGCCGGCGGGAAGCGACGCCCATGCTCTTTCGTAACTCAGGGGCGGACAACATCTTGCGCAAGGCATCGCGTAATTCATCCACATTCTCGGAAGATACAAGAATGCCTGTCTCACCGTCCAAGACGAGTTCTTCACTGCCGGCGATGCGGGTCGCCACGACGGGAAGTCCGCTTGCCATGGCTTCGAGTACGGCGTTCGGCATCCCTTCATGGCGGGACGGGAACAGGAAAACATTCGATTGATGATACCACTTTGCCAGATCCGCGCGGGACTGCCAGCCGAGGAAGATGACGCGATCAGCAATGCCAAGGTCTTTTGCGAGAGTGTGCAGTGCGTCCAATTGCGGACCGTCGCCTGCAATATGCCAGTTCGAGTCCAAATCTGTCAGTTGGGAGAGTGCCCGTAGTCCAAGATCCAAACCCTTCTGATGGACGATGCGTCCGGTGAACAATAGTTGCGGCGGCGACCAGTCGTGGTCATGCGCCTTATATTGAGTCACATCCACGCCGTTCGGGATGATGGGGATGTCCATAGCGGGGTCGAAGGCGAGAGCCAGATCGCGCAGCCCGCGGCTGTTGGCGATCACGCGCGAAGCGTCGCGCCAGATGATCCGCAAAAACGGACCGAGCAGTTTGTGAAACGTCTTGAAATCATACGGACGGAAGCCGGGCACATCGCCACCCCGCAAAGAGACAATATACGGAATTCCAAAAAACTTCTTCAATATCCACGCTACTGCGCCGGACGGCACACCAAAAAATGCTAACGTGGCATCCGGCTTGAAGCGTCGAACCAGTTGCAGGCTATGGATGGATGCTGAAACGATAAAAGCCAGTTGTTCCAATGCCGATGAACGGTCCTGTCTACGGCGCAGGGCAGGAACGCGATGAATGGTCACGCCGTCTTGAACTTCAAATTTCTGCTGACCGTGAAAATGTGCGGTCACCACCACTACTTCATGACCAAGCAGGACAAAGAGTTGGGCAAGGTGCGCACTGGCATTTCCCGCCCCGCCACCAATGGGCGGATACTCACTGTTGATAAGCAACATCCGCATCGTCAATCCGTAAACGGGTTCTTACAATCAGGCTGGCGGGGACGCGG
>CAYPHR010000398.1:0-2223 GCA_964410375.1 uncultured Anaerolinea sp. | reverse complement strand
CCCCTCGCACAAAAGCGGACGAAGGCAATTCTTCGTCCGCTTTTTATGTTAAACTCACCATCTCCATGTTCTCGAAGATAAAACTACTCTATCACACTTACCCCAAGCAATACTGGCTGATGACCGTGGGAATGGTCATCAGCACAGCCGGCGGAAGCATGATCTGGCCCTTCATGCTGATCTACGTCAGCGGAAAGCTGGATATGCCGCTCAGCACCGTCGCTGCGCTCATTTCCGTCAATGCGGGCACAGGCTTGTTCTCCTCCTTTTTAGCGGGCACACTTTCCGACCGCATCGGACGCAAAGCGGTGATGGTCTTCAGCCTTGCCGGCAACGGCGTTGCTTATTATCTCCTAATGCATGCGGAGACCTATCCGCACTTCTTCGGATTGATGATCCTGATCGGCTTATCGAACCCTCTGTATCAAGTCGGTTCGGATGCCATGCTGGCGGATATCATTCCGCCCGAAAAGCGTACCGATGCGTACGCCCTTAACCGCATCGCTCACAATGCCGCGTTTGGCATGGGTCCTGCCATAGGAGGATTTCTTGCATCCACTTCGTACGACCTGGCATTTTACGGCGCGGCGGCGGGTTTCATTATCTACAGCCTGCTGATATTCGTCCTCGCACGCGAGACGCTGGAGAAACATGTCAGCGCAGCGAAAGGCTCATCGTCCGAGAAACAGGCGGGAGCGGAGAATGAGGCGCAACGTCGCGGCGGGTATGCGCGCGTCTTCAAAGACAAGGCATACATGGCATTCGTCGCGCTCATTGGCTTGGGTCTCATCGCCCCTTCACTGTTATGGATCCTGATGCCTGTGTACGCCAAAACCAATTTCGGTGTGCCGGAATCGCTCTACGGCTGGATACCGACCACCAACGCCTTCATGTGCGTTTTCATTCAGTATGCGATCACACAAGTCACGCGCAAATTCAAAGCGCTGCCTGTCGTCGCGGCGGGCATGCTCATCTATGCGGTCGGAACGGGCAGCGTCGCCCTCATGACGGGCTTTTGGGGCTTCTGGCTCAGCATGGTCATCCTGACCTTCGGCGAGTTGATGCTCGTGCCGGTCGCCAGCAAGTACGTGGCGGATGTTTCGCCTTCCGACCTGCGCGGCAGGTACATGAGCATGTATTGGTTCGGGTGGGGCATCTCCCGCACGCTCGCCCCGCTTATCGGCGGATTTCTCAATGACAGCATTTCCCCGGGATCGATCTGGATAGGAGGTCTGCTGCTCGGCTTGACCAGCACCCTCGGCTTGATCCTGCTCCGCAACATTACAGAAGCCCGAGCTGCGCTTCGCACCCGGCCTCAAACCTGATTCCCCGCACAGGAGGTTTTGCCTTGTCCCAATCCCTTGCCCATCTCACTTATCTCGTCCGTGACTATGACGAAGCCATCGCATACTTCGCCGAAGCATTAAAATTCGACATCCTTGAAGATACTCCTCTTGGGGATGGCAAGCGCTGGGTGCTCGTCCGTCCGCGTGGAGGAATTGGAGCATCCCTTCTGCTCGCCAAAGCCGCCACGCCTGAACAGGAAGCATTCATTGGCAAACAGGGCGGCGGACGCGTCTTTCTTTTTATGCACACCGACAATTTTTGGCTCGAGTACAATGACCTGAGATCGCGCGGCGTGGAATTTCTGGAGGAACCGCGCGCCGAAACCTACGGCACTGTCGTGGTGTTCAAGGACCTGTACGGCAATAAATGGGATCTGATACAACCAAAACAAACGTGACAAAGGAAAACCAAATGCCTGCACTCACCATCGGCGACAAAATCACCCGCAAACAAACCATCACGGACGAAATGATCCGAAATTTTGCCGAACTCACCGGCGACATGAACCCCGTCCACCTGGACGATGAATACGCCGCCGGCACCCGCTTTGGACGACGCATCGCGCACGGCATGATCGCCGCCGGTATCATCTCCGCCGCGCTCGCCAACGACCTGCCCGGTGCCGGCACGGTGTATCTCAGCCAGACCTTGAACTTCAAAGCGCCGGTTTATCCGGGTGATACGGTCACCGCGACCATCGAGGTCAAGTCCCTTCACGCCAGCAAACCCATTGCCACACTTTCCACTTCATGCGCAAATCAAGATGGGGTTATCGTCCTGGAAGGCGAGGCGGTGGTTTTGTACAAAAACGAAAATTGACTCGCCCAACATCGATGCCCTGCTCATGCGCGCCGATGCCGCGCTTTACACTGCAAA
>CAYPHR010000397.1:0-2230 GCA_964410375.1 uncultured Anaerolinea sp. | reverse complement strand
CGCGCGCCGCCTTTTCCCATTGCGCTTCAGTGGGCAGACTGCCCTGTATCCATTCACAGTAGCTCTGAGCCTGCTCCCAATTCACACCAACCACCGGATGGCTGGCAAACTGCGGATTGCTGAACACAGGTCCGCCCAATTCCTGGCGGGGAGCTGTACACGAACCGGATTTCAAACATTGCTCATACATACGGTTCGTGACCGGCGTTTGCTGAATCCAATATCCATCCAGAGTCACATTATGAGAGGGCGCATTGAAATCATTGTTCCCCATCGTGAAGTCACCGGCGGGGATATAAATCAATGTACTGCCGTCGAGCCACTGCATGGTCTCGCCGCTTTGCGGTCCCGCAAGTGAAACCGATATTGACGGTTGCGGCGGCGACATGGTCGGCGCTTCCTCCGTGACCGGCGAATCCGTCGCTGTCACCACCACCACGACCGTTTCCGGGGTCGGCGCAGCACACGAGGACAGCACGAGCACGAATAAGAGTGTGAGCGCAAAAATTGTATATCGAACGTTTTTCATTCAATCTCCTTCTCCCGCGAGTTGCGCGAGACGGCAATTATTATAATGCAAGCGAAAAAACAAGGCTGGCGCATTAACGCCAGCCTTATCTGCCTCACACCTTCTATTTCGATCTTTTTATCTCCTCCACCGCGCCGGGATTCACCAGCGACGACGTATCGCCCGGTTCCAACCCCAAATATGCCGCGCGGATCATGCGCCGCATGACCTTGGCATTACGCGTTTTTGGCAGATCTGAGACAAACAGGATGGCTTTCGGCGCGAGCGGCTTACCCATTTCCGCCACAACCATCTCCTGCAATTGCCGACGAAGCGCATCGCTTCGCTCCACCCCGGGCTTGGTCACTGCAAAAAGGACCAGTTCGCTCCCCTTGACCTCGTGCGGCACGCCAATCGCCGCCGCCTCCACAATGGACTCATGCCGCACAAGGATCGACTCCACCTCGGCGGGACCGAGCCGCTTGCCCGCGATCTTGATCGTATCATCTGAACGCCCAAGGATGTACCACAAACCATCATTGTCGATCGCGGCGAAATCGCCGTGCACCCAAACATTCTCCCAGCGCGACCAATAGGTTTCCAGATAGCGTTGTTTATCCTTCCAAAATCCGCGCGTCATCCCGATCCACGGCGCTTTGATGATCAGTTCTCCCACCGCATTGCGGACGGGATTCCCGCTTTCGTCCACCACATCCGCATCCATGCCGGGGCACGGCGCAGAGAAGGCACAGGGCTTGAGCGGCAAAAGCGGATTACCCATCACAATACCACCTGAAATCTCTGTACCGCCTGAATAATTGATGATCGGGCGTTCCCCTTCACCCACCTTCTCGAACAGCCACATCCATGGGTCAGGATTCCACGGCTCCCCGGTGGAGGCGAAGCACTTCAGCGAGGAAAGGTCATGCTTGTTGAAGTGTTCATCGCCATGCGGGATCAACGAGCGGATCAAGGTCGGCGAGACGCCCATCTGGTTAATGCCATGTTTTTCGACCAATTCCCATGAACGGTTCGGAGCGGGGAAATCCGGCGCGCCGTCGTACAGGAAAACCGTAGCACCAAGGAGTAATCCGCCGAACACCAGCCACGGACCCATCATCCAGCCCATGTCGGTCATCCAGTAAATGACATCTTCAGCGTGGACGTCCGTCCCGAACGCCATATCCTGTGCGGCTTTGACGGGAAATCCGCAGTGCGTGTGCAGTGCGCCTTTCGGTTTGCCCGTCGTGCCGGATGTATAAATGATCATCAACGGGTCTTCGGCATCGGTTATTTCAGTTCCAGCATCATCGGATTGCGCATCCACCAGCTCGTGCCACCAATGATCTCGTTCCGCTTTCATATTTATTGTCTGCCCCGTGCGCTTCAGGACGATCATATGCTTCAGTGTGGGAATCTGTTCCGCCGCCTCGTCCGCAATGGACTTCATCTCCACGGCTTTGCCACGCCGGAATGCACCATCCGCCGCGAAGAGCGCTTTCGCCTCCGCGTCCGCCATGCGTGATACGATGGCTCCCGCGCCATAGCCTGAGAACAACGGCAGGATGATCCCGCCGATCTTCGCGATCGCCAGCAAGGCAATGACAATTTCAGGCGTCATCGGCATGAAAATACCGACCGCGTCCCCTTTGCCAAGCCCAAGGGAGCGTAAAGCATTGGCGGCTTTGTTCACTTCTTTATAAAGTTCTTCGTAAGTGTTGG
>CAYPHR010000396.1:0-2231 GCA_964410375.1 uncultured Anaerolinea sp. | reverse complement strand
CCCTGCCACAAGGATGGTCTGCAAAATGAACGGCGACGTCAGGCTGGACATCGGACCCGGCGAGACGAAGCGGATCTGGGCAAACTCGGTGAAGCCCGGCGCGAACGTCGGCGTGGGGCTGGGGAGGTCAAGCGGCGCTTCGAACGTGGACGTTGGGGCTGGTGTCTCCGTGGGGAGCGCGGCTTGCGTCAACACAGCGGAGGTGGCGAAGGCGGCTTGTCCGGTCAGTGCGACGACGGTTGGGAGGTGGTCGGGCGGGAGAGGCGTCGGGGCGGGACCGGTGGATTGAGTGCAGCCAGCGAACAGTCCGAACAGGGAGGCGAGAAGGAGCAGGTGTCGTTTCATAAGAATAAAAAAATAGAGACGCCCCATGGACAGGGCGTCTCGTTCGGTTGATCCAAATCTAAAGCCCGTAGATGTCGCTGTATTTCTTCGTCAAATAGCGGACGTAGGCGGCGGAGTCGATCTTCGAGCCGGTCACTTTTTGTACAATGTCCTGCGGGTCGTACTTGCGCCCATACACGTGGATCTTTTCGTGCAGCCAGGCGAGCAGTTCATCGAACTTGCCCTTGCGGAACTGCTCATCCAGCCCGCGGATGTCCTTGTTGACCGTCTCCCACAGTTGCGCCGAGATGATGTTACCGAGCGCATAGGTGGAGAAGTAACCGATGGAGCCGTACGACCAGTGGATGTCCTGAAGCACGCCCAGCGCATCGTTGGGCGGGGTGATGCCGAGATAATCGCGCATCTTTGCGTTCCAGATCTCGGGCAGGTCTTTGATGGCGATGGAACCGTCCACCATGCCGATCTCGATCTCGAGGCGCAGCATGATGTGCAGGTTATACGTGGCTTCGTCCGCATTCACGCGGATGAGGGATGGCTCGACCTTGTTGATGGCTTTGTAAAAGGCTTTCAAGCCTACGCCGTCCAATTGCGACGGGAAGGTCTTTTTCAGTTCGGGGAAAAAGTGCTCCCAGAACGGCAGGGAGCGTCCGACGATATTCTCCCACATGCGCGACTGCGACTCGTGCACCGCCAGTGACGTTCCGCTCGCCAGCGGAGTGCGTTCATAAGCGGGGTTGACACCCTGCTCGTACATGGCATGACCCGACTCGTGCATGGCGCTGAACAGCGTGGCTAAGGGGTTGCCCGCTTCGAAGCGGTTCGTGATGCGCACATCGTTGACGCTGAAGGTGGTCTCGAACGGGTGCGGGGCTTTGTCCTGCCTGCCGCGCGAAAAATCGTAGCCGAACTTCTTGATGATCGTTTCGCTGAAATCCCAGACCTTCTTTTCGTTGTATTTCTTGTGCAGGAAATCATCCTTGACCTGCTTGGAAGCCGCGATCGCTTTGATGAGTTCCACCTGCTTCGGGCGCAGGTTGCCGAAGATCGTCTGAACGTCGGCGGTCTTCATGCCGGGTTCGTAATCCTCCAGCAAAACATCGTAGGGATGGTCGGCGGGCGGGAAGAAGGAAATGTACTTCTTCACCAGGTCGACCAGTTTTTCAAGATGCGGACGGAAGATGGAAAAGTCCGCCTTCCCCTTCGCCTCCACCCATGCTTCGAATGCCTTCGACGCGACCATGGCTTGCTCCGCCACGAACTCAGGCGGCACGCGTTTGGCTTTGTCGTAATCGCGGGCGGCAACGCGGATCATCGCGCCGTCGTCGGTTCCGGCATCCCCATATTCGCTCTTCAATTCGTCCAGCAATTTTCCCACTTCATCCGACGTGAACTTTTCCTGGGCGATCTTGCCGAGTGTGGCGAGCTGTTGTCCGCGCGCCGCTCCGCCGCCGGGCGGCATGTTTACCTGCTGGTCCCACCCGAGAACGCTGGCAGCACGGCCCAGGTCACCGACCTCGCCAAAGATCTGCTTGAGTTGATTCAATTTTTCAGACATGGTTTTCTCCTATAGGACATTGGGAACGGCTCGACCTTAACAGACGCCTGATTCTGCTCCCCGGCGGCGTCTTCGTCTGACATTGTCTCACCGTCATACTCCGATTGTACCGCGAGATTAGTGAATGATGCCACAAGCTATGGGCATTTGTGACTGACGCCCAAACCATTCACGGTGATGTACACGGTCATCCCCTCACGCACTTCGACGCGTTGGATCTCCGGCGCTCCCGGCAGGAACATATCATGCACCGTATACGCGCCGGGGTTGACCTGTACCTCGTTCAAGGTCAGCGAGTTGGTATAGAGATTGTACAGGTAATGATCGCCGG
>CAYPHR010000395.1:0-2239 GCA_964410375.1 uncultured Anaerolinea sp. | reverse complement strand
GGGGCACGATATATCGTGCCCCTGCGGGATTGATATTATTTTCCGTTCTTCGAGAACGCGATCAACTTCTCCGCCACTTCCGCTCCGACGCGGGCTTGGGCTTCGCGGGTCGCTGCGCCGATGTGCGGTGAGGCGATGACGTTATCCAGTTTGGCAAGTTTCCAGTCGGTGGGGGGCTCCTCATTGAAGACATCCAACGCCGCGCCAGCGACCTTGCCGCTGGTCAATGCTTCGTAGAGCGCATCTTCGCTGACGATGCCGCCGCGCGCGCAGTTGACGATGCGTACACCGTTCTTCATCTTGGCGAACTGTTCTGCGCCGATCATGCCTGTGGATTCTTTTGTCTTTGGCAGGTGCAGGCTGATGTAATCGGATTGCGCCAGCAGTTCATCCAGCGAGACAAGTTTGATGCCGTTCGGGGCTTCGGTCACATAAGGATCGTATGCAACCACGGTCATGTCCATGGCGATGGCGCGTTTGGCAGTCTCCTTGCCGATGTTGCCGATGCCGATCAAGCCGAGTGTTTTTCCGCCGATCTCATCGCCGGTGAAGGCTTTCTTTTCCCATTTTTCGGCTTTCATGGTCTCAGACGCTTTGTAAAGCGAGCGCGCCAGCATCAGCATATAACCGATGGCGAGTTCCGCCACGGATTTGGAGTTGGCAAGCGGGGTGTTCATCACCGCAATGCCTTTGGACTTGGCATATTCATGGTCAATGGTATCGAGTCCCGCGCCGCCGCGCACGATGACCTTGAGGTTGGGACATACGTCGATCAGGTCTTTGCGCACCTTGGTGCGCGAACGCACGACCATGCCGTCATAGGCGGGGAGTGTGGTCATCAACTCTTCAGGGGTGATGTCATCACGCACATCCACGGTGAGACCCGCGGCGCGCATCTGTTCGATGTATTCCTTTTCAGTCTTGTCACAGATCAGTACTTTCATTGAATTTCTCCTTGAATTTGGGCTGAAATTAATAACAGGAACCCAACCGATGGCTCGGCTGAATTCCTGTTTGTGAAGGCGGTTTCAAACACTTGGTCATTCTAACAATGGGAAAAGCGCTTGTCAACGACAAGAATCAGGCTGGAAATATGTCATTTGTTCTTGTGAATTTGTCTGACAAACTATATAATGATTTGGATGGCATTGTCGGATTTGGACTAAAATTCGTCCGCGTGGACAATGTTCTTCGAAACAGAATCAACTTCAAACCTCGGAAGAGGCGTTTAATCCAACAAAACAGGAGCCCCAATGTCTGATGTAAAACGTGTCTATAATTTCAACCCCGGTCCCGGCGTCTTGCCGCTGGAAGTGTTGCAGGAGGCGCAGGCGGAACTGCTCGATTTCAAAGGGACGGGCATGTCGGTGATGGAGATCAGCCACCGCTCGAAGGAATTCGAAGGCGTGATCCAAACCGCCGAAGCGGACTTGCGCGAACTGCTTGGCATCCCGTCGAATTACAAGGTGATGTTCCTGCAGGGCGGCGCGACACTGCAATTTGCAATGGTGCCGATGAACCTGCGCGCGAGCGGCGCATCTGCCGATTACATTGTGACGGGTTCGTGGAGCAAGACCGCGGTGAAGGAAGCCAAGAAACTCGGCGCGGTGCATGTCGCTGCCACCACCGAAGCGGACGGCTTCAACGGATTTCCCGCCTCACTCGACCTCAAGCCTGATGCCGCGTATCTGCATTTCACGTCCAACGAGACGATCCACGGCGTGGAATATTTCACTGAGCCGACACCGCCCGCCGGTGTGCCGCTGGTCTGTGATATGTCATCCGATTTCATCAGCCGCCCGATCGATGTGTCGAAGTATGCGTTGATCTACGCCGGCGCGCAGAAGAACGCAGGTCCATCCGGGACGACGGTGGTCATCATCCGCGATGACATGCTGGAGCGCGTGCCCGAGAATCTGCCCGTGATGCTGGATTACAAGACGCTCGCCGCGAGCGGGTCACTGCACAATACGCCGCCTTCGTTTGCCATCTACATGGTTGGACTGGTCTTCAAATGGGCGAAGAAGCAAGGCGGACTTGCCGCCGTTGAGAAGACCAACCGCACCAAAGCGGATCTGATCTACAAGGCGATTGATGAGAGCGGCGGTTTCTATCGCGGACATGCCAAGCCCGAAGCACGTTCATTGATGAATGTCCCGTTCCGCTTGCCGAGCGAGGAATTGGAAGATGCCTTTGCGAAGGAAGCCAAGAGCGCCGGGCTGATCGGTTTGAAAGGTCA
>CAYPHR010000394.1:0-2247 GCA_964410375.1 uncultured Anaerolinea sp. | reverse complement strand
AAAACACGCCCTGAAAAGGGCGTGTTTTTGTTCTCCATCAACCTACTTCCCCTTCCACTCCGGTTTTCGTTTTTCGATGAACGCCTGCATCCCTTCCTTTTGATCTTCCGTTGCAAAGAGCGGATAGAAATTGCGCTTTTCGACCTTCAATCCTTCAGTGAGGGTGGTCTCGAACGCGGCATTGACCGAGTCCTTTGCCATGCGGACGGCAAGCGGCGCGCGCGAAGCGATCTCTTCCGCGAAAGCGATGGCGGCATCGAGATAACCTTCCACGGGGACAACACGGTTCGCCAGCCCGAATTGCAATGCCTCGGCGGCGTTGAGTTTGCGGTCGTTGATGACGATTTCCATGGCGAGATGTTTGCCGAGCAGGCGCGTCAGCCGTTGCGTACCGCCCGCGCCGGGGATGACGCCAATGGTCACTTCCGGCAGACCGAACTTCGCGGATTCGGATGCGATGATCATATCGCACGAAAGGACAAATTCGAAGCCGCCTCCCAACGCCCAGCCGGATACCGCCGCAATGACCGGCTTCTTAACGCCGCGGATGCGGTCCCAGATCTCCACGCGTTCTTCCGTCAGCATTTGCACGTAGGACGCGTCCGCCATTTCCTTGATATCGGCTCCGGCGGCGAAGGCTTTTTCATTGCCGGTTACGACGATCGCGCCGACGTGTTCGTTCCCATCGAATGCTTCCATCGCATCGAAGACCTCGCCGAGCATGGTGAGATTGAATGCGTTCATTGCCTGCGGACGGTTCAACTGCACCAGTCCCACGCGCCCGCGGATTTCTGTCAGTATCGTTGTATAGGTCATTTTGCCTCCAAGTATTGATTTGATTATAAAGGAGATGCGCCCTGCTGTATAATTCGGCGGACATATCAAAACCAATCTGCAGATTTGGCAGAGAAAAAATCTGCGGAGAAAAATGGAGAAATGAACATGGATCTTTTATTTATTGCCCACTCCCACCTGCGCTGGCTGGTGTTGCTTGTCGCCGCCATTGCCGTCGTCAAATTCGCTGCCGGCTGGCTGATGAAAAGCGAATTCAAAGGCATGGATCGCGGTCTTGCCGCAGGCTTCAGCGGCGTAATGGACCTGCAAGCCACGCTTGGTCTCATTCTCATCATCTGGATGGGTGTGGCGGGCATGGGCTTCCCGATGTATCGCATCGAACATGGCGTCACCATGATCGTTGCGGCGGTCGTCGCGCACCTTCCCGCACGCTGGAAGAACGCCGCCGACAACGTCCGCTTCCGCAACACATTGTTCTGTGTGCTCGGCGCTCTCTTGCTGGTCTACCTCGGGGTGATGCGTCTGCCCGGCGGGTGGAACAGGTAACGGCTGGGGATGAAGCGCGTCCTCCCATTCGGTCCGATCCTGTTCGCGCTTATCCTTGTCACACTCACCATCGTCGAGTACGACTTCCTGCTCAGCCTCGGCTGGCATCCCATCCACAATCCGACCTTCGACTGGCCCAGCGGGCTGGCGCTTGGCAGGTTTGGGTGGATCATGACTGCGACGTTTATCGTCAGCGGGATGCTCATGACGATGCTGGGCATCCGCCTCTTTCTCGACCTCAAACCTGCTCCAGCCTCCAAAGCGGGTTCCACGCTGATGATGTTCGCCGGTCTCGCGCTGGCTGCCCTGTCCTTCACCACCGACCCGACCATCCGCGATACCCCATCCACCTGGCATGGACGTTTGCATGACTTATCGTTCGTTGCGCTCGGGCTGACGTTGTTTCCCGCCATGATCGCCCTCGGCTTTGCCTTCCGCAACGATGAAAAATGGAGGAATCTTTCACTCTATACATGGGGAACGCTCGCGCTCGCCGCTCCGGCATTTGCGCTCAAAGGCGCGGCGTTCTATGTGTTTTTATTCGCAATTTTAGTGTGGAATGAGGTTGTGGCGATACGGTTGAAAAGGTATTATTCATAATCAGTAGGGCGGGTTTCCAACCCGCCATTCTTCAGATTTTATGAATATGTCAGGCTACAAGCCTGACCTACGATCAATTTTTGCAAGAAGGTTTGTGTATAAAACGGGTCAGTATATATCTGACCCGTTTTGTCTTTAATGCCCCAAATTCTGGTTGTCACAAAATTATATATAATGTACAATCCGCGCCAATCGGAGCAACCGTATGCAAGCCTTTGAACTCACCAAACTCATCTCCCAACAAAAAGACTCACACGCCGCCTATCTCGAATTCCTCAACGTCCCTGAACTCAGCATGGGACTATA
>CAYPHR010000393.1:0-2271 GCA_964410375.1 uncultured Anaerolinea sp. | reverse complement strand
CGCCCGGCGCTGGAATCAGAATCCGCTCAAATTAAGGAACTCATTCATTTGGTCGGGATCAACCCAACGGGTCTGGATTGGAGGCGTTTCATCGTCGCGGTGGATGAATCCGGCAGGGTGATCTCCTGCGGACAGGTCAAGCCGCATGGGCGTAAGAACGAAATCCTTGAACTGGCTTCGATCGCAACACATCCCGATCATCGCAACCGTGGACTTGCCCGCAAGGTCATCGAAGCCCTGCTGGAACGAACGCCGCGCCCCTTATATTTGATGTGCATGGCGCATAATGGACCGGTTTATGAAAGGTTCGGCTTTGTCCCGCTCGAATACGACGAGATGCCGCGCTACTTCCAGCGCATCAAAAAGGTCTTCGACGTGGCAAATATTGTCTGGAAAGACGAAGATTTGCTTGTGATGAAGTTGGGGTAAAATCGCATCATATGAAAAGCGCGTTATATGTTCTGGTTGGAGTGATGGCAGGCTTTGCGCTGGCGGGCTTGCTGGTCTTTGTTTCCCGCGCGCCCGCCGGGCAGCCGATCGAGCTAAAGCCCGCACCGACCAAGGCTCCTATCGTCGTGCATGTGATCGGCGCGGTTCCGCGCCCGGGCTTGTATCAATTTATGGAAGGAGCGCGTATTCAGGATGCCATTGACGCGGCAGGCGGTTTGATGACTTCCGCGAATGTTGATGCCATCAATCTTGCCGCGCTTCTCACCGATGGACAGCAGTTGGACATTCCGTATAAATCGGGTGAAGAACAAACCGGAGAAGATGACGATTCGTCCCTCAATCTACCGGGTTCGGGTGATGAGACAAGCACGCCGCCGCCGTCCTCCGGCGACAGGATCAACATCAATACCGCCACGGTGAGCGAGTTGGACAGCCTGCCGGGGATCGGTCCATCGCTTGCCCAGCGCATCATTGATTATCGCACCCAAAACGGCGCTTTTTCGACCATCGAAGAGATCATGGAAGTTTCGGGCATTGGTCCCGCCACATTTGAGAACATCAAAGATTTGATCACGGTCAACTGATATCATGCCCGGTTTTGATCACTTCGACCTGATCGCCCCCATTTATTCGCGCGTCACCTATTCCAAAACGGATGTGATGCGCGAAGTCGCATCCCTGCCTGTGCGCGGACGTTTGTTGGATGTCGGCGGCGGCACAGGGCGGGTTGCGAACGCCATTCGCGATCTGGTGGATGATGTGACGATCGCCGATGTCTCCTTCGGGATGTTGAAAGAGACGCATCCTGCCGCGCTCAAACCTGTTTGCGGTTATTCTGAATCCCTGCCCTTCGCGGACGAATCCTTCGAACGCGTCATCATGGTGGACGCCCTGCACCACGTCGTGGATCATAGCCGTTCCGCGCGCGAGATGTTCCGTGTGCTGAAGCCCGGCGGTGTGCTGGTCATCGAAGAACCTGACATCCGTACCTTTGGCGTGAAGTTGATCGCTGTTGCCGAAAAATTACTGCTGATGCGCAGTCACTTTCTCGCGCCCGATGCGATTGTGAAATTGTTTGAAAGCGGGGAAACAAGCATCAGAGCCGCAGATAGCACCGCTTGGGTAATCGTAAAAAAGTAGAAAAATCGGAGATCCTGCGATCTCCGATTTTTTTTGTTTACTCACTAGCCAGCACGTGCCTGGAAATCACTAATCTTTGAATCTCGCTCGTTCCTTCGCCGATGGTCATCAGGCGCGCGTCGCGGTAGATGCGTTCCACATCGTACATGCGGCTATAGCCGTACCCGCCGTGGATTTGGATGGCGTCATAAATGACCCGCTCCGCCATTTCGGTGGCGTATAGCTTGGCGATCGCGGCTTCTTTATTGTAGGGACGTCCTTCATCCTTGAGCCAGGCGGCTTTGTAGAGATAGGTGCGCGCCAGTTCGATCTCCATTTCCATATTGGCGAATTTGAACTGCGTTGACTGGAAATCCGCCAGCGACTGCCCGAATGCTTTGCGCTCTCTCGCATAGTCCACTGCCGCTTCCATCGCCGCGCGCGCCAGCCCAATAGACAACGCGCCGATGCTCAACCGCCCCGCATCCAGCGTGGACAGCGTCTGCTGTAATCCCTGTCCCTCCACACCGATCAGATTTTCGAGCGGGACGCGCACATTGTCGTAGGTCACGGCGTGGGTGGGGGAGCCGCGCAAGCCCATCTTTTTCTCGGCGGGGTGGATGGTGAGTCCTTTTGAGTCGGTCGGCACGAGGATCATGCTCAACGACTTCGAGCCGCCCTGCGGGTCGGTGCGGACGAGGG
>CAYPHR010000392.1:0-2293 GCA_964410375.1 uncultured Anaerolinea sp. | reverse complement strand
CCCCGACACACATCAAATCGTTGAGATTTCACGCGATTTTGAAGCGCGCCAACTTGCTTTAAATTTCAGTGAAACCGATCCGTACTTCCAACTCTCGGTGGTTGTTGCCGAATATGCAGAGATATTGAAAGGCAGTTACTGGGCGGAGGACGGCTCTCTGGACGCCGTCTATGAAGAAGTCCGCCGCCTTGAAGACTATTTCCACCGAGACGATGCCATGAAGGAGTTCGTGGATTTGGTCCGCAAGGCGCGCCGTTTGATGGATTGATTGAAGCATTCCCTTCGCAGCCCTGTCTCACAACATACGCGGCAGTCCTTTTCAAAAGGACTGCCGCATTTTGATTGAATTATTGATGTTGCGCGGTAGGGGCAACCCAGCCACGTGTCATGAAAACCCGCCGCAAAGGGCGACCCTGCAACAAAATCGCGTAAGGTGAGCGAATTATTGTCTGGGAGTTTCAAAAACGACCTTACCATCCACAATCGTCAGCGCGGGTTTGGCGTTCAATATCTTTTCGGGCTCCAAAGCGAACAGGTCGTGCGTGAACAGCACCAGATCGGCGAGATAGCCCTCCCTGATCTGTCCCTTTTCGTGTTCCTTGAATTCTGCATAGGCGGCGTCGCGCGTATAACCGAGTATGGCTTCCTCCAACGTGAGCCGCTGGTCGGGATCCGCCTCGCTCCATTGTTTACGATTCAGCGCGGCATGCAGGTGCACCATCGGGTCGAACGGCGCAACCGTCCAGTCGCTGCCGAGGCATAAGTGCGCGCCGGCATTTTTCACGTCACGCCATGCGAAGGACTTACCCCAGCGCTGTTTGCCCACACGTTCGAGCCAGACATCTCCGTCATTGGCATCGAGCGGCGCGTGCCCGGTCTGCATCGAAGCGATGACGCCCAATTCCTTGAAGCGCGGCAGATCATCGGGATGGATGACTTCGATATGCTCCACACGATGGCGGCTGTCCCGCT
Organism: uncultured Anaerolinea sp.; assembly: GCA_964410375.1. Lineage (GTDB taxonomy): Bacteria > Chloroflexota > Anaerolineae > Anaerolineales > Villigracilaceae > Villigracilis. The sequence goes on along the minus strand of CAYPHR010000392.1, from coordinate 1,321 downwards.
TCCCATTTGACCGTTGAACTGCTTCGTACCCGTCGAGCGTGCGTCTCACCGCCCCATCTCCGCAGCAATGGACGAAGATCTGCAAACCCAGCCTGTCACAAGCGGATGCCATGCGTGTGAAATGCTCCGCTGAGAAAATCCCTTCCGGGTTGGCGTGCGGGTCATCCGCATACGGCTCAAGGTTGAGCGCAGTGTACGACTCCCACACTCCGTCCATGAAGAACTTTGCCGCCCCGCCTCGCACGAAATCGCCCTGTACCTTCGCCATTTCTGCGGCTTCGCTGAGCATCTCTTCCGTAGTCTCTGGCTTGATGTGATAGGGGACATAGACCCGCAATGTCATTTCCCCGGCATCTTCCAGTGCGGCGTAGGTCATCAATTCCTGCATATCTCCGTTCATATTATGAACGCCTGTCACGCCCGCGGCATTGATCCGCGCAATGACCATCTTCAGCAGTTCACGCTTGCGGGCTTCGCTCGGCTCGGGAATCAGGTCCGCAACGAGGCGCATGGCGGTCTCGCGCAATTCTCCGGTGGCAAGCCCGTCTCCGTCGCGGACGATCACGCCGACACCTTCCGCTTCCACGCCGGGCTGGAGGATGCCCGCCAGTTCCAGCGCCTTGGTGTTCACCCAAGAAGTGTGACCGTCATACGCATTGATGTACACGGGGCGGTCGGAGATGATGGCGTCAAGCTGTTGGCGGGTTTCCACAATACCGTATTTGATGCCGCGCCCGTCCACCCATGTGGATGTTTGGTTCTGCAAAGCGAATTCCGTCAGGGTTTGTTTCAAGTCATCCAAGTCCCGCACGTTGTATAACTGCGCGCTCCCTGCCCAGACCGCTCCCCATAACAAGTGAAAGTGAGAGTCGATGAATCCGGCGGTCAGCGTGCATCCCCGTCCGTCAATGACGCGCGTGCCGGGTCCCTTGAATGTGTTTGCGCCTTCGTTCGTTCCCACAAAGAGAATGCGGTTGCCTTTCACCGCCACGGCTTGGGCATGCGGCATATCCAGTCTGCTGGTGAAGACTCTGGCGTTCTCGATCACGGTATCGGCTGTGCTGGTCATGGACTCTCCTGTCGGTTCGTTGGATGCGCCGAATATACATTAAAGCGCGGGCAGGAGTCAAATCTTCTTTTTCCCCGTATTGTGTCCATGTCTGCCGTCCAATGGGTATAATCAGGCTGTTATGGAAAAAAGAAAAGTGGTCGTCGCCATGTCCGGCGGCGTGGATTCGTCCGTTGCGGCGGCGTTGCTCAAACAGCAGGGCTACGATGTGACCGGCATGATGCTCCGTTTATGGAGCGAGCCGGGCAAGGA
>CAYPHR010000391.1:0-2342 GCA_964410375.1 uncultured Anaerolinea sp. | reverse complement strand
GAGAGGTCATCCGCAGATTGCGCTGATGTTCGCAGATTGTTTGAATCTGTTCGATTTTTGCTGTCTAGGGGATTACAGAGAGGTCATCCGCAGATTGCGCTGATGTTCGCAGATTGTTTGAATCTGTTCGATCTCCGCTGTCTAAGGGATTAGAAAGAGGGTATCCGCAGATTGCGCTGATGTTCGCAGATTGTTTGAATCTGTTCGGTTTTCGCTGTCTGCGGATCAACTGCGAAACACGCTGCCGATATCCGTGACTATTTTCAGCACGGCGAAGGGGATGATGAACCACTGCGTGACGAAGGCGGCGAGCAGCATGCCCGCAAAGCAGGAAATGAATAGGATTGCGCTGCGTCCCATGCCCGCGTCCAGTGCGGCGTTGGCTTGCGCGGGGGATAGTTTGGGATTGCGGTAGAGGTCCACGCCGAAGTGGAGGAGTTGGAAGGCGGCGATGCCCCCAATGCCATATAGAACGACCTGGGCGGAAATGTCCGCTTGCAGGACGCCGAAGAGGAACAATGCCATCATGATGCCCGGTACGATGGAGAAGCCGAGCGAGAAGAGCAGGAAGCCTTCGAGCAGACTGCGCCGGTTCCCTTTTTGGTGGCTGTGAACGACCTTGCCGTTTATTTTGGTCACGGTGCGGGTGGAGGCGAGGCTGTGATAGCCCGAATGTTCGGCGGGCGCGCGCAGGCGGATGGTGAGCGCGGTGAGCAGGATGGCAATGAGTGTTTCGAGGAAGTAGAGCACCAGCGCGGTCTCTGCCGAGTCACCGCCGAGGAGGAATGCGCCGAGCGGGATGCTGTTGCGTCCCAGCGCGGAGGTGAGGGGGATGAGGCGGCGGAGGAGGGATGATGAGGTCAAAATAAGTTGTCACAGACCTGACAGGTCTTGAGAAACCTGTCAGGTCTTATAGATCAATATTGATAAAACCCGCGTCCGGTCTTGCGACCCAGATAGCCCGCGTCCACCATCTTGCGCAGGAGATAGGCGGGGCGGTATTTGTCATCACCGAGGTCGCGCTGTAATACTTCCATCACGAACAGGACGACATCCAAACCGATCAAGTCCGCCAGGGTCAACGGACCCATGGGGTGGTTCATGCCGAGTTTCATGACCGCGTCAATGGCTTCGGGCGTGCCGACGCCTTCCTGCAATGCAAACACCGCTTCGTTGATCATCGGGCACAGGATGCGGTTCGAGATGAACCCGGGCGAGTCGTTCGCTTCGACCGGCTCCTTGCCCATCACCCTGCACAACTCCAGCGTCGTGTTCAGCGTCGCTTCGTCGGTGGCGAGTCCCTTGATGACCTCCACCAGTTTCATCAGCGGCACGGGGTTCATGAAGTGCATGCCGATGACCTTCTCCGGTCGCTTCGTGGCGGCGGCGATCTTCGTAATGGAAATGGACGATGTGTTGCTCGCCAGGATCACGCCTTCGCGCGCGTTGGCATCCATGTCCTTGAATATTTTGAACTTCAACTCCGGATTTTCCGTCGCGGCTTCGATGACGAAATCCGCCTCCTTCAGCGCCTCCATCGTGGACGTGAAGTTGATCCCGTCTGCGGACGCTTTTTGCTCGGCTGTGAGCACGCCCTTCTCCAGCAGTTTCGCCGTGGACTTGGCGATGGTCGCTTTGGCTTTCTCCAGCGCGGCGGGCTGAACGTCCATGCAGGTGACTTGATACCCCGATGTCGCCGCGACCTGTGCGATGCCGTTGCCCATGGTCCCTGCGCCGATGACAAAAATATGTTTGATGGTCATGTGGTCTCCTAGTCTCTTGGTCGAATAGTCGAATAGTCGTGTAGTCTCTTGGTCTTGTGGTCGAGTGGTCTGATTGTCTACCGTTTGGATTTGCGTAAATAGGCGATGAATGCGTTGATCGATTTCTTCGTCGTGGTTGCCATTTCGTATACCTTTTGGAAACTCTCTTCATTGACATACTTCCGGTCAAATGCCAGATATATTTCGGATTGTACTTCACTGGCGGAACGTCTTGCATATTTCAGAAAGCGGATAAACTCAATATCGGAGCCATCATCAAATCCCTCCGCGATGTTATGCATGATGGAGCTTGCCGCCCCTTGAATTTGGTCTCGCAGCCGGAAATCCCTTTTGAAATTCTCCTGTTCCGTCAAATCGTACACCAGATTGGTCAACTCACGCGCCTGCTGCCATGCCCGAATATCCTCAAATTTCTCGATCTTCATCTTTCCTCCTGTGGGGGGCGTTTTTGACCATCCGACTATCTGACCACCCGACTACCCGACCAAATTTTGACATTATTCTGGATTTGTTCAATGTGTCCCGGAATATGCGCCGAGTAGATGTCCACCCATTTAT
>CAYPHR010000390.1:0-2345 GCA_964410375.1 uncultured Anaerolinea sp. | reverse complement strand
GTTGGCAGTGAGATTGGGGAGGAAGCGCATCAACGCCGGGCGGATGCGCGCTCTCTGCCAGAACAGAAGCGAGCCGAGCGTGACCGCGACGATGGAAAGGATCAGAGGCACGTTGATACCGGTCCACAAGGCAAGCGAAACTTTGACTTCCGCACCAAAAGCAGCCTTGGCGGCATCGGCAAGGAAATTGGCGAGGACTTTTGGCTCCACCGGTGTGATGCCCACCAGCAATGAGAGCAATGCAGGCAGGGCAGGAGCCAGCCAGAAGCCCCATTTCGGGTCGTGACCGCGCGGGGGATGTTTTGGGTCGGCGGGTTTGCCGAGGAAAACGCCCCAGACGAGAATCCCTGCCTGGAATAGGATGAATGCCCCGGCGAGAACCGTCGTCAGCGGGAAGAAAAAGTCCACGCTGGCTGGCAGGCTCGGGTGAGTCACGGAGGCGAGCAGCGTCTCTTTGGCGAGGAATCCGAACAAGGGTGGAAGTCCGCCCATGGAAAGTGCCGCGATCCCGACGATCACGAACAGGATCGGCATTTGTTTTCGCAAGCCGCCCAATTTGCGGAGGTCGCGCGTGCCGGTCTCATGGTCGATGATGCCCGCGGACATGAACAGCGCGGATTTGTAAAGTGCGTGCGCGAGGATGCCGATGACGAGGGCTTTGAAGGCGATCTCGGAGTTTTGCCCGATGAGCGCAACCAGCACTCCAAGTTGTGAAACGGTCGAATAGGCGAGCAGGGGTTTGAGGTCGTTTTGTTTTGCGCCGAGGTACGCGCCAACCAGCATGGTGGTCAGCCCGAAAAGCGAGAGCACCCAGAACCACAGGTCGGTGCCGCCAAGAGCGGGGTGGAGGCGGGCGAGCAGATAGATGCCTGCCTTGACCATGGTGGCGGAGTGCAGGAAGGCGCTAGCGGGCGTCGGCGCGGACATGGCTTCCGGCAGCCAGATGTGAGCCGGGAATTGGGCGCTTTTTGTGAATGCGCCCAGAATGATGAGCGTGAAGAATACGGGATAGAGTTCGCTGCCGCGCAGAAGGTCGCCGTTGGAGAGGACAGTGGCTAAGTCCGCACCGCCGGTGATGGAGGTGACGAAGAGAAAACCTGCCAGCAGGGCAATGCCGCCGCCGCCCGTGATGAACAGCGATTTGAAGGCGCCTTTGCGGGCGGCTTCATCCTTGAATTTGTAGGCGATCAGCAGGAAGGAGGAGATGCTTGTCCCTTCCCAGAACAGGAAGAGGGTGATCAGATCGCCTGCCATGACCACGCCGAGCATAGCGAGCATGAAGAGCAGGGTGTAGGCGTGGAAGCGGTATTCGATCCCGGTTTGCTGATCTTCGGTCGGCGCGTGGGAATTGTCGAAATAGTAGCCAGTGTAGATTACGACAAGTGTGCCGATGCCAGTAATCAACAGGGCGAACAGGGCGGAGAGACCGTCCAAGTGAAGCGAAAAATTTATACCGAGCGCAGGCACCCAAGGGACGGAGAAGGTCAGCGCCTCACCGTTCGTTTGCGATGTCAAATACAACAAGGTCAGGAAAGATGCGAATGGAAAGACGGCAAACAGCCAGCCTGCTTGCGGATTGGTCAGTGGGGCGCGGCGTAGTGTTAGGGTGAGAAGTATTCCAACAGGGAGCAGCAGGAGGGGGATGAGCAATTCTGGCATGGGAAATATTTTAGCAAAAAATCATAAAAATTAACCGTGAATCGGACGATTTTATAAATTTCAAACAAAATCTCATGAGGATGCGGTGTTATTTTGCTTTCGACGCACGAAAAACTCGTACCAAAGTGAAATCAACAAGGTCAGCGCCGTGATCGGTATGGCGAACCAAAGCATGACGTTGCTGAACATCGGCAGGGATGCGTGATTGGTTGCATTCAGCACAAGATAGGCGGTATAGGCGATGTAATATGCGACAAACCCGATCCCCTCCAGGCGGAAGATCTTTCCGGCAGTGAAAAAGACGGGCAGGGACGCCAGTGAGATGGCGATCATGACCGGGATGTCGAAGTTGATCGCGGCGTTGGAAACAGGAATGCCGACCGGAACAATGATCGCGCTCAATCCCAGAACGGACATCAGATTGAAGATGTTGCTGCCGACCACATTGCCAACGGCGATGTCGCGCTCGCCCTTGATCGCGGCAGTGACCGACGTAGCCAGTTCCGGCAGGGATGTGCCGACTGCCACGACAGTCAAGCCGATGACCAGTTCGCTGACTCCCAGCCAAATGGCAACTATCACGGCGCTGTCCACCATCCATTGCGCACCAATCACCAGCAGGATCAGACCGACCACGACCAGCCCGATGTTGATGAGCCAGTTTCGCAGGCTTTTCACCTCGTGTG
>CAYPHR010000389.1:0-2348 GCA_964410375.1 uncultured Anaerolinea sp. | reverse complement strand
TTGGTGGAGATGGCGCGCAGGAACGTATTGGACACGTCAAGAATCGTCAGCAAGACCATTCCGCTGGACGCAGACCAGGTCAATGCCGCGTTGGATGCGCTGAAAAGGTTTGGGGGTGATGTACGCACCGTGATCGTGCCCTGATTTGGACTAACCCCGCGCCTGCTCCTGTTCTGATGATGCTCAATACAGGCATTTCTGCGATAGAATCCCAATCTATGAACATCCCAGACCGCGTTATTTCGCTTGTCGAACTGAAACGCAATACCGGCGAGCGCGGCACGCGTAAATTCATCGCCCATCAAGGCATCGTATATGATGTGACCGACTGCCCGAAGTGGCGGCTGGATATGCACGAGTGGCTGCACTTTCCCGGGCAGGACCTGACCAGCGAACTCCCCGAAGCGCCGCACAAGGAAGAAGTTTTCAAGCATGATTGCGTGATAATCGTTGGCAGGTTGGAAAGTTGACAGGTTTGAACCTTCGGACCCGCAACCCTTTAAACGGACAAATAAAGGATCTCTTTCAATGACATCTACAAAATGGTGGCAGACCGCAGTGTTCTATCAGATCTATCCGCGTTCGTTCGCCGACGGCAATGGCGACGGCATCGGCGATTTCAAGGGCATTACCGAAAAACTGGATTACATCGCCAGCCTCGGCGTGGACGCGCTCTGGCTGTCGCCGCACTTCCCCTCCCCCAACTGGGACTGCGGTTATGACATCTCGGATTATTGCAGCGTTGCGCCTGAATACGGCACAATGCAGGATTTCAATCACTTCCTGTTCGAAGCGCACAAGCGGAACATGCGCGTCATCCTGGACCTGGTGCTGAATCACACTTCGGACGAACATCCCTGGTTTTTGGAGTCAAAATCCAGCCGTGACAACCCCAAAGCGGATTGGTACGTCTGGGCGGACACGCCGCCGAACAACTGGCAATCCTGCTTCGACGGCGACGCGTGGACCTATGTCTCTGAGCGGGATCAGTATTACTACCATTACTTTATGAAGCAGCAGCCCGATCTGAACTGGCACAACCCCGCAGTCAAGCAAGCCATGTGGGACGCGGTCCGCTTCTGGCTCGATCTCGGCGTGGACGGCTTCCGCCTCGACGCCATCGGCACGATCTTTGAAGATGAAAATTTGACACCTCACAACGTCCCGATGAATTTAGCGGAACTGCGCCGCTTCTCTGAACTGGCAAAAACGCCTAAAGAAATCAAACTCAAGGATAAATACTGGCACGACATGTTCAAGAACCAATGGGGGCAGCCCGGCGTCCACGAGTTGATGAAGGAACTGCGCGCCATCCTCGACGAATACGACGGCGACCGCATGCTGGTCGGCGAGGACGACAATATCGACTACATGGGCAATGGCAAGGATGAACTGCATCTGGTCTTCAATTTTCCGCTCATGCGCACGGAGCGCATCACTCCGGAACATGTCCGCAAGAACCAAAGGGACAGGCTCAAGCAGTTGGACACGCTCAAGAAGGAGCGCGGCTGGGCATGCAATACGCTCGGCAACCACGATTGTTCACGCGTGTACACCCGCTTCGGTGACAGGCTTCACGACACGGAGTTGGCACGCCTTCACGCTGCACTCGTGCTGACCATGAAGGGTACGCCTTTCCTGTACAACGGCGAAGAGATCGGCATGACCGACTACATGCTGACCGATATCTCGCAGGTCAAGGACACGATGGGCTCATGGTATTACCATGCCATCGTCACCGAGATGGGCGTGCACCCCGAAGAAGCCATGCTCCGTACCGCCGAAATGACGCGCGACAAGAACCGCACGCCGATGCAGTGGTCCAATAATCCCAACGGCGGGTTTTGCCCCGCCAGCGTGGAGCCGTGGCTGCCCGTCAACCCGAATTATCAGAAGGGCATCAATGTCCTCGATCAGGAGAAAAACCCGAGTTCCCTGCTCAATTACTATAAACACCTCCTGTTTGTCCGCAAATCGTCGGCTGCCCTGCAAACGGGAGAGTACATCCCGCTTCATCCATCCGCAAAGGAATATTTCGCCTTCCTGCGTCAATCCAGCGGACAGACCGTTTTGGTCGTGTTGAATTTCTCGGAACACGCGCTCGAACTGGATTTCTCCAGAACAAAAGAGATCAAGAAGCACAGCCTGCGCCTGCTCTTCTCCAGCGCGGAGCGGCGCGGCGGCGCATTGGCTCCGCAGTTCAAAGTCGCTCCGTTCGAAGTCTTCATCGCGGAAGTGACCCGATGAGCGAAACCCGCCTAAAGCCCAAAGCCTTCGCTACGCTATGCGGACGCATCTTCCGCGATACAGATCCGCAATATTTCCCCTCCGCTGAGCATCGCGGAAAG
>CAYPHR010000388.1:0-2353 GCA_964410375.1 uncultured Anaerolinea sp. | reverse complement strand
GAAGATATTCAAAGATGTTCCGGCAAATGCTTTTGCCGCCGCATGGATTGAACAATTAGTAGCGGAAGGAGTCACATCAGGCTGCGGCGGAGGTGATTATTGTCCCAGCCAAGCTGTTACACGCGCGCAAATGGCAGTCTTCCTTGTAAAGACGTTCAATCTGCCATAACCTTAACAGCCATGCGAAAAAACCTCATGGTTGCTTTCTAACAATGGTCAACCATGAGGTTTTTTCATGCAACACTCCAAACGCGGTATAATCGCGCCGCTTCAACATGCTATCTGTTACCGAAGCGCGCGAGCGCATCCTGTCACATTTTACAAGCGTAGAGGCGGAAATCACTCCGCTGACAAACTGCGCCAGCCGCGTGCTGGCGGCTGACATCATCGCGCCGCACGACATCCCCCCTTTTGACAATTCCGCCATGGATGGATTCGCCATCCGCGCCGAGGACACCTCCGCTTCATCTGTCACGCTGCAAGTTGTAACAGACATCCCGGCAGGCTCCAACCCGGCAGTGACCATTGCGCCGGGCGAGGCGGCGCGCATCATGACCGGCGCGCAAATCCCCAAAGGCGCCAACGCCGTCATCCCCGTGGAAGACACGGATTTTGACTATAAGACAGCCGGGGCATCCGCGCCGAAGACGATCTCGTTTTCAAAGATCATGAAAGCGGGAGAGAACATCCGCCCGCGCGGCATGGACATTCGCGCAGACGAGATCGTCCTGCAAAAAGGACATGCGCTCAAACCGCAGGACCTTGGGCTGTTGGCAACGCTCGGCATGGCAAACGTGACCATATACAAAAAACCGCGCGTGGCGCTACTCTCCTCCGGTGACGAACTGCTCGGCATAGATGCGCCGCTCGAAGCAGGCAAGATCCGCGATTCGAATTCCTACACACTGGCGGCTGCCATCGAAGGCTCGGGTGCGGAGGTCATGCGGCTTGGCGTGGCAAAGGATTCGCGCGAGGCTGTTACGGCATTGCTGGATAAAGCCGCCGCAGAAAACGCGGACTTGATCCTTTCCTCGGCGGGGGTGAGCGTAGGGGCATTCGACTTCATCAAGGACGTTGTGGAAACGAACGGCGGCATGGATTTTTGGCGCGTGAACATGCGCCCGGGAAAGCCGCTGGCGTTCGGAAACTATCGCGGCATCAACTTCATCGGCTTGCCGGGCAACCCGGTTTCGGCGTTCGTCGGGTTCGAGATCTTTGTGCGTCCCGCGCTCGAGCGGATGAGCGGCAGGCTGGACGGAAGCAGGCAGACAGTCCGGGTGCGATGCGGGGAGCAGATCGAATCTGACGGGCGGGAGAGCTATCTGCGGGCAAAAATCCGGGAAGAAAACGGCGTCCTATCCGCCCGCCTGACAGGACATCAGGGGTCTGGAAACCTGCTCTCTTTAGTACAAGCGGATGCTTTACTTATTATCCCCGCTGGTGTAAAATGCGTGCCTGCTGGTCAGGAAGTGGACGCGATACTCTTATAGAGGACCCATGGAAAAATGGCTGTACCGCGCATCCGTTGCGCTTGCGATCGTCGGCTTGTTCGTTTCAATTTACATGACCGTTTACAAATACACAGGCAATGAAGGCATGTGCCTCGGCTCGGGCGAATGTTCCACGGTGAACGCCAGCCGCTTCTCCGAAGTGAACGGCATCCCGGTGGCGGTGATCGGCATCGTCGGGTATGCCGCCATCCTGGCGGTGCACCTGTTCGAAAACCGCAGTCCCTTCTTCAAACAGAATGGCACACTGTTGTTGTTCGGCATGGGACTGACAGGTTTTATCTTTACTGTCTGGCTTGTATATGTGGAGATCGCCCTGATCCGCGCGCTGTGCCCGTTCTGTGTTACATCACAGGTCGTAATGACCATCATCTTCATCATCGCCGTCATTCGCCTGATCAAATCCCCCCAATAAATAATAGGAGGAATAAAAAATGCCCCGTATTAAGTGTCATTATGCCGACTGCGTGTTCCTGGATGAGGGGTACTGCTCCGCCGCTGCGGTGGAGATCGACCCCGACACCGGTTGCGCCACCTATTCGCCAGCCGACGGCGCTGCCGCCGCAGACGAAGACTGGGATGAAGAAGACGAGGAATGGGAAGACGAAGACCTCGATGACGAAGATGACGATGAATGGCTCGACGACGAGGATGAGTTCTAGCCCGCATCCCTCTCCCCGACAATTGATTCAACACCCCAAGCCTTCTCCACACGAGAAGGCTTTTTCGTTGACCTATCCTGTGGGCGTGTTTATAATTGGTTATGCAGCTTTAGTATTTCGCCGTCCCTGCCCTGGTTGTCGAGCTTGTCGAGACACAGCGCAGGTATCCCGTGAAAACCACAC
>CAYPHR010000387.1:0-2398 GCA_964410375.1 uncultured Anaerolinea sp. | reverse complement strand
TCGTCATTGCGGAAAAGCAAAAGATCCCTGTCGTGATCGTCGCAAATAAAGTGGATTTGGCGGATGATCCGAAAGCGATCTTCGGGATGTACGAAGCGCTCCACTATCGTGTGCTGTATTCGTCCACGAAAACGGGAGCCGGGCTGGATGAACTAAAAACGCAATTACAAAACAAGATCAGCGCACTGGTGGGACCGAGCGGCGTGGGAAAGTCCAGTCTGTTGAATGCGATACAGCCCGGGCTTGGGCTGGCAGTGAACGAGATCAGCAAGGCGATGGGCAAGGGCAAACACACCACTGTCACGCGGCAGATGTTCGCGCTCGACGGCGGCGGCTACGTGGCGGATACACCCGGCTGGAAAAGCCTCGCCTTGTGGGATACCGAGCCCGAGGAGATGGACGCCTATTTCCCCGAACTGCGCGACCTTGTGGCGCAATGTCAATTCAGCGATTGCACGCATCAGCACGAACCGGGCTGCGCCGTGCTGGCGGCTTTGAAGGATGGAACGATCCACAAGGAACGCTATGAATCGTATGTGCGCCTGCGCTCCGGACAAGAATAGCATCGCTTCTTCCTCCCCGACGGTTGATCCCGAAACCAAAACTTTTGTCTCACTTGACACTCTGCCCCTGACACCTGATACTTAACCCAATGGCTGACAATTGGAACATCCTTGGGCACGAATGGGCAGTGGATATGCTCCGCCGGCACGCCGCGCGCGGAGAGGTCCGCCATGCCTACCTCTTTTGCGGACCTCCCGGTATCGGAAGGCGGACGCTGGCATTACGCCTTGCGCAAGCCTTGAATTGCGAGCGTCCCATTACAGCGGGAGATCCCTGCCTGACCTGCCGCACCTGCAAACAGATCGAGGCGATGCAGCATCCTGATCTGACCATCATCCAGGCGAAGGACAACGATGAGCTTCCAAAAGAAGGCGGAATCCTGAAAGTGGATCAGATCCGCGAGATCCAGCGCACGTTAAATCTCAAGCCGTATCAATCCCCCTACCGCGTGGCGGTGTTCCTGCGGTTTCAGGAAGCCAATGACAACGCATCGAACGCCCTGCTCAAAACGCTGGAAGAAGCGCCCGCGCATGCCATCTTGATCCTGACCGCTGATAATCCTGAACAACTCCTGCCGACGATCGTTTCACGTTGCGAGATCCTGCGATTGCGTCCGCTGCCCATTGAAGCCGTCGTCGCAGACCTGCTCGAACGCGGCATGGACGAGGATAACGCCCGCCTGCTCGCCCACATCTCCGGCGGACGCCCCGGCTTTGCGCGCCGCATGATGAATGATGCCACCGTGCTCGAAAAACGCGAGGAACGCCTCAACGACCTGCAAACGCTGCTGCCCGCCCCGCGCGTTGAAAAATTCTCCTACGCCGATAAACTCGCAAAGGACAAGGATGCCATGCGCCAGACCATCCTTATCTGGCTTTCCTACTGGCGGGATGTGCTCCTGCGCGTGGCTGGCGCGGAGACGCCGCTTGTCAACGTGGACCGCAACATGGAGATCGAATTTCTAGCCGGGCGGCTGGAATTATCTGCGGCGCGGCGCGTGGTCGGTGAAATGGAATCCGCGCTGGAAAAGATGGACCGCAATATCAATTCACGTTTACTGGCAGAAGTGCTATTATTGGATCTCCCAAAAGTTTAATGATCTATCCGGGCAAGTTTGGAAATGTTTGACACCCTTTACGCACAGGCAAAAAGACTCCGTTTCCCCACAGATATCGAAAAACAATTCCGGGCGGAATATCACGCCAATACGCTCTCGACCACGCGCATTGCGCTGATATTGGGCTTGATCCTGTTCTCCCTGTTCGGCATCCTGGATGTGTACGCCGTCCCGATCTCAAAGAACATCGTCTGGATCATCCGCTACGTCATCGTCGCGCCGGTCGTCATCGTTGCATTGATCGCAAGTTACAGAAAACAGCATCAAAAATATGTTCAGGAATTGATGTGCGTTGCTGTGGCGGTTTCCGGGCTGGGGATCGTCGCGATGATCTCGATCACACAGGAGGCGGAATTCGGCAACCGCTTCTATTTCACGGGACTTGTGCTTGTCTCCATGTGGGGGTATGGGCTCACCCGTCTGCGTTTCTGGTATGCCGTCATTGCGAACTTTATCATCATGATCGGGTATGAGTTCGCCAGCATCGAGATAAAACAATTACTGACAACCGAGACCGGCATCGTGATCTTCACCATGCATAATTTTTTCTTTCTCGGCGCGAACGTGATCGGCATGTTCACAAGCTACACCCTCGAACGCTATGCCCGCAAGGAATTCCTGCAAAAATACCTGATCCGCGAACAGCGGGACAAAGCGGATAATCTGCTCCTTAGCCTCCTGCCCAGACAGATCGCGGAGAAATTAAAACAAGGCGAG
>CAYPHR010000386.1:0-2407 GCA_964410375.1 uncultured Anaerolinea sp. | reverse complement strand
GGGATATGTAGATGTGTTTAATATAGAACATTTGTTCTAATTTGTCAAGTGGATTCTTTTGATGCATGTTGTTTGTAATGCTTCGTCAATGAACGACCGCAAACCGCTTATCCCCGATTAAGCTCATAATTTACTCTGTGATAGAATCCTGCGCGTGAATGACAGACTGATACTGGCATCCAATTCTCCGCGCAGGCGGCAGTTATTTGCGCTCGGAGGTTGGGATTTCAACGTCATCGTTGCGGATGTGGATGAGACTCCGCTTGAGAACGAGTCTCCGCGGGAGTATGTGATCCGGCTGGCACAAGCCAAGGCGCTGGCGATCCAGCCCCGGGCGGAGTCGGATGCGGTCATCATCGGCTCGGACACCACGGTGGTGGACGGGAACGAAATCCTTGGCAAACCCGTCGATGAACAGGATGCCGAACGAATGCTGAGGCAGTTACGCGGACGGACGCATCAGGTGTACACGGGCGTTGCGGTGTTGCGCGTGCGTGATGGACAGATGCGCACGGAATTGTCCATTACGGATGTGCCGATGCGAAATTATTCGGACGAGGAAATTCGCGCATACGTCCAGACCGGCGACCCGATGGATAAGGCTGGCGCGTATGCCATTCAACATCCTGAGTTTCAACCCGTCCATTCCATGCAGGGCTGTTACGCCGGCGTGATGGGATTGCCGCTGTGTCACATCGTGCGCGCGTTGCAGCAGTTCAATATCCGCCCCACTGCGGATGTGCCTGCGGCGTGTCAGTCTTTATTGAATTATCAATGTCCGGTTTCCGCTTCGATCTTAAGCGGCGAACTGGTCTCTTGAAAGGAAATGGAATGAAGTTGCGCTGGATCCATTTGGTTCTGATCGTTCTTTTCATCTCTGCCTGTACATCGGGCGGAGGCGGCAATCCCATCACGGGAATTTTTTCGACGCCCACTCCCCTGCCTACGGCGAGCGTTGCCATCACACCCGCGCCGGACGCCCAAGCGGCTGTCACCACGTTTTGGGAGGCAGTGCAGGCGGACGATTATGAAACCATGTACAACATGCTGACGCAATCCAGCCAGGCGGGGATCACGTTCGAAGATTTCTCCAAACGCTGGCGTGACTCGCTCAACATGATGAGCGCCTCCAGCGTGGAATTTTCAGTCATGTCTTCCCAACTCAGCCCGTACGATGCCGAAGTCGGATACAGCGTTACCTACAAAACAGCATTGGCGGGCGATATTCAACGCAACCATGTCATGCGGCTCGCAAAGGAAGATGGCGGCTGGAAAGTGCAATGGGATGAAGCCTTGATCCTGCCGGACCTCGCGGGCGGCAACCAGTTGGTCATGGAATACAGCACTCCCGCGCGCGGAGACATCTACGACCGCGACGGTCAGCCCATTGTCACGCAGGCGGATGCGTTCGCTTTCGGCATCCAGACCGGGCAGTTAAACCCGGATACGCGTGAATTACTGGCACGCGAGCTCGGCGCGCTGTGCGGACTGGATCCGCTCGCCATCGAAAATCAGATCGACGCTTCGGGACCCGGCTGGTACCTGCCCATGTGCGAAGGGACCCGCGCCGAGGCTCAGAGATTGCTCTCCGTCAATCCCGCCGGACTGGTCGTGCAAAGTTACTCATCCCGTTATTACTTCCGAACCGGACTCGCGCCCCAAGCGGTCGGATACACCTTGTCCATTTCACCAGAGCAATTGGATGAATATCGCCGCAAAGGATACAGCGGCGCAGAACGCATTGGTCAGTCAGGCATCGAACGCTGGGCGGAGGAGTATCTCTCCGGTCAACATGGCGGGACGCTGCGTGTTGTCGCTCCCAATGGACAGATCATCGCCACGCTGGGAGAAAGCCGCCCCGCGCCTGCGGATTCGGTCTATCTCACCATTGATAACAACCTGCAAAACTACGCCCAAACCGCAGTGGAATTCTTCCGCGGCGCCATCGTCGTCATGGAAGTGGATACGGGGCGCGTCCTTGCGATGGCATCCAGCCCGGATTTTGACCCCAATTATTTCGAACCGAACAACCCGAACAATCTCGGCTTGACCAACCTGATAAACAACCAAAACCAGCCTTTGCTCAATCGTGCCTCGCAGGGACAGTATCCGCTCGGCTCGGTCTTCAAGATCATCCCCTTTGCCGCCGCGCTGGAAAGCGGTTTGTATACGAAGGATACTGCCTACGATTGTCAATATGAATTCCAGCGGCTTGACCGTCCACTGTATGACTGGACCTACGAATACTGTCAGCAGGCGCTCGCGCGCGGACAAGCCTGTAACACATCCACCACCCGCCCGTCCGGTCTGCTCACCTTGCAGGAAGGCTTGATGCGCTCCTGCAACCCGTACTTCTGGGAGATCGGCTGGGACCTCTACACAAACTGGGAACGCGGCAACGATATTG
>CAYPHR010000385.1:0-2413 GCA_964410375.1 uncultured Anaerolinea sp. | reverse complement strand
ATGGAAACCTTCTTCACTTTTCTGGAAAAGCGCGTTGACGACTCGTCATCCCTGTTGTGTGTGGGGCTTGACCCGCACGTCTCCGACCTGCCAAGCCCCACTGCCGCCTCCGCCCGTGACTTCTGCCTGAATCTCGTCAAGCAGACCGCCCGCTACGCTGCGGCGTTCAAACCCAACGCGGCGTTCTTCGAGGTTTTCGGCGCGGAGGGCTGGACGGCATTGAAGCGGGTCATCGAATCCATCCGCGAAGAATCAGACCGGATGGGGTCGCGCATCCCCATCGTCCTGGATGCGAAGCGCGGGGACATTGCATCCACTGCGGAGGCATACGCCCAATCCGCATTTGAAACGCTCGGCGTGGACTGCATCACCTTGAATCCATATCTTGGGAAAGACAGCATAGACCCGTTCATCAAAGATTCGGAAAAAGGCGTGTTCCTGCTGTGCAAGACGTCGAATACCGGATCGGGCGATCTGCAGGATGTGGCGCTGGCGGACGGCAGCCTACTTTATGAACAGGTTGCAAAACTTGCGCAGACTTGGAATGAAAAAAATAATGTCGGACTGGTCGTGGGCGCCACTCACAATGACGCCATGCAACGCGTCCGCGCAGTTGCGCCGGAGTTGTGGTTTCTCGCACCTGGTGTTGGTGCGCAAGGCGGTGAATTGGAGACGACGTTGAAATCCGGCTTACGTAAAGACGGCAAGGGATTGCTGCTGCCAATTTCCCGCGCCATCTCGCGTGCGGACAACCCCGCCAAAGCCGCGGCGGAACTGCGTGATGAGATTTTATATTTCAAGCACAGCCTCGGAAAATAATGACAACGATCATAAAAGCTCGCAGCGAATTTCAGAAAGGCTTCAGCGTCTTTCTTGCCGGCAGTGTTGCAGGAGATGACTGGCGGAATGATCTGGTGAAGCGGCTGGACGATACGGAGATCATCTTCCTCGATCCGCGCAGTGATGATTATTCGGACATGGACCATACCGCCAAGGATCCGTTATTCCGCGCACAAGTCCAATGGGAGACAGACGGGCTTGAACAAGCCGATGTCATTGTCTTGTATTTCAACCATGATTCGGAAGCGCCCATATCTCTGCTGGAATTTGGTCTGTTCGCCGGAAGCGGCAGAATGATCGTGCGCTGTCCCGATGGATACAAACACAAGGGGTATGTGGATATACTCTGCAACCGGTATGGCATTAAACAGGTCAATTCATTGGATGAAATTGCAGGCGAAATTCGTTCCAGATATTCAAAGACAAAAGAACAGGATTAATCCATGCCTCAACTTACGCCTCATCTTGCCACTCTTGCGGACGAACTTCTGACAGCTGGTTGTATCAAGTTTGGTGATTTCACTCTGAAATCAGGTCTCAAATCCCCCATCTACATTGACTTGCGTCAGATCATCACCTACCCAAAACTGCTGGAACAGATCGGGCGGGCATATCTTCCGCTGCTCGAAACACTGACGTTCGACCGTATTGCCGGGTTGCCCTACGCCGCCATTCCCATTGCCACGGCGATCAGCCTGGCGGGCAATTATCCGATGATCTATCCGCGCAAGGAGGCGAAAGCCTACGGTACAAAAGCAGATATCGAAGGCGAGTATCACGCCGGTGAGACCGCCGTCATCATCGATGACCTCGCCACCACCGGCGGCAGCAAGTTCGAAGCCATCGAAAAATTGACCGGCGCCGGCTTGCTCGTGAAGGATGTGGTCGTGTTGGTGGACCGTCAATCTGGTGCAAAAGAGTCGCTGAAACAAGCGGGCTATTCCATGCATGCCGTGTTGACCATTTCCGACCTGCTGAATCATTGGGAGTCCGCAGGGAAGGTGGAGCGGGAAAGAATTAATGCAACACGGGAATTTCTGAAGAGATAGTGCCATGCCAAAAAAACACACCTTCAAAGCGACCATCATCAACGCGGGCAGAGGCGGGGCGTTCGTGGAAATTCCCTTCGATGTGGAAGCGGCGTTCGGCGCAAAAAAGCCGAAGGTCAAAGCCATGATCGAGGGAGTTCCCTATCGCGGCATCCTGACGCGGATGGGCGGTGAGCATCACATTCTCATCATCCTGAAATCCATTCGCGAGCAGATCGGGAAAACTTTTGGCGATGAAATAACGATCAGCGTGGAGGCGGATACCGAACCGCGCGTGATCGAAATCCCGAAGGATTTATTGAAGGAATTGAGGAAAGATAAGGATGCCGGAACTTTCTTTGACAAACTCTCCTACACCCATCAGCGCGAATATGTGATGTGGATCAACGAAGCAAAAAAGGAAGAAACCCGCCAGAATCGCATCATGAAAACCGTTGAAATGTTAAAGAAAGGCAAAAAGGCAAGATAGTGTATTCCATCTTCCGCCCGTTCCTCTTTCGGCTTGACCCTGAGCGCGCGCACGC
>CAYPHR010000384.1:0-2422 GCA_964410375.1 uncultured Anaerolinea sp. | reverse complement strand
TCTTCGGTTTGGTTGTACGAAATGCCAGCCTTTTCAACTCTGGCGACCACTTCGTCCAAGGCGGGCTGAGTCGGGAAATCCACTGTGAAATGGCGCAAGCCTACTGCGTCGGCGGGAGGAGGAGGCGCACCCTCTCCCTGCCAGGTGTTGAGCCCAATGTGGTGATGATATCCGCCCGCTGAGACGAACGCCATGTGGAATTCCTTTGCGTGACCCATGATGTCGAAGCCGAGCACGCCGTGATAGAAATCCAGCGCTTCGGGGATGTCGCGCACATGCAGGTGGACGTGTCCCATTTTGGTTTCAGGTGGGATGGGGGAATCCAGTTTGTCATCTTCCTTCAAATGTTTGAACAAGGCATCCACATCCAACGCTTCGCGTCCATTGCTCCAGCGACCGTCCGCCCAGCGGGTTTCGTATTTGCCATCCTTCAACGTCCATGAGCCGTCTTCGGGGGATTCGGCATATAGTTCGATGCCGTTGCCTTCGGGGTCATCGAGGTAGGTGGTCTTGGTCATGACATGATCGGTCGGCGAGTTGCGGACCTTCAACGCAAACAAACGTGCCATCGCAATGGCAAGTTCACGGCGGTTCGGAAAGAGCACTGCAAAGTGATACAAACCCGTCACGCCGCGGTATTTTTTCAGGTTCGGCGCTTCGTTGAGGCGCAGTAATTCGCGTTCGCCCGTGCCGAGGGCGGCATTTTTCCCTTTGCGCCAGTGGAGTTGGAATCCCATTGCCTTTTCGTAGAACAGGATCTGATTCTCAAGGTTGGCAACGGTCAGGGAAACAGGACCAACTCCCGTGGCGGGATGAATCGAATATTCGGTTTTGGTCTCTGAATTGGGTAAAACACTCATGATCTATCTCCTGTTGACATCCAGACGAAGGATCGCCTTGGAATCTTTCCAATAAACAATCGGGCTAAAAACCGAGTTCTTCCTTCACTAAAACGACCGTGATCCGCCCCGGCGCCTCGCGCTGGACGATCAATATCTTGTTGACCGAACTATGCGCGTTGTACGCCGCATACATGCGGGCATCCTCCAGCGGATAACTGTATTCCTCGATGCGGCGGAAGCCTTCGTCCAAATCCTTGACCAGTTTCTGCGCCCCGACCACCCAGATGACCTTTGCCGCGCCATACGCATACGGAGCCAGTTGACTCCCGCCGCCGGAGGCAGTCAGCACCTGACCGGACTCGGTGATGGCATGCACGCTCCCGACGATATAGTCCGGGCTGGAGCGCAGTTTGCGGATCTCTTTCGCCTGCGTCTTTCTGTCCAGTGAGAACACCTGCGGGCGCATCGCGTTATACCGACCCGACTTGTCCAATTCGTCGGTCAAGCCGATCTTTTCCAGCGTTTTGGACTGGTTGGCGTAGACTTCCGCGCCATGGGGCACGAGGTCGAGCACGAGCCGCTTCGCCTCTTCTGCGTTTTCCGCGATCAATGTCTTCATGCCGTTGGCTTCGAGCGCCTTCGCAACACGCTCGATCTGCGCGTCGCTGGCGAGTTTTGCAAACTCGTTGTTGGGGATTAATTTGATGGTGGTTTTGGTCTCTATCATAATTTCCTTTCTCTTGAACCGTCACCCTGAGTGGCACCTCGCGCCACTCAGGGTGACAACATTAACTCAAGATCTTCAACGTGCTGCCCCAGTTCGTACCGAGCGTGCCTTGCAAGGTGATGTGCAGCAACTGCATGCCTTCGATCTGACGCGCGCGGCTCAGCGGACCTGCATCGATGGCGCGCATGCCGCCGTCTTCGACCAACTTCACAACCTTTGCCTTCGCATCGGCGTCATCGCCTGCGATGAAGACGTCCAATTTCTGACCCGCCACTTCACCCGCGAGGAGCGTGCCCGCGTAGGTGGTATTGAAGGCTTTGACGACCTTCGCGCCAGCCACGAGCGCCTTTGCCAGATCTTCCGCGGAAGATGAATCGGGGGCAGTGGCGAGACCGTCATAGGTGGCGTTGAGCGGATTGGCAATATCCACCACGACCTTGCCCGCGAGTTTGTCGCCGAGTTGTTTGGCGATCTCGATGTTCGTGCCATACCATACGGCAAGCACCACCACATCACCGAGCGGCGCGCTCAAGTCGGCGGCGGATGCGTTCAACTCTGCGGCGGCTTTCTGCGCGGTTTCGGGGTTGGCATCCACAAAAGTGACCTTGTGTCCGCCCGCGATAAAACGGGTTCCAATGCCGCGCCCCATATTTCCTGCTCCAATAATTGTTACGTTCATGTTGACTCTCCTTGAATTGTTTGGTATTATACAGTTGTATTCTAAACAACAGATGTTGCCTAGTTTACCAATCTTTCCCCGATAGTCAACCAACAAAGATTTCTGATTGTTGGATAAACAACACTGGAGCGAAAATGTTGCCCAACCCAAAAGAAGCGGAAGCCAAACTGGACC
>CAYPHR010000383.1:0-2442 GCA_964410375.1 uncultured Anaerolinea sp. | reverse complement strand
CGTCGTGGATGTAGATGAAGCGCGAAGGCTGGCAGGGCTGGTCAGCATCCAGGATGGGCGGAACATCGTGGCGATGTTCAATTCACAGCGGGATGAAACCATCTTCCTTCAGGATGATACAGCCTAGCGCACATCCACTTTCATGATTCGGACCAGCAAACGATGGAAAACGTAAAACGGGAACAGCAGGATGATATGCAAAACATTGCTAAATCCGAACAACAGCGCCACCGAACTCAATAGCTCATCCAAGAATGGGGCGATATTTTGAAGCATCCACGTGCCCGCGCCGGAGAGAATCGCCAACCCAAGCAGAACAGCGACCCACAAGCCGAGCGGCAGCCAGGAGAGACGGTCTGACTCGGACGGCAGCATGGTGCTGGCAACTGCGAATGTAAAATAGAACCATAAATAAAAATCAGGGATGCTCGGAAGCGATCCAACTCCAGCCCAAAACAGGTCCACCCGCCCGTCACGGAGCACATTCCACAGAGCGTGAAATTGCATTTTGTAGATCCCCGTATATGCGATAAACAACGTCCCTGCGATCAACGGGGCAAGCCCGATCAACGAATCGCGCACAACATCCGATTTTTCAGTTTCCACATACCCCATTTGCAAACGTCCGTTGGGCAGGGTGCGCGGGATAAGCGAAAAGCCGCGCGTACGCACGCCCAAAACCTTCGCCATCAGAAAATGGCTGAGTTCATGCAAAAAAACACCGGGGAAGAATAATACCGAAAACAAGCCAATGGTCAATTGCACATTGCGGGTGATGAGCAGGATGACCGCCTGGATCTCACGATGCAAAAGCCGCTGGAGAAAGGCCAGCGGCAGAAGCATCAACACGAACCAAAACAAGCCGGTGAACTGCAAGGCTACTTCACCGCGGCTTTCGCAATGGCGATAAAATCGTCAACCTTCAAACTCGCGCCGCCGACGAGCGCGCCGTCAATATCGGGCTGAGAGAAGAATTCGGCGGCGTTGGCGCCGGTCACTGAACCGCCATACAACACGCGGACAGCCTGTGCCGCATCTTCGCCGTACAACTCCGCAATGACCGGGCGGATGAAATCCTTAATGACGGCATTCGCCGCTTCACCCGTCGACGCCTTGCCTGTTCCAATCGCCCAAACCGGTTCATAGGCGATGACGATGCGCGGGGCGAAGTCCGCAGGCAGACCCGTAAGTCCGAGGCGGGTTTGGGAGGAGACCACGTCGCGGGTCTGGTCCGCTTCATATTGCGCCAGCGTCTCACCGACACAGACGATCGGAGTCAGGCCGATTTTTTGCGCGGCGAGCAATCTCTTATTTACGGTCTCATCCGTTTCACCGAAATAGGCGCGGCGCTCGGAGTGCCCGAGGATGACATAGCCGCACAATTCCTTCACCATCGCAGGCGACACTTCGCCGGTGAATGCGCCTTTCTCCTCCCAATACAGGTTCTGCGCTCCCAAACCGATCTGCGAGCCAGCCAGCATCTCAGACGCCGCCATCAACGAAATGAACGGCGGGCAGACGACTTTCTCCACGCCGTCGATCCCATTCAATCCATCCTTCATCACAGAAAGCAGTTCGCGCGTTTCTGCGATGGTTTTGTTCATCTTCCAGTTGCCTGCAACAAGGGGTGTTCTCATGGATTTTCCTTCATCAATTGGATTCGTTTTTATCGATTATAGCCGAGGCGCCAAAATAAAAAAAGCGGACAGGTCAGTTGACCTGTCCGCATAGTTTACAGACCACAACCTACGGCGACAGCGCTTCCACATTTACATTCACAGCGCCGCTCTCGTCGGGCGTAAATATTAAGCGGTTCGCCTGATAGGTTCCATCGCCGCAATTCACATTCCACTCCTCCACCCATTCGCCGTTCGCATCCGGCTGCTGAACCACCGTAATTGTCGTCCCTTCGACGGTGGGATTATTGCATTGCGAGAGCATGGAAACGATCTGAAGCGTAAACCAAGCGGTGACACGGGTTTCATCGTCCGCCAGCCCGCCGGACGGCACATCAATATCGAGATCGAATTCGGGAAGCGGCTCGCTCTGACTGTTCGGGTCGGCAGGGTCGAACGGGATCATGGTGGGCATTTCGGGAATCTCGAAGTTCTGGAACTCATTGATCGTCTGCTGAGCCTGAACATACGCCTGATAACCATAATAGGCAGCCGCACCCGTCACAAGACAACAACAGCACAATACAATTGCGACAACCACACCAATGATAAGATTGCGGTTTTTATTCGAACCTGATCCCGAACTTGAATTGACTTCCATCTGTCTTCTCCTGTGAATTTGAATGGATGCATTATACAAAGAAAAAGAGCGCACGGACACAAAATCCATACGCTCCTTTGGTACTATGCGGGGACGGTCATTTGTCCAGCAATACCGTCAGGGCTGATGTATTAATTTTCTTCAGTCGTCCTTCTTCCTTATAAA
>CAYPHR010000382.1:0-2458 GCA_964410375.1 uncultured Anaerolinea sp. | reverse complement strand
GCTTCAGCGAGCAGATCCGCTTTATTCTCGTAGATTTTCAGTTTCGCTTCGTGTAGATTAACGACGTTGATGACCTGCATCTGCCCGATCATGTGCGGCTCGGAGGTCGTGGCGTGGAAGCCGCCGCCGCCGCGGGCAAGTTTCGCCATGAACGACGCGCCTGCCACTACAGACGGCTCTTCGAGCGTCATCGGCACGAGCACGTCGCGCCCGTTGACCATGAAGTTGAGCGCAATGCCCAATGGCAGGCTGTGCAAGCCGATCACATTTTCGATCATGTGGTCGGCGGCTTCGGGGGAGAGTCCGCCTGAGGTCCACGGGGCAAGATCGGGCGGAGTCGAAGAGGCGAGAGCGTCCGCTATTTTTTCGCGGCGCTGATCCAGGGTCATGTTGTAGAAACCGGAGATGCGTGAAGTTGTCATGGGAATTATCCGAATTGTAGGGGCGGCAGTCTTCCAAATTCTATCAAAAAGCGGTGAATTGATTATAATGTCCGCGAGGTTCTGATGTTATTAACCCGCGAGCAATTACAAGAGCGCCTGTTTGCGCTTCATGCAGCCAGTTTGGAACTGGTGAAGGATGTATCACTGGAAACCCTGCTTGAGCGGATCGCCGCAACGGCATGCGAGCAGGCGGAAGCACGGTACGCCGCGCTGGGGGTGTTGGACGATGAAGGCAAGCTCAAACAGTTTATCACCGTTGGAATGACCGACAAGGAGATCAAGCGCATTGCCCACCCGCCTGTGGGGCGCGGGCTGATCGGTGAACTGATGGATAGGGACGCGCCCCTGCGCCTGCCCGTCATTCAGGAGCATCCACGTTCGGTTGGTTTTCCCGCACACCATCCGCGCATGATCTCGTTTTTGGGGGTGCCGATCCGTACGGGTGAGAAGCAGCTTGGGCAGATCTACCTGACCGAGAAGCTGGATGCGCTGGAATTCACCCCCGACGACGAAATGATCATCCAAATGCTGGCAGGTTATGCCGCAACCGCGATCTCGAATGCGCGTTTGATCGAAGAAATGCGCGAACGTGACATTGCCCTGACGCGCCGCAACCAGGATATGTCCCTGCTGAGCGGCATCGCCTCCACCCTGACCTCGAGCCTGGAACTCGACGAGATCCTGAACAAAACGCTCGGGCTTGTGATGAACTATATGAAGGTCGAAGCGGGCGAGATCTTCCTATTGGAAGAGGACAAGACCACCCTGCGCATGGTCCTGCACCGCGGACAAGCCGCCGAAGCCTTCTGGACGCAGAATGTCTTCAACGTGGGGGATGGCTTCATCGGCATGGTTGCCAGAAACCGCCAGCCGCTGATCGGTAGAAGCCTGGCGAGCGATGCCAACTTCCTGCGGGATGCGGTCGTGCAGGCGGGATTCCAGCAAATTGCGTGCATTCCGCTGCTTTCAGGCGAGAATCTGATGGGCGTGATGAGCGTTGCCACGCGCGCCACCGAGCCGTTCGACGAACGCAACATCCAAATGTTGACGGCGGTCGGCGCATCGGCGGGACTTGCGATCGAAAATGCGCGTCTTCACGCCAATGCGCGCCGTCTCGCCGTGCTGGAGGAACGCAACCGCATCGGCATGGACCTGCACGACGGCATCATCCAGTCCATTTACGGCGTGGGATTGGCTCTGGAGGGCGCCCAACTCACGTTGAAGGAAGAGCCGCAGGCGGCGAAGAGTCAGATCGCGCGCGCCATCGACGGCTTGAATCAGGCGATCCGTGACATCCGCGCTTATATCCTGGACTTGAGACCGCGCCAGCTTGGCACGGAAGGCTTATTAAGCGGCATCAAGCGGTTGATCACTGAATATCGCGCCAATACTTTCTCGGAAGTGAACTTTACCGCGCCCGAATCGGACCTGAAAGACCTGACCCAAGCCCAATCCATGACGTTGTTCCACATCTGTCAGGAGGCTTTGGCGAACGCCGCCAAGCATGCAAAGGCAAAAAACGTTCAAGTTGCGCTATGGACGACCGATGAACGCGCTCTGATGGAGATCCGCGACGACGGCAAAGGCTTCGATGCAGGCAAGATGCAGACATCCATCGGGCATGGACTTGCCAATATGCAGACGCGCGCCCACGCGGTGGGCGGAGAGATCGACATTTCATCGTCCACAGGGGAGGGGACGACCATATTTGTTTGGGTTCCGCGCGGAATAAAAAACGGAATCGCATGATTCCGTTTCACATTGCAAAATGAGTCACAGGATTCAGAGTCTCATCCATTGCGAATGAAAAAACTTTTGCATTATGATTCGTTAAGATAGATATGGCTTCCCTGCCCCAAAACCGCCCTCAATGCCCATATATGGGGGGTGTCGGCAGGTGGAAGGGTGTTCTTGGCTGAAACGTCTGTTCTAAACGAAAAAGTCATTATGATTGAGTACATGATCTTTCTTTAACATAAGCAAACCTTAAAAAAAACAATCTTTTTAACTAGTCG
>CAYPHR010000381.1:0-2463 GCA_964410375.1 uncultured Anaerolinea sp. | reverse complement strand
AACAGATACTTCGATTCCAAAGCGGCTTGCGCATACCCGACGACCCGCGCAATGGGCTTGAGTTTGTTCTTCTCGGCATACGCGCGCGACGAGATCACCACCGCCGCCGCGCCGTCGTTCATGGATGAGGCGTTGCCCGCCGTCACCTTGCCGTCGGATTTGAAGACCGGCTTCAACTTGGACAACGCTTCCAGCGTCGTCTCTTTGCGCGGACCTTCATCCTGCTCTACGAGCGTGACCTGTCCCTTGCGCCCGGGCACTTCCACAGGGACGATCTCGTCCTTGAACTTACCGGCTTCCTGCGCGGCGACTGCTTTTTGGTGGCTCTCGAATGCGAACTGGTCCATCGCCTCGCGGGTGACTTCGTATTCGTCCGCGATGAACTCGGCGGCATTGCCCATGCCCCAGTTCTCGAACGGATCCCACAAGCCGTCATTGAGCAGGGCATCGGTCATTTGCGTGTTGCCGAACTTCAACTCGCCCATGCGTCCGCTGACCAGATAGGGCGCGCGGCTCATGGATTCGAATCCGCCCGCGATGAACAGATCGCCGTCCCGGATGGCTTGCGCCGACAACATCGCCGCTTTCAAGCCCGATCCGCAGACCTTGTTCAGCGTGGTGGCGCTGACCGAAGCCGGCACCCCGCCAAAAAGTCCGGATTGACGCGCGGGCGCCTGTCCCAATCCCGCCGAGACGACGTTGCCCATCAAAAGCTCTTCCACTTCAGCCGGGTCGATGCCCGCCCGTTCCACCGCCGCTTTGACGGCAACCGAGCCAAGATTCGGCGCGGGGATGGTGCTCAACGCGCCCTGAAACCTCCCGATGGGGGTGCGGGCGGCGCTCAAAATGACAGCTTCGTTTTCTTTGCTCATTGGCTTCTCCTGTTGGTGATGGGGCTATTATACATGTTGCCGGTACCGCCGGGTTACAAATGGATACGGTACAATTTTGGCATGACTGAAACGACCTCCCTGTATGACCTGCTCGGCGGCGAGACGGGCGTGCGCTCGCTCGTGGACCGCTTTTATGACCTGATGGATTCCGCTCCCGAAGCAAGGGACATCCGCGCGCTGCATGCCCCCAGTTTGAAAGGCTCGCGCGATAAATTATTCATGTTCCTCTCCGGCTGGTCGGGCGGACCGCCTCTTTACATGCAGAAATTTGGTCATCCCAAGTTGCGGATGCGCCACCTGCCGTTTTCCATCGGCGAGCGCGAACGCGACCAGTGGTTGTGGTGCATGGATCGCGCCATCGATGCGGGGGAGTATCACCCGGCGGTGGTGGAGCATTTGAAGACGCGTTTTGCCGAAATCGCGGATTTTATGCGGAATCAATGATGGAAGACGGTCTATTCCCCAATATTCTTCAATGCTTCCCGCCGGCTGAGCGGATGTAATTCTTTCGTCGCCTTTACGAACTTCCTGACCGGCGCGGGATTTTTCCATGCGTATTGGCGCAATGCCCAGCCGATGGCTTTGTTGATGAAGAACTCGTCCGAGCCGAGGTTCTCGCGGATGATCTCACACAGCAGGTCGAAGTCGGTCTCTTCCTTGTAACCGAGTTGGAACAGGAGTGCTGTCCGTCTGAGCCAGAGGTTATCCGACTTGCGCCATTTCTTGAGATATTTTCCGCGCACTTTCGGAAATCGCTTGAAGTGCACGCCGACGGTGTTGCCTGCGAGCGTATCCACTGTATCCCACCATGATTTGGTGATGATCAGATGTTCAAGCGCGGCAATGAAATCAGGTTCGAGTTGCGTTTCGAGCCTCCCGATCAAGCCGACGGCTGTGTACTGGAATTCCCGCTGGGGCAGTGACCACAACTCCCGCACGATGACGTCCAAGTCACCCGGCGGCGGGAGTCCGTGTTCCTTGATGAAACCCTTCATCAAGTCCACCCGCACCGGCGTTTTGATGCCCAGAAACTCGAACTGGCCGCGCATGTATTTTTTCATCGGCGCGGCGTCGGCGGGGTTGGCGTGCTGTTCCAATAATTTCCTGATCAAAGAAGCGTAGGGATGCAAATTTTCTCCTCAATTGACCGAAGCGGTAGTATGTTGGTGTGCGGCTTCCATGAGACTGCTTGTCATCTCCTGGTCGCTGCAGAAGAAGCCGTTCTCCCGTAAATATTTCATGAATGGATTGGGATCCGGAGGAGCAATGATAAACTCCGTGCCCATCTTTTTCAGGGTGGTTCCTGTAAACGTGTCCAATTCCTCCACCTGTGAGGCTGTCAGCCGCAGGCGTTTGGGATTGTTGAGAAACGTGCATTCGGAGAACGCCTGTAGAATGTCTTCGAACTTGTCTATCCCTGCGATGAGCGGCTTGTAATCGACCGTTTTGCTTGGCTGGTCCATGAAAGCCCAGGTGTGGTTGAAGTGCATGTTCATGAACTTGGCGATATAACTTCCTTCTTTTCCCCTTTCGAATTCAAGGCACAAGGTGTCCATCGCCATGGTCCCAT
>CAYPHR010000380.1:0-2519 GCA_964410375.1 uncultured Anaerolinea sp. | reverse complement strand
ATGCACAACCCCAAAACCATCTCCGAAGAAAAAGAAGATCTCAAACAAGCCGTCCTGAACGCGCGCCCGTACAAGCCTTTATACGTCAAGTTCAAGGTCTTTTATGGCTGTAACCTAAAATGCGAGATGTGCAATCACTGGCGCGAGACGCGCGAAGCGCCGGTCACGCCTGAACGCTTGAAGGAAGTCATCAACGAACTGGCGGAAATGGGCACGAAGAAGATCCACATTTCCGGCGGCGAGCCGATGTTGAGACCGCAGATCCCCGAGTTTGTGGAACTGGCGTCATCGCTCGGCATCAAGGTCACCATGACCACCAACGGCACGCTCATCACCAAGGAAAAAGCCAAGCGGCTGGTGGAGGCGGGTCTGCGCGGGGTGAACCTTTCCATCGATTCGCCGCTCCGCAAGATGCACGAAAGGATCCGCGGCGTGGAAGGTGCTTTCAAAGCCACCACCAAAGCCGTGGAACTCTTCCGCCGTTACAAGCACAAGGGCAAACTGACCATCCGCATCAACACCGTCGTCAGCCGCACCAATTACGAGACGCTTGCCTCGCTCCCCGACCTGGCGCATCAACTCGGCGCGGACGGCATCAACCTGATCCCCGTGGATGACCATTGCGGCGAGATCCTGTCCATGCGCCGGAAGGATATTGAGACATTCAACAATGAGATCGCACCGCGCATCGCGGAACGCGCGCTCGAACTGGGGTTGATGGTCTCGGACGAGGATGCATTCCCTTTTGGCAGGGACGAGTCCGAGGTCCGTTTGGGACGCGCAGGCAGATATGCCTTCGGCTTTTATGACAAACATCCCTGCTACGCGCCGTGGACGCATACGCTGATCGACTTCAACGGCAATGTCTATGTGTGCTGCATGACGCGCGAAAAGATCCCCCCGTTGGGTAATATCATTCGGCAGTCATTCAAGGAAATTTGGGACGGCGCGGCATATCGAAAGATCCGCTTGAACATGCACCCGCCCGCGCTCAAGCCTTGTCAGCGCTGTGATGATTTTATCGATGAAAATAAGAATATCTGGGAGACGATCGGACCGTACTAAATAATGCAGGGGCTAAATAATGCAGGGGCGACTCGTGAGTCGCCCCTGCAAAAAATCAACTCAGATCCGAGAACATATCCCCGCTATCGTTATCATCGTCCCAGGTGCTGAAGGTCGCCAGGTCTGCTGCGGTAAAGCCGGCAGCCGCGATCGGCAATGCGATCGGCATCTCAAGTCCCTGCTGGCAGGCAAGGCATACGCGCCCTTCGCGTGTCGGGTTGGTATGCTCGTCACAAAAGCCGCGCCCGCACTTCACACACTTCCCCAACGACGGGTTATCGCACTGATGCGGCACCAGATAACCGATGATCATTTCACATTGTTCAGCCATTGAGACACCTCTATGAAAATAGCTCTGCTTTCCGAAAAGTATACACCAGACATTGGCGGTCTCGCAATCTCAACAGGACGATTGGGGGAGTCCCTTGCCTCGGCTGGACATGACGTGCGCGTCTTCTGTCCAAGCTCGAACCTGCCTCCGTCCGAAAAGCAGATGCTTCGCTCGGGCGGAGTCCGCGTCACGCGCTTCGGCGCGCACAAACGCACGGACGACACCCTCGTGGATTGGTTTGAACTCATCACAGCAGAGCACCAGCATGAGCCATTCGATGTGATACATGCCTACTTCCTCCCCATGGCGGGATTTGTCGGCGCATATGCAGGGAAATATCTGGGCGTTCCCAGCATCGCGTCCATTCGTGGAAATGACATCGAACGCGCCGCTTTCGACCCGTCCAAATTCTCGCATGTGATGTATGCTTTGCAAAATGCAAGCGCGGTAACAACCAATGCCAAAATTTTAGCGAAAAAAGCAAAGGCATTTGTGGACCGCGAGATTCACATCATCCCGAATGGAATTGACACTACGGTATTCAAACCCATGGAAAGGAATGAGGTGTTGGCGGAGAGTGTTTTGGAGACAGACAGCTGGCTGTCGTCTTCGCGGGAGCAAGCTCCCAGAGTCCAAATGCCCGTCATTGGCTTTGTCGGGGAATTACGCGAAAAGAAGGGGCTGGCAATGCTCCTTTCTGGCTACGCGCAGTTGGCAAAGAAAACACCCGCTTCCCTGCTCATTGTCGGCGAAGTGCGGAATGGCGAAGATAAAAAAGTCTTCGATGAATTCCGAAACTCGAATCCCGAATATCAAATTATCGTCACAGGATATGTCCCCCATAAAGACCTTCCCGCCTACTATTCATTGATGGATGTCTTTGTGCATCCGTCCCTGCGGGATGGAATGCCGAACGCGGTGCTTGAGGCGATGGCGTGCGGGAAGACGGTCATCGCCACGCCGGTCGGCGGTGTGACAGATATCATTGAAAATGGCGTGAACGGCTTCTTCGTGGACGTCAACAACGCGGCGGGGTTGGCGGAGAAAACGGCTGAAGTGTTGAGTCAGCTGGAGAAACGCGAAGCAGTTGGCAGGTCCGCGCGAGAGGCGGTCTTGAGTCAAT
>CAYPHR010000379.1:0-2520 GCA_964410375.1 uncultured Anaerolinea sp. | reverse complement strand
CAAATCGGAAGTTTTACATTCGATTGGGGTTCCCGCACGTATGTGATGGGAATCCTGAATGTGACTCCTGATTCGTTTTCGGGGGATGGCATCATTGCAAAGGGAGATGCGGTTGACTTCGCCGTCCAACAGGCGGCGGAATTTCTCGAACACGGCGCGGACATTCTCGATGTAGGCGGCGAGTCCACGCGCCCGGGTTCTGCGCCGGTGAACGCCGAAGAAGAGATGGAACGGGTAATCCCTGTGATTGACGCATTGCACACGAACTTCCCGAATGCGATCATTTCCATAGATACCTACAAAGCCCGCGTGGCGGAGGCGGCGATTCGCGCTGGGGCGCACATTGTCAATGATGTGTGGGGCTTTCGCGCGGACTCTGAGATCGCGTCCGTGGCGGCGAAGCACAAGTCGCCAGTGATATTGATGCATAATCGCAGTAATCCCGCCAGCGTGGAAGTGCGCGAGAAACTGGGCGGGACGTATCTCGGCGCGGAGTACGACGACCTGCTCGAAGATGTGAAACGCGAATTACTCGTCAGCGTGGAGATCGCGAAGAAAGACGGGGTGCAGGAAAATGTCATTTTGCTCGATCCAGGCATCGGCTTTGGAAAGACGCGCGAGCATAATCTGGAATTGATCAACCGTCTTGGCGAGATCCGCGCGTTGGGATATCCCATCCTGCTGGGCACATCCCGCAAATCATTTATCGGATTTACATTGGACCTGCCGCCCGATCAACGCATCGAAGGGACTGCCGCGACGGTGGCGGTGGGCATCACGCGCGGCGCGGACATCATCCGCGTGCATGATGTGAAGGAGATGGCGCGTGTGGCGAAGATGACGGACGCGATGGTACGGAATACAATATGATTTCACCGCAGAGGCGCGGAGAACACAGAGAAAAACTCCGCGCACTCTGCGACTCTGCGGTTGAATAGATCGCAAATAAACCTATGAGCAACGCATACGCAAAAGAACTTCTCCGCAGCGGGATCATCGAAGCGAAGGCGGGTCACATGGACGCCGCCCGCCGCTATTTTGACCGCGCCATTTACATGGCAGGCTCGCATGACGTGCTTGCCGAAGCGTGGTTCTGGATGGGCGAAGCGCTCAACGACCCCGCGGAAAAACGCAAGGCGCTGGAGAACTGCCTTTCGCACGACCTGCATCACACCCGCGCGCGCCGCGCGCTGGCGATCTTGGACGGCGCACTCAAAGCGGATGAGATCGTCAACCCCGACCAGTTGCCTGCCGCGCCCGAAGGTCTGCGAAGCGCGGACGCCGACCGTTTCATGTGCCCGAAGTGCGGCGGCCGGATGGCGTTCGCACCCGACGGCAGCAGTTCGCTGGTCTGCGATTATTGCACGCGCCAGCACGCGCTTGGCTTGGGCGCAAGGGACGAAGCCGAAAAAGATTTCATCGTGGCGATGGCAACCATGAAAGGACACGGCAAGCCGCTTCAGGAGCAAGCCTTCCACTGCAACGGCTGCGGCGCGGAGTTCATCCTGCCGCCCAAACAGATTTCGGCAAACTGCGCCTACTGCGATTCGCCGCATGTCGTCCAACTTAAAAACTCCAAAGACCTGCTCGCGCCCGACGCGATCATCCCGCATGCCTTCGACCAGAAACGCGCCATCCAATTGTTGATCGAATGGGTCGAAAGCAACGGCATCACACCTGAAAAGCAGGTCGAACTTCCGCGCGGACTGTACCTCCCGTTATGGACCTTTGACATCGGCGGCATGTTGGATTACACCGCCGAGATCGTCGAATACGAAGAAGGGACATTCAGCAACAAGCGTGAACGCAAAGTGAGGCGGATCCAGGATAAATATCCCGTGCTGGTGGATGACATGCCGCTTCCCGCCTCCCGCAAACTGTCCGCTGTTTTCTCCAAACTGATTCCCACCTTCGACCTTAAGTCGCTCCAGCCATATGACCCGCGATTTCTCGCATCCTGGCTGGCGGAGATCTACGACGTCCCGATGGCGGAAGCATCGCTCGAAGCACGCAGCCAGTCGTTCAATAAATTGAAGCGCGAACTGCCATCCCTGCTGGGCGGAATCAACATCGTCCACACCTCCTCGGCAAACATGCTGGTGACCTCGTTCAAACTCAACTTGCTGCCCGTGTGGATGACCGAGATCCCCTTCAGTGGGCGCGAGCATCTGCTGCTCATCAACGGGCAAAGCGGAGTCGTTGCCAGTGACCTGCCCGAAAAGGACGATGAAGACGAAGGCGGTTTGTTCAGTTTTCTGGCGGATTTGTTGGGGGAGTGATCGTTTTCTAAAATCACCACAAAGTGTCACGAAGGGTCACTAAGTTTTTTCTTCGTGCTCCTTCGTGACCCTTCGTGGTCCAATGCCTTTCGCAATTTTGCCCCCACCCGTGCTGGGACCTTCAACTCGTGTTCCCACACCCGCACTACTTTCCAGCCCATCCTCCGCAATTGACGTGTCACCTGCCTGTCGCGCTCCCTGTTCGCCTGTAACTTCTCCTCCCAAAATGGACGGTTGTTCT
>CAYPHR010000378.1:0-2526 GCA_964410375.1 uncultured Anaerolinea sp. | reverse complement strand
GACGATGGCAATGTTGGGGAAATCTTTGCGCAGATGACCGATGGCAGTGATGCCGTCCATGCGCGGCATTTGCAGGTCCATGAGAATGACTTTGGGATTTAATTTCGCTGCGAGTTCCAAACACTCCGCGCCATCCACCGCCTCGCCGACGATTTCAATATCAGCAGCAGTTTCAAGGATCAACCGCAAGCCCTCGCGGACGATGAGATGGTCATCTGTGATCATCACGCGGATCATGCTTCACCACCCACAATGAATTGCACACAAGTCCCATTCGCATCGGATTCAATGGAGAGCATTCCGCCTGTGAGTCTTGCGCGTTCGTGCATTCCTACCAAGCCGTAGTGACCTTTGGCTTCCTGTTTCACGTCGAAGCCTTTGCCGTTATCGCGGACTTCCAACTCCAGCGTTTTGTTTTGAATGAAGAAGTTTACGTTCACGTTCGTCGCCTGTGCATGGCGGGCTATGTTCGTCAGCGATTCGCTGAGGATGTTCATGGCATGGTCAAGCGTTTCGGCGGGGAGTTGATTTTCACTGACCGAAATTTCCAATTTACATGGAATGCCCGTGGACTGTTTGAAGCGTTCCACTTTTTCGCGCACCAACTCGGTGACGTTGGTGGACGCGGAACGCAAGTCATCGATCACCGCGCGGGATTCGGCAAGCGTACTGCGCGCCCGCGCAATGGACTGCTCGACGATGGCGGCGGCGCGTTCGGTATTTTCAGCGGCAAGATGCGCCTTGATGGCTTCCAGTTGCAAGACCAATCCAGCCACGCCTTGCGCGAGTGTGTCATGCAATTCCCGCGCCATACGTTGACGTTCGTTCTGCAAAGTCAGCGATTCGATCTTTGCCGCCGAAGCAGCGAGTTTCGCGTTAGCGCTCTCCAGTGATTCGGCGAGTTCCACGGCTTTCTGACGTTCTGCCAATTGCTGGTTCAACACCACCATGAACAGAATGATAAATCCGCCATTGATCAGCAGGTTGACAATGACCGTTCCCCACTCGCTGGCGGGCACGCGCACAAGGATCAAGCCAACAGTCAGCGCAAGATAGAACAGACCCAAATACAACGCGCGGCGCGTATTTCCCCACCACCCTAGAACATCCGCAATGATGGTGATGACCGTCGAACCGAGAATGGTCAAATAGATTGGCGTGCCGTAGGGGATGGAAACCAGCGCAACGATCAAAATGGCTTGCGCCGCGTAGTACACCAGATACTTGCGCTTGACCAATTCCGTTTTCAAATTCAGCCAGTACAAACCGATGTGAGCCGCGAACAGAAAAAAACACAGCGCGGTGAAAAACACCGAGCCTGTATTCCACACATCCCGCAGGCTGAATGCCGCGATCAAACCCAACAGGATGGTGATGAAAATATAGAAGGGGAAACCGACAAACTGGCTTTTATATGAATCGGACTGTTCCATGCGCTTATTCTACACTCTCCACCCGTTCGGGCATATTGTCCGAACGGACAATGTCCGCTTTCGCCCTGAATGGACGATGTGGGAAGAAACCAATATTTATAGAATAGCGCCAATCACCACTTTCCAAATACAGGAGTATCTCATGAACAAACGCTATATCTACCTTGCCATCGCCACCATCCTCACCGTCTTCATTGGCGGCAAATGGAACCTTCCGCTCGCGGCGTGGCTGCTGCCCGTCTTCATCATCCGCTTCTTCCGCGAAAGCGACAAGGCAGGGTGCAACTTCCTGCTGATGTGGGCGGCGTCCGCAATCGCCACCATCATCGCGTGGAACGGCGCAACCGCCACCGCCGCCATCCACCCGAATGCCGAACCCATCTTCTTCATCTTGATGACGCCCATCGGCTTGCTCCCCTACGTCATCGACCGCCTCTACGCCCGCCGCTTCCCGGACGCCGCATGGGTCACGCTCGTCTATCCCATCGCCGCCACCGCCATGGATTTCTTCTCCGCCAGCGGCAGCCCCTTTGGCACGTTCGGCGCCGCCGCCTACTCCCAGCGCGGATTTCTCCCCGCCATGCAGATCGCATCTGTATTTGGATTGTGGGGAATCAACTTCGTGATGAGTTGGTTTGCGAGTCTCATCAACTATGTTTGGGAAAACGGATGGAAATTCAACCGCTTCGCTCTGACTTCGGCTGGGTTGCTCGCCCTCATCCTTGGTCTTGGCTTTGGGCGGATTCTGCTCCCGTCCCAGCCCAAACAGACTGCCACAGTCGCGGGCTTTTCGCTCCCCAATGGGACACTGCCTGGGTTGTTGAATCAACTCAACGGCGGGGATGAAGCGGGTTTTCGTCAAGCTACAAATGAACTCCACGCGCAGCAGCTGGAGCAAATCCGCAAGATGGCAGACGATGGCGCAAACATCGTCTCACTGCAAGAAGGCGCAGGACTTGGCATGAGCGATCAGGTTGCAAAGTTCGTTGCAGATGCATCTGCCATTGCGGTGGAGAAAAATATTTACATCATCCTGCCAACCTTCGACTTTGGACAAACCCCGCCTGTTAACGCGGTCCACATCATTGACCCG
>CAYPHR010000377.1:0-2532 GCA_964410375.1 uncultured Anaerolinea sp. | reverse complement strand
AACAGGGCAGTTATGTGATCAAATTTATGGGGCGGTTCAACAGGGAGCCAAGGGCGAAGCTATAAAATATATTGCTCAATTACTTTCTGATCCAGAGTACCCTCAATGGTTGAAAACATTAGCAGAAAAAATTGAGTTTCTCTTGAACAATTCTCTTGACCCTGAAATTGCAGAAGACCCTGCCCTTACCTACTCGGCGTCGGCGGAGGTCTTGTTTTTGATCGAGCGGTTGGGAAACTAAGGTTTTGTTAGATCAATCTTAAGACATCAACCATGTACATTGGTATCCATGGGTATTTTAAAATCCGAAACTCTTTCATCCCCGAAACCGCGGATACGAACCCAGCACACGCAGCGTCATTGCATATTCGCCCAAATGATCGAGCGCGCGTTTTGGCACTTCATCACTCGTCGAGCCGATGAAATCGACATAAAAAAGATATTCCCACGGCTTGCCTTGCAATGGGCGCGATTCGATCTTCGTCAGATCAATATCACGTAACGCAAAAACGCTCAACGCCTTGAACAGCGCCCCCGGTTGATTCTTTAATGCAAAGACAATGGACGTCTTCGCCCTGCCCCCAGTATGGGGGTCACTCGTCGGGACAACTGGTTCTCGTCCGACAGCGAGAAAACGCGTATAGTTTTCCGCGTTATCTTCGATGCCTTCCTCCAGAATTTGCATCCCGTAAAGTTCCGCTGCGCGTTTTGAAGCAATCGCCGCCACATCCAGCACGCCGGACTCTTTGAGCATCTTCACACTCCCCGCCGTATCATAGGCCTGCTCCGCTTGGATGCCGTGCGAACGCAAATAGCCCGCACATTGACCCAGCGCCTGCGGATGGCTGATGGCTTTTCTGATATTCTCTTTTTTGATGCCAGGGTTCACAATCAGACAGTGCCGCACACGCAAGAGATGCTCCCCTACAATGTGAAGGTCATGACGCAAAAGCAGATCATAATTTTGATGAATGCTGCCTGCCAGCGAATTCTCAATGGGAATCAACGCCAAATCACATTTTTCTGAAACCACTGAATCAAAGACCACATCGAACGATTCGCACGGAAGGGTTTCGACATTTCCAAAATAATCGAAGATCGCCTGCTCACTGTAGGCGCCGGGTTCACCCTGGAACGCGACTATCATACTGCCTCCATTGGCGGGATGACCCCGCCCCTACTGTCTCTCCGCCCACTTCACGATCTTCCGAAAACCCGCTTCCACATCTTCGTCGGAGGCGGCAATCGTCATGCGGATGAAACCTTCGCCTTGTTCGCCAAATGCCGAGCCAGGGACAAGCCCCACGCCTTCTTCTTCCAGAATCCGTTCGCACATTTCCACGGAAGACATGTTTAATGCGCGCAAATCAAGAAAGAAGTAGAACGCGCCTTGCGGGGGAATCGCTATAACTCTATCACTCTCCAATTCTTTGGCTATACGCAAAACCAAATCGCGGCGATGGGAATAAGCGGCACGCATTTCCGCGGTGACGAGTTGAATAGAAGAATCGGTCAAGGCAAAGGCGGCGGCTTTCTGAATGAAGGGCGCCACACAGGTGATCGAATTTTGCCCCGCTTTCAAGGCATGTTCGATGACACGCTGCGGCGCGGCGAGAAATCCCACCCGCCAGCCGGTCATCGCATAGGATTTCGAGAGGCTGTTGACAAGGATCGTCCTGTCCTTTGCGCCTTCGAGCGCGCCGGCAGAGGTTGGCTTCTCTTCATAATATAAACTTCCATAGACTTCGTCAGAAACGATCCACAAGTTATGTTTGGCGGCGAAGTCTTGCAGGGTTTGCAGATACTCCCGCGAAGGGAAAGCGCCGGTCGGGTTGGAGGGATAGTTCAAGACGATGACTCGAGTTTTGGGTGTCAGCGCTTTCAGCCACGAATCAAAATGAGGGATGAATCCAGCCTCGGCGGGGGCAGGGACGCGGATCACATTTCCGCGCAGCATGATCGCCATATTGGAATGAGTTGCCCAGGATGGGTCGGGAATCAGAACATCGTCATCCGGCGAGAGGATGGATTGCATGGCAAGGTAATAGGCGTGGATGCCGCCATGTGTGATGAGGATTTCGGTATCGGGGTCGCAGGCGACGCCTTCGTCACGGAGCAGTTTTTTTGCAACCGCAGTTCGCAGGTCCGGGAAGCCGCGCGAGGGACCATAATGCGTCAAGCCGGACCGCATGGCGTTGAGCGCCGCATCTGCAACAGCGGGTGGAGTTTCAAAATCCGGGTCGCCGACCTGCAAACCGATGATGTTTTTCCCGCTGGCTTTGAGGGCAAGGATGCGGTCTGCCATTGCCACCGTGGCGGACTGGCGGATGAGATCGAACTGCGTGTTGAGGTTTAACATGGGCGCGAGTGTATCAAAGAAATGAAAACCCCGTCAACTGATGACGGGGTCACTCGGCGAACGGCTTTTTGATTTCTATTTTCTCTTTTTCAGGACCGACCGGCAGAATGAATGTAAATGTGCTGCCGGCACCCTCCCTGCTTTCCGCCCAGATTCGTCCGCCGTGCATTTCC
>CAYPHR010000376.1:0-2561 GCA_964410375.1 uncultured Anaerolinea sp. | reverse complement strand
TTATTTTGCATCCCACCCCCTCCCAGCCTCCCCAAATCCGACAAGAGTGTGTTTAGTTGATATGCAAAGTGTCAAATGTCGGATTGGGGGAGGTGCCCGACCGAAGGGAGCGGCGGAGGGGGCGAATTTAATACCTCCCCCGCTCCAAGACCACATCGGGGTTCGGCAAATCTTTCTTCCGCGCCGGGAAGACCTGCACGGCACAGGCTTTGAATTCGGGGATCAACGCTTGCGGGTCGAGCGCGTCGTTGGTGAGTAAATTCGCGGCGGCTTCGGCAAAATGGAAGGGGATGAAGACCACGCCGACCGATGTCTTCTCGGTGACGCTGGCGCGCAGGACGACCTCTCCGCGGCGGGATTTGACACGCACGGGGTCGTTATGCTGTATGCCGTGGATGTCCGCATCCGCGGGGTGGATCTCCACGCGGGCTTCGGGGTATGCTTCATTCAAGGCGGAGTTGCGAGTCATCGTGCCGCCGTGCCAGTGTTCAAGCACGCGTCCCGTAGTCAGGATGAACGGGAATTCGTCGTCTGCTTCCTCCATGACGGGGACGAAATCCAACTGGTGGAACTTGCCGCGTCCGCGCGGGAAATCTTCAGTGAAGAGCGTCGGCGTGCCGGGATGATCGAGAGATGGGACGGGGTAGATCAAACCAACTTTTTCGATGCGCTCATAGGTGATACCCGCATAATCTTCGTTCACGCTCCCCATCTCACGCAGGATCTCTTCAGGGTTGGAATAGGTCCATTTGGCGGTATCAACCCCAAGTCGGGATTCGATGCGAAGAGCCAGGTCACAGATGATCTGCCAATCGGGTCTTGCTTCCCCGCGCGGCGGGTGCGCGGCACGGACGCGCTGGACTCTTCTATCCGTATTCGAAAACGTGCCATCCTTTTCGGCGAAGGGCGTGGCGGGCAGGAAGACATCCGCGAACGCACCGCTCTCGTTGATGAAAATATCCTGCGCGACGATGAACTCGAGTTGCTTCATATGTTCGCGCGTCTCGTTGAGATTCGGCTCGGACATCATCGGATTCTCGCCCATGATGTACAACGCACGGACGCCTCCTTCGTGCGCATGGCTGAGAATTTCAGTGGTGGTGAGTCCCAGCTTGAGGCTTAACCCGCCCGGCTCGATGTTCCACGCCTTTTCCCATTTGGCGCGGTTGTCGGGATTATCCACGCGCATGTAGCCGGGGTAGTGGAAGGGCATCGCGCCCATGTCGCTCGCGCCCTGCACGTTGTTCTGTCCGCGCAACGGATTCAGCCCCGTACCGTCGCGCCCGACGTGACCCGTGAGAAACGCCAAATGAATGAGCGCCAGCGCGGACGCCGTGCCATGCGAAAGTTGCGAGATCCCCATGCCCCAATAGATGGCGGCGTTCTTTGCGGTGGCGTACATGCGCGCGGCTTGGCGGATATCCTCAGCGGGAACGCCTGAAATTTCTTCGGCGTATTCAGGCGTAAATTTTTCAAGCGATTCAACGAATTCGTTGAAGCCTTCGGTGCGGGATTTGACGAAATCCCAATTGACCAGATTTTCTTTCACGATCACATGCGCCATCGCAGAGAAGACAGGCACATTCGTGCCCGGTTTGAGCGGCAGCCACATCTCCGCCATGTCCACCAGTTCGATGCGGCGCGGGTCCACGACGATCATCTTCGCGCCGTGTTTCATCACCGCTTCCTTCATTTGCAGGGCAATGATGGGATGATTCTCGGATGTGTTCGAGCCGGTCACAATGAAGACATCGTTCATAATGACCTGTGAAGCTGTGTTACTCATCGCGGACGAACCAATGGCTTGCTGAAGCGCGACCACCGACCCCGCGTGACACAGGCGCGTGCAATGGTCCACGTTATTCGTGCGGAACAAGGCGCGGTACATTTTTTGCAGCAGATAATTATCTTCGTTCGTCGCTTTGGCACAGCAATAGACCGCCATCGCATCCGAACCGTCGCGCCGGTAAATACGGACGAGATTATCCGCGGCGAAGTTCAGCGCAGTCTCCCAGTCGGTCTCGACCCAGTCCCAATCATTTGAGATCTTTGAGTCCGGAATCGGCTTGCCATCCACACTGACGGCAAAGACCTGTTCGCGTCCTTCGGGCTTCGGCTTGCCTTCCAGCAAATAGCGGCGCACCAGCGGCTTGGTCGTGCGTTTGGGATGATAGACGAAGTCATAGCCGAAACGTCCCTTCACGCATAAGTTACCCTGATTGACGGGCGAATCGAAGGGACTGGTCACTTTGTAAATGAAGTCGTCCTTGACATGCAATTGCAGGGTGCAACCCACCCCGCAGTAAGGACAGGTGGTGGTGGTCACTCGGTCTGATTTGATCATCGCGGCTTCCTCTGCTTTCTGCCCGTGTTCATCACGCTGATCTCATTCGGGCTCATGCCTTGTTCCAGCAAATATTCGCGCTTCGGTTTCAACGCGCCGGTCGGGCAGACCGCCACGCATTGTCCGCACAGCACGCACGACGTTTCGGGGATCGTTTTGTCGAAGAACGTGCCGATCTGCGTTTCGTATCCGCGCCCATCGAAGTTGATCGCAAAGG
>CAYPHR010000375.1:0-2570 GCA_964410375.1 uncultured Anaerolinea sp. | reverse complement strand
GTTGCCGCCACAGCGCGGTTGATCTGCTCGGTTTGGGAATTTTGGTTTTGGGCGCATCCTGTGAGCAGAAGCAGGAGCAAAACCATGATTAGGATTGTGCGTTGCATCGGGCTATTTTACCCGATTTGTAGTGACATTCATCCACTTGACGTGAATGCGTGGATTGTTGTATATTGGGTATACCCATCCCCCCTGGGGGGGGGTGTAAGAAACATCATGGGAGCCGTATCCAAGATAATGAGGAACTTATGGAAAACGACAATACGATCCGAAGATTGAAAACTGTGGAAGGACACCTGCGCGGTGTCATCCGCATGGTGGAGGAGGATGCCTACTGCATCGACGTCATCCGCCAGATACAGGCGATTGAAGCGGCTCTGAACAAGGTCAGTTCGCGCATTTTGGAAGATCACCTGAATTCCTGCGTCATCACCGCCATTCAAGGCAATGACAAGAAAGAACGCGAGCGCGTATTGAAAGAGATCACCGAAGTATTCGAAATGTCGACAAAGGTTTAATTTGAGAATTGGTGGTTGGGCAACTGCAGGTACGGTGTCAAAACCACTGATAAATATAATAATTCCAAGGAGAAATAAATCATGACCACAGTAACCTATACCGTTCCCGCCATTCATTGCGGACACTGCACCCATACCATCGAAATGGAAGTGGGCGAATTGCAGGGTGTCCAGTCTGTGAAGGCGGATGAGGCGACAAAAAAGGTTGAGATCACATTCGATGCGCCTGCCACGGAAGAAAGCATCAAGGCGTTGCTGGCGGAGATCAACTATCCCGCCGAAGGACTGATTACGCTATAAGTTTTAGATCTGACAGATTTCCAAGACCTGTCAGATCTTTATAGGAATGTCAATGACCGATACCAAACAACTCACTCTCCCCATCACCGGCATGACCTGTGCCAACTGCGTTGCCACCGTCGAACGCAATCTTAAGAAACTCGACGGCGTGCAGACGGCTGTTGTGAACCTGTCATCCGAACGCGCTACCGTGGATTTCGACTCCGCCAAGCTCAAGCTGACGGATTTCATCGCCCGCGTCAACCGCGCCGGATATGGCATCGCCACCGGCGAAGCGGATCTTGTCATCAAACGTTTATCCGATGATAACGATGCCCGCCGCCTCGAAAACGCCCTGACGAAACTCGAAGGTGTTCTTGAAGTACAAGTCAGCTTCACAACGGAAAAGGCGCGCATCAAATATATTCCCACCATCGTCACGCAGGCGGAACTCCGCCGCGCGGTGGCATCCGCAGGCTTCGAAGCCGTAGAACTCGGCGGCGAAGCGGATGATGCCGAAGCCAAGGCGCGCGAGCATGAGATCAATGAACAATGGCGGCTGCTCGTCATCGGTTTGATCTTTACCGTGCCGCTGTTCGTATTGTCGATGGCAAAGGATTTCGGTCTTTTGCCCGAGTTTGTTTACTCCAGCACGATGATGGCAGGCATGCGCGATACCCAACCATGGTTTGGCTGGCTGATGCTGGCGCTTGCCATCCCTGTTCAATTTTATGTGGGCTGGCAGTATTACGTTGGCGCGTTCAAGGCAATCCGCAACGGGTCCGCCAACATGGACGTGTTGATCGCCATGGGTACGTCCGCCGCGTTCTTCTATTCCCTGCCGATCACCTTCGGCTGGCTGATGGGACACGTCTATTACGAGACGGCGGCGGTGATCATCACGCTCATTAAACTTGGGAAATTTCTCGAAGCGCGTGCCAAGGGACGCACCTCCGAAGCGATTAAAAAACTGATGGGACTGCGTGCCAAAACCGCCCGCATCATCCGCGACGGGGAGGAGGCTGAGGTCTCCATAGATGACGTCCGCGTCGGTGACATTGTTCTCGTCAAGCCGGGCGAGAAGATTCCTGTGGATGGCGTAGTCGTCGAAGGTCGCAGTTCCGTGGATGAATCCATGCTGACGGGCGAATCGCTCCCGGTCGAGAAGAAACAGGGAGATACGGTCATCGGCGCGACGCTGAACAAACTTGGCATGTTGAAATTCGAAGCCACCAAAGTTGGGCGCGAGACTGCGCTGGCACAGATCATCAAATTGGTGGAGGATGCGCAGGGAAGCAAGGCGCCCATCCAAAAACTGGTGGATCAAGTCTCTTCTGTGTTCGTGCCTGTCGTGATCGTCATTGCCTTGCTGACATTTATCGGCTGGTATTTCTTCGGTCCGCCGCTTGCCATCAACGCGGACATTGACCCGTTCACCCGCGCCTTGATCAACATGGTCGCCGTGCTGGTGATCGCCTGTCCGTGCGCGATGGGGCTTGCCACACCGACCGCCATCATGGTCGGGACGGGCAAAGGCGCGGAAGCGGGAATTCTCTTCCGCAGCAGTGAAGCGTTGGAACGCGCGGGCAAGGTCAATGTGGTGGTTTTGGATAAAACCGGGACGATCACAAAGGGACAGCCCGCTGTTACAGACATAGTGACCGTGGACGGTGGACGATTGACCGCAGATGAACTCCTGCGCCTTGCCGCCTCCGTGGAAAAAGGAAGTGAACATCCGCTTGGGGAGGCGATCTGGGCGGAGGCGACGACTCG
>CAYPHR010000374.1:0-2581 GCA_964410375.1 uncultured Anaerolinea sp. | reverse complement strand
TGTTGGAGTTGCCTGCCCATCTCGAAAGCAACGCGCTCACCGTCAGTGCAGGGAAAAGCATGCTGGTGTTTAATCAGGCTCCAGCGGAATGGCGAGGCGCGTATCATTTTTGTTTTAATATCCCGAAGAATCAATTCATCCATGCCAAGGCGTGGCTCTCGGCGCGGACTCCGCTGGTGAAAGATGACAAGGGCAATGATGAGTTCCATAGCCAGACATGGAACGCGTCTTCGTGCTATTTCAAGGATGCGGCGGGGAATAT
Organism: uncultured Anaerolinea sp.; assembly: GCA_964410375.1. Lineage (GTDB taxonomy): Bacteria > Chloroflexota > Anaerolineae > Anaerolineales > Villigracilaceae > Villigracilis. The sequence continues at coordinate 2,319 of CAYPHR010000374.1, read as the reverse complement.
TCTGGAGTTCATCGCGCGGCATGACCAGCGGAATGCCGTGCATGCGCCATTCGGGAGCGGGCAGATCTTGCAGGTCAGCGAGATCGGGCTGGCTTCAAGCGATGTGGTTGCATTTGCGAAGGAATTGTGCGAAAAATTGGGGGTTTCGGCGTATAAGCAGGAGTTGAAGGATGATTTCACACCTATCGGTGACGATGACGGTTTGTTGATTCTGCCTGTAGAGAACCGTATCTGGTATCCGAACACGGGTGTCCCTGCGCGGATGCTTTCGGTGCGGGTGGATGTGGATGTACATGGTACGGAGTTCCAAATCCGCGGCGTGCCGTATGAGATAACTCAGACTTGATGGCTTTTATCAATGGTGAAGTAATTGTGGCAATTTGTAAGAAAATAAACATCCTGCGGAGACTTCTCCGCAGGATGTTTTCGTTATTACTTCTTTTTCTTCTTCACCGGCTTCGCTTTGGACTTCGCCGCAGGCTTGACTACCTTTTTCCCCTTCGGGGGCTTGGTCTTGGCAGGCGCGGCTTTCTTCGGCTTCGCTTCTTTCTTCTTTCCCTCTTTCCTCCCACTTTCCACTTTCTTCTCCACCGCCACAAACCTCTCCACCGTCCAGCCCACATTGACCGAGGTCACCGTTTCGCCGGGTTTCACTTCCACGATCAGGTCGCCTTTGGTGGAGGCGCGTTTGCGCACGCCCGCCGCATCCAGCCGGGTGGATTTGGGCGCGCCCTTCGTCAAGTGGATGGTCGCCATGTAATTCGGCTTGCCACTGGCGATGGCGGCGAGCGTTACCTTGTCCGGCAGGTCCCATGCGACGACGCCCTTGCCGTAGCGTCCCTGCACGGGGAAGTCCTTCACATCCACGCGCTTGGCTTTGCCGTCGCTGGTTAGAATGAAGATGTCACCTTCGGTGGGCAGGATCTCCGCGCCGACGACTTCGTCCTTCTCGTCCAATTTCATGCCGTTCACACCCGCCGCGACAAGTCCCATTGGGCGCACGTCATCCTCCTTGAAGCGGATCGCCATGCCGCCCGCCGTGACCAGCAGGATTTCTTTCTTTCCATCCGTCAACCCGACCCAGCCGAGCCGGTCCCCTTCGTTGACCCTGACCATCGTAAACGTCTGTGAGGAAGGACCGGGCAGTTCGCTGACAAGGCTCTTCTTGAGCATGCCGAAGCGCGTGATCGTAATGACGCAGATCTCTTCGCCGAGAGCGGATTTGCTGGCGGGCAATGCAAATACTGCCGCAAGTGCATCCGTATCGCTCAATGGCGAGACTTTGAAGTATGCGATCCCCTGACTCAATTTATTCGCCTGTGGGATCAAATGCGCGGCGACCGCGGCGGCTTTACCAAGTTTGCTGACGAAGTAAACCGTATCCGTCGTCGAAGCCCGGACCAGGAAGCGCGGCGCATCGTTACCGGAATGACGCGGCTGTTTATCGTCCGCGGTGCGCGAGACCAAGCCGTCATCGGTCACGCCGATCCACACGGTTTGCTGGGGCAGCAGGTCATTGGTGGTCAGCGCCTGCATCCCCTTCGCCCCGTCCTTCACGCTGACGATCTGCGTGCGGCGGCGGTCGGCATAGGCGGCTTTCACCTTTTGCAGTTCGTCCGCTACCACACCGCGCATCAACTTCGGCGACTTCAACAGCGTCGTCAGCTCCTTGATCAGCGCGCTCACTTCCTTGTATTCGGTTTCGATCTTCTTGCGCTCGAGCGCGGCAAGACGGCGCAGCTGCATGTCAAGGATCGCGTTCGCCTGCAACTCCGTCAGCTTGTAACGCTTCATCAGTTTTGCCCGCGCAGTTTCCACGTCCGCGGCGGAGCGGATGAGGTTGATGATCTCGTCCAGATTTTTCAACGCGACCAAATATCCTTCAAGGATGTGCTGGCGCGCTTTCGCCTTTTCCAGATCGAATTGCGCCCGCCTCTTGATGACCTCAAGCCTGTGTTCCACGTAGACGCGGAGTGCCTGCTTCAGGGTTAAAGTGCGCGGCTCGCCGTCCACCAATGCCAGCAGGTTGATGCTGAAGGTGGTCTGCATCGGCGTGCGGCGATAGAGTTCGCGCAGGACGAAGTTCGGGTCGGCGTTCTTCGTAAGTTCGATGACAATGCGCATGCCCTGACGGTCAGATTCATCGCGCAGGTCGGAGAGACCTTCCAGATGCCCGTCACGCGCCAGTTCGGCGATGCGTTCGATCAGGCTGGATTTGTTGACCATGTACGGCAGTTCGGTGACGATGATGCGGCTCTTGCCGCGCTCCATCTCCTCAACGTGCGCCTTCGCCTGCACCGTGATCTTGCCGCGCCCCGA
>CAYPHR010000373.1:0-2591 GCA_964410375.1 uncultured Anaerolinea sp. | reverse complement strand
GTCCGTTCCATCGTTTGGCGCGTTTTTGTACCGGCACGGCGCGGACTGCCTGCAAACGGCTCATGCGGTCGGTGGGTTGGGTGTTTTCGAGCATGGCAAAAATTGTACAGACGCAGGATGAAGCGATTATGAGAGGCATTCATCCTGTAGGGGCACGGTTTTCGTGCCCTGGGCGACAAAACGTCGCCCCTGCGTGTATGTGGGTGAGGGCGGGGAAAATTCCGCATCCGCGCTTGTAATTTTGCCTGTTTTCCCCTACACTAATAACATCCGTTCCATAATACATCCTGCTTCATCGTTTGGCTGGCAGTGAGTCCCGCCGCTGTGAGATCCGCAGCAGGCAGGCTCAAAAAGGAGACGCAATGACGACCCTTAAAGTATTCGGACATCGTGACGAAAGCCTGAAGGACGTCCACTTCGGCGAACACCTGACCAACTTCTCGGTCTCCGAGGCGGTGCAGTTTTCGAACGACCGCGCCTCCTCCAGCGAACAACTGCTGAAGGGCTTGAAAAAGAGCGACGTGGTCGAACTGATCTACGAAGGCGACATCCACCGCTGGGTCACAGTGGAGGAACTGGAACGGGAGTTCAAGTATCAGTTGTCGCGCGGGGAGGAGGCGGATGTGCTCGAGATCCCCGCCCAACTGCCCAGCGGCGAGACCTCCCGCGGCGCGCTGACGTGGACGCTCAAGGCATTGCGCGTCCTGAAGTTCGATCCGGTCAAAGCCGCCGCCGGGAAATTTGCCGAGTTCTGGGACGGCAGGATCATGCCCAAGCCGGGTCTGTTCCGCTTCGACAAAGGCTTCGATTCACCCAGCGCGGACATCAAGCAATTAAAGATAAAGGATAAAAAGAAGGCGGTCCTGCTCTTTATTCACGGCACGTTTTCGAGCACGTCCGGCGGCTTCGGCGGTTTCCATCCCGAGGTCTGGGCGGCGCTGCAAGGCGCGTACGGCGAACGCATCTTCGGCTACGACCACAAGACGCTTTCGCTCAGCCCGGTCGAGAACGCGCTCGATCTGGTCAAGAGACTGCCGGCGGGGGCGAGGCTGCATCTGGTCACACACTCGCGCGGCGGATTGGTGGGCGAACTGCTCAGCCGCGGCGGGCGGAAGGGGGCGCCCCCGTTCGATGCCGACGACCTGAAGCTGGTTGCTGCGAACCCGGTCACTGCCGCCGCTTTGAAAGAACTCTCCGACCTGCTGGCGAAGAAGAAGATCACCGTCGAGCGCTTTGTGCGGGTTGCCTGTCCGGCGCGCGGCACGGCGCTGGCTTCCAAGAAACTCGACCGCTGGCTGGAGGTCATGATCAACGTGATCGGCAAACTCCTGCCCCCGGGCGCGGCGCAAACCTACAGCGTCATCACCGACCTGCTGTTGGATTTCAAGAAGCAAGCCGCCGACCCGGAGGCGATGCCCGGTCTCGCTTCGATGACGCCTGAGTCGGATTTCATCAAGCTGATCAACCGCCCGGACGTGGAACTCGACGTTGACCTGAGCGTGATCGCCGGGGATATCGAAAAGAATGACGTGGTGGGCAGGCTGGCGGTCTTCTTTACCGATCTTTTCTATTCCGAAGAACACGATCTGGTGGTGCAAACGCCCGCCATGTACGGCGGACCGACGCGCAAGGGCGGGCGCTACTTCTTTTATAAGGGTCCCGGCGTGCATCATTCCAGTTACTTCTCGAACAAACGCACGGCGGAGGTCGTCCGGGAGGCGTTGACGAACCCCAAGCCCGACAAACTGGATGCCAAGGGTTTCCGTCCGCTCAAGGAGGCATACCTCAGCGCCATCCCGGAACTCGAACTCGGCGCGCGTTCCTTTCAGAAACGGGCGAACTTGTCCCAGCCGGTGGTGTATGTGCTGCCGGGCATCATGGGCACGCATCTTGCCGAGGGCAGCAGCCGCATCTGGTTGAACGTGCTCGAGTTGGCGCAGGGCAGGATCGCCAACCTGCAGATCACCAGCCGCAAGGTCCAGCCGCAGGCATTGGTGGCGCTCGCCTATGGCAACCTTGTGGATTACCTGAGCGCGACGCACGAAGTGATCCCCTTCCCGTACGATTGGCGGCTCTCGATCGTGGACGAGTCCAACCGCTTCGCCGACGCGCTGGAAGCGAAACTCAAAGAGACGGATCAGCCCATCCGCATCCTTGCCCACTCGATGGGCGGGCTGGTGACGCGCGCGATGATCGCCCAGCGTCCCAAAGTGTGGGAGCAGATCAGCAAACGGGACGGCTCGCGCTTCATCATGCTGGGGACGCCCAACCGCGGCTCCTATCAGATCCCGCGCCTGATCCTTGGGCAGGAAAAGACCTTCCGTATGCTCGCCATGCTGGACGTCAAGAACTCAGTCCGGCAACTGTTGGATGTCATCGTGCGCTTCCCCGGTGTTCTGCAGCTCCTGCCGATCGGCGCGGACGGCGCGCTCGATTTCCTCGATGCCGCCGCCTGGGATAAACTCCCCAACGCGGGCGGGAAGTGGGTCAAGCCGCGCGCCGAAGATCTGGCGCAGGCGCGTGCCTTCCATGAACTTCTGGAGGCGGGCAGGAAGAACCTGCAGGACTGGAGCAAGATCCTGTATGTCGCC
>CAYPHR010000372.1:0-2601 GCA_964410375.1 uncultured Anaerolinea sp. | reverse complement strand
TCTTCCATCTTCTTGATCTTCCCCACCCTTCGGGCATAGCGTTCCCCGCTTGGGTCTTCCCCAAGGTAACGGGCGTTCAGGAAAGCAGGGACGAGGACTTTCACGAGTTCAGGTCCGATCACGCGCCCGCCCATACACAAGACATTCATGGCGTCGTGCGCCACACCTTGCGCGGCGGAATAGGTATCGTGGCAGATCGAGGCGTAAATGCCTTTCATTTTATTTGCCGCGATCGCCGCGCCGATGCCCGATCCGCAGATCAAAATTCCGCGCTCGGCTTCGCCGCTCTGGACTTTCTCGCCGACTTTTTTCGTGAAATCGGGGAAATCCACCGCATCCGCGCTGAACGTGCCGACATCGATCACTTCATGTCCGGCGGCTTTCACCGCTTCGACAACAACATCCTTGAGCGGAAATCCCGCATGATCACAACCGACTGCTACTTTCATTTTCCATCCTTATTGTAGGGACACAGCGACGCTGTGTCCCTACGGGTTCATAATTCTTTCGCGCGCCTCACCACATTCTCCACCGTGAAGCCCAGATTCTCGAAGATGACCTTGTACGGAGCGGATGCGCCAAAGCGTTCGATGCTGATGACAGACGCCGCGTATCGCTCCCAGCCGAGACCTGATCCCGCTTCGACGGCGAGCCGCTTCTGGATGCTTTTCGGCAAAACCGACTCGCGATACGCCTCCTCCTGTTTCTCGAACAGTTCCCAACTGGGGAAGGACACCACGCGCACACCCTTGCCCTCGTCCGCGAGTTTTTGCGCGGCTTCGAGAATGAGACTCACTTCCGAGCCAGACGCCATCAATATCATTTCGGGCACGCCAAAATCTTTCAATACATACGCACCCTTTTCAACGGACGCAGGTGTATCCAACACGGGCAATGCCTGGCGGGTCAACGCCAGTACGGTGGGAGCATGCCTGTTCTCTATTGCCACCTTCCACGCCTGAGCGGTCTCATTCGCATCGGCGGGGCGGATGACTGTCAGGTTGGGAATCAGCCGCAGGGAGGTCAGATGCTCGACGGGCTGGTGAGTCGGTCCATCTTCGCCCAAGCCAACGCTGTCATGTGTGAAAATGAAAATGGACGGGTAATGCGAGAGCGCGGCGAGACGCACAGCAGCGCGCATGTAATCGGCAAAAACGAGGAAGGTCGCGCCGTAGGGGATCACGCCGCCGAAGACCGCCATGCCGTTGAGAATCGAGCCCATTGCGTGTTCGCGCACGCCGAAATGGAAGTTGCGCCCTTCGGGCGAGTCTTTTTGGAAGGCGGGCGAGCCGTCAATTTTGGTGTTATTAGAAGGAGCCAGATCCGCGGAGCCGCCGATGAGTTCGGGCAGTATCGGCGCAAGCGCGTTGATGACCTTGCCCGAAGCGGCACGGGTCGCCATGCCTTTCGGGTCGGCGGGGAATTTCGGCAGTACGGATTCCCAGTCTGCGGGCAGGTCGCCGTTCAGGCGGCGTTCCAATTCACCCCCGAGTTCGGGATGCTCCTTTTTGTAGGTATCGAAGCGCTTCTTCCAACCGGCTTCCAGTTCGCGCCCACGATCCACGGCTTGACAATAGAACGCCAGCACATCGTTGGGGATGAAGAAACGCGGTTCTTTCTCCCAGCCGAGGTTGTCCTTGGCGGCGTCCAGCTCTTCGTCGCCGAGCGGTTCACCGTGCGCCTTGGCAGTTCCTTGTCGTTTCGGCGCGCCATAACCGATGACCGTACGGCACATAATGATGGACGGGCGCGGGTCGGCTTTGGCGGCTTGGATGGCGTTGTCGATCGCATCCACATCATTGCCATCGTCCACGCGCTGGACGTGCCAGCCGTAGGCTTCGAAGCGTTTGGCGCGGTCCTCGGTGAAAGCAAGGTCGGTGGAACCGTCAATCGAAATTTTGTTATCGTCGTAGAGATAGATCAAACGCCCAAGTGAGAGATGCCCAGCCAGCGATGCGGCTTCGGATGCCACGCCTTCCATCAGGTCGCCGTCCGTGACGATGGCGTAGATAAATGAATCAATGAGTTCGTGACCGGGCTTGTTGAAGACCGCGGCGAGATGCGAAGCCGCAATTGCCATGCCCACGCCGTTCGCAAATCCCTGACCGAGCGGACCGGTGGTCACTTCCACGCCGGGGGTCAAACCGTATTCGGGATGTCCGGGCGTGAGGCTGTCCCACTGGCGGAAGTTCTGCAATTGCTCGAGAGGTAGGTCGTACCCGGTCAAATGGAGAAGCGAGTACAGAAGCATGGAACCATGCCCGCCCGAAAGGATGAAGCGGTCGCGTCCCATCCATTTTGGGTTGCGGGGATTATGTCTCAGGTGGCGGGTCCAGATGGTGAATGCCATCGCCGCCGCACCCATGGGGAGACCGGGGTGACCGGAATTCGCCTTTTGGACGCCGTCGGCGGAAAGGAAACGAAGTGCGTTGATCGCGCGGGATTGAAGTTGTTGTGTTGTCATGAGGGATGGTCTGCCATTCGATTAATATTTTTCTTTCAACTCCCTTTCGGGCAAAACGATGACCCCTTCCTTTGGATTGCCCACAAAGGAGATGTGTTCGTGTTTGTTCGCCGCCAGCCAGGCGGTGTATGCGGCAA
>CAYPHR010000371.1:0-2608 GCA_964410375.1 uncultured Anaerolinea sp. | reverse complement strand
AAAAAAACCTTCCGCGTTGAAGACATGACCTGTTCCAACTGTGCGATGAAGATCTAAGCCCTCGAGGATGATCTCGAAGGTGTAAAGGAGATCAACGCCAGTTATCACAAACTGGAAATGGTCATCGAATATGACGAATCCAAATTGACCGACGAACAGATCATCGCGGCGGTGAAGAAGAAGGGCTACACAGCCACACCGGCATGAAAAAAAAACGCCCGCAGGGATGTCGCTCTGCGGGCGTCATTTTGAGGGGTGGTTCATCAGCGCGAACCGAACACATCAAGCCGTTGCTGGATTTCCCGCAGTTCCTTTTTAGAACGCAGGCGGTGATTGGATGCAAGAACGGCAATGAATAATGAACTCAATGAACTGATGACCAATAAGAAGCGGGATGCTTTCATGGTGGATCTCCTTTTTGCTTTCCTGGTAAGACGGCGCTTTCAGAAAAAAAGTTCCTGAAATGGACTGAATATTTTCCTTGGTGTATACTCGCGTGCATGCCGAAATACTACACACCCAGCGAAGCCAACGAGATGTTGACCGTCGTCCGCCCGATGGTGGGGGAGTTGATGGACATCGCGGAACGCATCCGTGTGCATCAACCGGAGTTGTGGGAGATGGCGGAGAAAGCGGCGGGGAACGGCGGCAGCGCGACCCTGAGCAAACTCCTGCCCGATTTCGACCAATTCCACAAATTGATGCATCGTCTGAACGATTTGGGTGTTGAAATCAAGGATGTGACCATCGGGTTGATCGACTTTCGCGCGTTGCGCGATGGCAGGGAAGTGTATCTGTGTTGGAAATATGACGAGGGGAATATCCAGTTCTGGCACGAGATCGAAGCGGGCTTTCAGGGGCGTCAACCCATCGAGACGTTCTAACCATCCTGCAAATTCATCATCGGGCTGTTTGGCGCAGCCGGTCATCACTCATCAAGAAGGATACGAATGAACAAAGGAATCTGGAGCGGCGTTGCCGCATATGCGATGTGGGGATTTTTTCCCATTTATTGGAAGTTGTTACAACAAGTGCCCGCCCTGCAATTGCTTGGACATCGCATCGGCTGGTCGTTCGGCTTGCTGACGATCTACATCCTGCTCTCGCGCCAGTGGGATGATTTTCGCGCAAAGGCATTTAATCTCAAGACCATCGGCATCTATGCAATAGCGGGCGTTCTGCTCTCGATCAATTGGCTGATCTATGTGTGGGGTGTCAACGCGGGGTTCATCGTCGAAACCAGTTTGGGATATTTCATTAACCCATTGCTGAGCGTATTGTTCGGCGTGATCTTCCTGCGCGAACGCCTGCGCCCCACGCAATGGATTCCGGTTGCGCTCGCCGCCATCGGTGTGATGTATCTTACGTTCACCTACGGACGCCTGCCCTGGATCGCGCTCTCGCTGGCGGTGTCGTTTGGCTTGTATGGATTGGTGAAGAAACTCTCGCCTCTCGGCTCTGTGTATGGCTTGACTCTCGAAACGGGCATTGTCTTCCCCGTCGCCTTGATCTATCTCGCAATTGTGCAGGCGAGCGGCACTGGCGCATTTTTGCAGCAAGGCTTGACGGTTGATCTTCTGCTCATCGGCGCGGGCATTGTCACCACCATTCCGCTGTTGATGTTCGCTTCCGCCGCGAAGCAGATTCCGCTCAACATGATCGGCGTTCTGCAATATTTTGCCCCGACCATTCAATTCCTGATCGGCGTTTTTGTGTACAAGGAAACCTTCGACACTACGCGCCTGATCGGTTTCAGCATTGTCTGGCTGGCGCTCATCATCTTTTGGGTGGAGAATATCATGGCGCACCGTGCGCCGGTCCGGCCGGTTCCGGAGCCGGGAGAAGGCTAGGGTGAAGCAGGAGCAGGCAGCGGTTAAGGAGAGACGCGGACGGGAATGTCAGCGGGTATAATTCCTGTCATCAAAGAGGTGAATATGGCTGGCAATACGAAAGGCGTAATTGGAATTTTGACCGGGGGCGGCGATGTGCCGGGGCTGAATCCCGCCATCCGCGCGGTGACGATTCGGGCGATACGCGAAGGCTATAAGGTGATCGGGCTTCGCCGCGGATGGGGCGGTCTGGTGGACATTGTCCGCGATAAGAATGCCGACAATAGTAACAACTTCCAAGTCTTGAGCGAAGAGATCGTGAACCGCGCGGGACGTACCGGCGGCACCTTCCTGCACACGTCGCGGACCAATCCGAGTTCGGTCAGGAAGGCGCATGTCCCTGAACATCTCAAGGACCAGTATTCGGACGAAAAGAACGACCTGACCCCGGAGATATTGAAGAACCTGGATTTTCTGGGCATTGACTATCTGATTCCCATCGGCGGTGACGATACGCTGAGTTACGGCGTGCGCATGTATCGCGAGGGGATGAAGGTCATTGCCATCCCCAAAACAATGGACAACGACGTGCCCGGCACGGACTATTGCATTGGGTTCAGCACCTGTGTCACCCGCACCATTTCGTTGACCAACAGCCTGCGGACGATTGCAGGTTCTCACGAGCGTTGTCTTGTCATGGAAGTCTTTGGGCGGTATGCTGGGTTCACCGCCATGCTCCCCACCATGGCGGGAGCGGCGAACCGTTGTGTCATCCCCGA
>CAYPHR010000370.1:0-2610 GCA_964410375.1 uncultured Anaerolinea sp. | reverse complement strand
GTTCCAGGTCCGCGCCACGAGCGGCGACACCTTCCTCGGCGGTGACGATTTCGACCTGCGCATCATGGATCATTTGATTGCGGAGTTCAAAAAGGACAACGGCATCGACCTGAACAATGACCGTCAGGCGTTGCAGCGTTTGAAAGAAGCCGCGGAAAAGGCGAAGATCGAACTCTCGACCGTGATGCAGACCGAGATCAACCTGCCCTATTTGACGGCGGATGCGAGCGGTCCGAAGCATTTGGTCATGACGTTGACCCGCGCCAAATTGGAGCAGATTACCGCGGATCTTGTCGATCGGACGATTGCTCCTGTCAAACAGGCGTTGTCCGACGCCGGATTGAACGCGGGCGATATTCACGAGATCGTTCTGGTCGGCGGCATGACCCGTATGCCCGCCATTCAAGACCGTGTGCGCGCGTTCTTCGGCAAGGAACCGCACAAGGGCGTCAACCCCGATGAAGTGGTTGCCATCGGCGCGGCGATCCAGGCGGGTGTGCTGGGCGGCGAAGTGAAAGACATCCTCCTGCTCGACGTCACGCCGTTGACGCTGGCAATTGAAACGCTCGGCGGCGTTGCCACGGCGCAGATCGAACGCAACACGACCATCCCGACCCGCCGTTCGCAGGTTTTCTCCACTGCGGCGGATAATCAGACGCAGGTCGAAATCCATGTTTTGCAGGGCGAACGCCCGATGGCGGCGGATAATAAATCTTTGGGCAAGTTCATCCTTGATGGCATTCCGCCCGCCCCCCGCGGCGTTCCGCAGATCGAAGTGACCTTTGATGTGGATGCGAATGGCATTTTGAAGGTCAGCGCGCAGGATAAGGCGACGGGACGTTCCCAGCATATTACGATCACAGCCTCCTCCGGCTTGAGCGAAGCGGAAGTGGAGAAGATGCGCAAGGATGCCGAATCCCACGCGGAGGAGGATCGCAAGCGTAAGGATCTGATCGAAGCGCGCAACAACGCAGATAACACGGCATATGCCGCTGAAAAGGCGCTGCGCGAATTTGGTGATAAGGTTCCGGCGGAGGTGAGAAGCGAGATCGAAGCCAAAGTGGCTGAGGTCAAATCCGCGGCGCAGGGTGAGGACGTGGAACAGATCAAATCCGTCACTGATGCATTGGGTCAGGCGATCCAGAAGATCGGCGCCAGCGTCTATGAGCAGGGTCAGGCTGCGGGTGCGGGCGAAGCGAGTCCTTCGTCGGATGAAAATCCTGATGTGGTGGATGGTGAAGTTAAAGAATAGAAAGTGAAAAGTGGCGAGTAACCACTTTCTACTTTCCACTTTCTGGAAACTATGAGCAGCGATTATTACGACATTCTGGGCGTGGGACGGAACGCGAGCGACGATGAGATCAAAGCCGCGTTCCGTAAACTTGCGCGCCAGTATCATCCCGATGTGAACAAGGAGCCTCACGCCGAGGAGAAGTTCAAGGAGATCAACGAGGCGTATGGTGTGCTTTCCGACAAGGAGAAGCGTGCGCGTTACGACCGCTTCGGCAAGGCGGGGCTGGGTGGCATGGGCGGCGGTTATCACGATTACACCGTCGATTTCAACGATATCTTTGAAGACCTGTTCAGCGGATTTGGATTCTCCACAGGACGACGTTCACGCCGCTCTCCGCGCCGTGGGCGGGATCTACAGATGCAGGTTTCGCTTACCTTTGAGGAAGCGGTCTTCGGTGTGGAGAAGGAAATCGAGTTCTCGCGCGATGAGACTTGTTCCACCTGTAACGGCAACGGCGCGGAACCCGGGACATCGCCCGTAAAATGCGGCACTTGTGGCGGACAAGGCGAGGTTCGTCAGGTACGCCAGACTTTTCTCGGTCAGATGGTGCAGACGGCGACCTGCCCCGCATGTAACGGTCGCGGCGAGACGATTTCGTCGCCGTGCCACACCTGCCGTGGCAGCGGCTTGGAACGGAAACGAGTCAAGAAGAAGGTTTCCATCCCTGCCGGTGTGGACATGGGCACGCAGATCCGCTTGAATGGGGAAGGCGCTCCGGGTGAAAATGGCGGACCGCAGGGAAGTTTGTTCCTTGTGCTGGAGGTCCAGCCGCATCAATTTTTCAAACGGCGCGAGAATGACATTTTGCTCAACCTTGATATTAACGTAGCGCAAGCCGTGCTCGGCGCGGAGATCGATGTCCCGACGCTGGATGGCGATGAGAAACTGAAAATTCCCGCCGGGACACAGCCGGGCAAGGTCTTTACTCTCAGGAATAAAGGCGTGCCGTACCTGCGCCGCAAGGACCGCGGCAATCAGTTGGTGATCGTCAATGTGGCGGTCCCCACCAAGTTGACGAAGGAACAGCGCGAGTTGTTCGAGAAACTTGCTGAGAGCCTCGGCACGACGGTCAAGCCGCAGGAGAAGGGCTTTCTGGATTGGTTGAACGAGGCGCTGGGCGGGTAGAGCCAGTTGCCGGTGAACAGTAATCAGTGACGAGCGGATGAGAGTCCGCTCGTTTTTTTAGTTCATCATCGTCCGTCGTTTATAATCCCTCAACCATGCTTAAACCTTTGTTACGTCTTTGGCGTCTTTTGCCCATGTGGATGCATGTCCTTGTCACAAGGCTGACCCAGCCAAAATTCAACGCAGGTGTC
>CAYPHR010000369.1:676-2611 GCA_964410375.1 uncultured Anaerolinea sp. | reverse complement strand
TTTGGCGGATGCGGCGTGTTCGCTTCCGAAAAAATCCAAAAAGGCGAGTTGGTTTCCATGTGGGGCGGGAAGATCCTCCGTGCTGATCAACTCGACCCGGACATGCCGCGTTTCACCCAGCGCGTTTTACAAGTGGACGAGCATCTGTATTTGCTGACCGCGGAGGAACAGGAACCGAACGATTGCTTTAACCATTCGTGCGACCCGAATTTAGGTTTCTTCGGGCAGATCGGTTTGGTGGCGATGCGTGATATTGAAGCAGGCGAAGAGTTGACCTTCGATTACGCCATGTCGGACGGCGGACCATACGACGAGTTTGACTGTTATTGCGGTTCGCCGAGTTGCCGCGGCAAAGTGACTGGTAACGACTGGCAGCTGCCGGAGTTATGGATCAAATATAAGGGGTATTTCTCGCCCTATCTCGCGCGGCGTATCGAAAACCTGCAAAAATGAAATTTTCCTTCCCGGTTCGGATTTTTATCGTCGCACTTGTGTTGCGGCTGATCCCTGTATTCCTCACGCGCGGACTTGGCATCGGCTTGGATGATATGTTCCAATACGATATGCTGGCGCGTAGTCTCGCGTCGGGGAATGGCTTTCGTTGGTATGCGCAGGAAGACCTTGATCTGCTTGCGCCGTATGTGGATTTTGACCTTTCCACCGCGCAGGGATACGATCCTGAATACGGGCTTTACACATCCTTTCGCGCGCCGTTATATCCCGCCTTTCTGGCGTTTGTTTACTTCCTGAATGGGTTGGATTTTTCGCGCTTCTTCGCCGCGCGGCTGGCACAGGTGATTTTCCTCGGCGCGCCGCTTGCTCCGCTGACGTATTGGGTTGCAAAGAAAATATATCCCTTTGAAACGAAGGAAGAAAAAAGAAAGAAAACCGAAAAATTTGCGCAGATTTCTGCCTGGCTTGTTGCCTGCTATCCCATGCTTCTCGTTTACCCTTTGGGACTGGGGACCGAGAATCTTTTCTTCATCCTCCTTCTGGCTTCTTTCCTGTTTCTTCTACGATCCATCGAAGATCCATCTGCTTTCGATCTGATTCTTTCAGGCATCCTTCTCGCTTTAACTGCCCTCACGCGTTCGGTCATTCTTCCTTTTGTCATACTTTCATTTTTTGTTTTGTTCTTTCTACATCGCAGCCGCGCCATTCTTTTCATTGTTGCGTTTATTACTGTTGTTTCGCCCTGGGCGGTCCGTAATTCGCTTTTGCATCAGAAACTTACGGGCATTGAAACGTCCATGGGATACAACCTGTATCTTGGCTATCATCCCGAAGGTGACGGCTCTTTCATCTTTGGTCCGTCGCTGGATTTACTCACCATCATGGACGATTCCGAACGTGACAAGATCGGCACGCAGCAGGCATTGAAATTCATCCAAGCCCAGCCTGGGCGATTTGTCCCGCTGGCGGTGAACAGGCTTGGATTTTTCTTCGGATTGGAAAAACGGGTACTGATGTACTTCTACTCGAATGATATTTTGGGCTTCATTCCCAAGCCGGTCCTGCTGATTGTTTCTGCGATTCTGCTCCTCCCGTTTATTTTTCTCTCCATTTCTGCTGTGTTTGGATTATCCCTTTTGAGGAAAAATCCGCGGACAATTCTCTTGATATTGCTCTTTGCATCCTATATTCTGCCGCATGTTTTCATTTTGTCCGAGGATCGTTTTCACCTGGCGTTGATTCCCTTTTTTGCGATCCTCGCCGCGTATTTCTGGATGACTGGATTGGCTGGAGCTTTCTCCCGCTGGCAGGGATCAGGCTTGGGCAAATTGACAGTGACGTTTGCCCTGCTTGCCTGTCTTCTGCTCCTGACCAACTGGGGGTTTGAACTTCACCGCGATGCAGATAAAATTGCCGCCTTGCTCGGACCGGACGGCAACCGGACCTATTTCCCTTATTGAGAGACTTCATGAAATATTTACT
>CAYPHR010000369.1:0-666 GCA_964410375.1 uncultured Anaerolinea sp. | reverse complement strand
GAACTTCGATTGGAAAATTGTCACAGTGACCATCGTCAGCACGCTGCTGCTGATGGTGGATCATTATCACAGGCTCACGCCCTACAAATACTGGGACCGCGTCATTCTGTATTTGATCGTTCCGCTTTTACTCACACTGATCCTGTTCCGCGAGAATCCGCGCGAGTATGGGATTTCGCTGGGTGATTGGAAACTTGGCCTGGTCTACACCGCGCTGGGGATTCTGCTAATGGCTCCCATCATTTATTATCTGGGGAGCGGGGACGAGTCCATGAAGGCGTATTACGAACGTTTCCTGCCCGGCTTGCCGTGGACGACCTTCCTTGACCTGATTGGCTGGGAGTTCATCTTTCGCGGTTGGATTTTGTTTGCGTATGCCCGCAAATTTGGCGCGGAAGCCCTCTGGCTGCAGGCGGTCCCATTCGCACTGGCTCACATGGGCAAGCCGGAAGTGGAGACGCTCTCCACCATCTTTGGCGGTTTCGCCTTCGGCTGGGTGGCATGGCGGACGAAATCCGTTCTGTATCCGTTTTTGATCCACTGGTTCATTTCAACGTTCATCATCCTTGTGGCGGCGGGAGTGGTATAGCGATATGCCCAACTGTGAAATACGCCCGGCGCTGGAATCAGAATCCGCTCAAATTAAGGAACTCATTCATTTGGTCG
>CAYPHR010000368.1:0-2615 GCA_964410375.1 uncultured Anaerolinea sp. | reverse complement strand
CCCATGACCAAGCATTAGTAGGCAGCCTTGCTTTAGCCTTTTTTATTATCTCGACGTATCTACGCATGGAATAGTATTCTTTTTTTGTATGACGTTCAAGAAGAGTCTCTAAATGCCATTCTGAATCTCTCTGACCCCTAAACACAAAAGTATCTGGATATTTATATGTTGTCACAAGTTCATCGCGATAATCTGTGAGTTGTTGGAGTTCATTTTCAAATTCATCCCAAGATTGTAGGTTTTTTATATGCATAGAACCTCACTCATACCGAAACCGCATTATCCCAACCCCAAAAAACAGCGCCGCAAAGCCGAGCAACACGCCTGCTTCGGGCAGAATATCCATCACGCCGCCGTTGCGGAGGACCAAGTCCAGCATACCCTGCATTGCCCAAGTGGTGGGGAGGATCTTCACGATGTTCTGCACTGCCTCAGGGAATAGCTCCAGCGGATACCAGCATCCGCCCAACAGCGCCATCACCATGCCCGCCATGATGCTCAATCCGCTGGCTTGACCTTCGGTCTTGACGAAAGTTCCCATTGCTGTGCCGATAGCTCCCGCCGCCAGTGCTGCGCATAGCAAAATGACGAAGAGTGCGGGCAGGTCGCGTCCCCAGCCAAGTCCCATTACAAAGATTCCAAATAAAACCAACAGTGACATTTGAATCAATGCCATGAACACCTGCCCTGCAATTGTGCCGAATAGGTAGGTGGCTTTGCTCGTCGGCGTGGTCAGGATGCGGCGCAGGGTTCCCTGCTGGCGTTCGTACGCAAACAACGCGGAAATGCCAAACAGCGGAATGAACACCCACGTGATCAACTGTCCCGCCGATGAATTGGCGCGCGGATCATACTCCACCTGGTCGGGCGTGCTGCCTTCGATCACGGTCACGCGTTCGGGCGCATCCGCCTGTAAGGTTTGCGCCAGTTCCAGCGCGTCGTTGAAGTAGGCTTGCTCTGCTTCGGACGACTCGAACGTCCCGCGCGCTTTCGCTTCATCCAGCGCCATGTTTGCTGCGCCGATCGAACTGCTCACACGCCGAATGGCGGTCTGCACGGCGCGTTCCGCAACGGTGGCGTTCAGGTTATTTGGCTGTTTGCGGAAGTCCAACTCCGCGGTGCCGTTTTGGATGGATGTGATGTCCAAGCCTGCGGGGATGATCAACAGCGACGACGCGCGGCGGGCTTCGAACATCTCTTCCGCTTCTTCCAACGGGAAATATTCGGGTCGCACCGCAGTGGACTTCTCCAACTCTGTAAAAATCTCTCGCGAAATGGACGTATCCGCCTGATCCACAACGACCAGCCGAATGCGGGTATCTTCGTTTCCCGAAGGCGTCCCGCCCGCGAGCAGGAAGGTGAAAAATATCGGCAGGATGATGAAGAACAGCAACTCCGACGAACTCGCAAAACGGATGATCGCATCCTTCCATGCAATGGCAAATAATTTTTTCATAATTGCGATTCTCCCCCCTCTCCATTCAAGGGAGAGGGGCAGGGGGTGAGGGTCATCATTTTGTCACCAAATTCTTCTTACCGAACAACGCCACCGCGATCCCAAACAGGATCAAGCCCATCGTCAACAGGGCAATGATCGGCGTGGAAAGATGCGGCAGAGTCCCGCCGAGCGCGAGGGTCGTAAATCCATCCAACGCCCAGGCATTCGGTGTGATCTTGCTGACCATCTGCACAGCGGATGGCATGTTCTCAAGGCTGATGAAACTTCCGCCGAGAATGCCAAAGATCAGCATGATCGCCGAACCTACACTGGCAACCTGCCCCGGCGTGCGCGCAATGGCGGTGATGAACATGCCCCAGCCCGACGCGCCAAATACGGCGGCAAGCACCAGCACCAGCACACCAAGCGGGTCGCCCCATTTCAATTGGAAGAGCAGGGTGGTAGCACCGATCAGGATCAGCATCTGTGCCACGCCCGTCAGGAAAATGCCGAAGACCTTGCCGCCCAAAATTTGCGCGGCTTGTGTCGGCGAGACGAGCAGGCGTGGCAGTGTGCCTTGCGCTTTTTCGGCAAGGATCGAACGCCCGCCGTACGTGACCGTGAACATCAGGAACATCAGCGCCATGCCCGGCGCGAGATACGCCAGCACATCGAACTCCACGGCTTCGGCTTCGTTCGTGTCGGTGTTGAGTTTGATCGCCAGCGTTTCGCTGCTGGGACTGTCTTCCAATCGTTCAGCCATCTCCATGCCTGCTTGTTCGCCTTGCTGGGGCGTGATGCGCCCGCTCATGATCATCTGAACGATCGATGTTTGTCCGCTGATGCGCCCCTCTTCGATGCGGCTGATGAATTCATCCACGATGGATTTGGCGATGCCCGCGCCTGTTGGTCGCGCGGGGTTGGCATACACTTCGATTTTCAACGCTTCGGGTTCTTCGTCGAAGGCTCCCTGCTGCGGGATGACACTGCGCGTGAATCCTGCCGGGATGATAATCGCCGCGGCGGCGGTATCTTCATCAATGGCTTTGCGCGCCGCCTCTGGACTTTCGCTCAGAGTTGGTTCGACCAATCCAGCCAGTTCTTCGCCTGTAAAGAATTCCTCAAGCGCGTTCCCCAATTGCTCATTGTCAAGGTTGACGATGATGACGGTAATATC
>CAYPHR010000367.1:0-2671 GCA_964410375.1 uncultured Anaerolinea sp. | reverse complement strand
CAAGTCGTGGCGCGACCTGCCGATCCTGATCGTGCAATGGGGTTCGGTCCTGCGCTGGGAGATCCGAACAAAACTGTTCCTGCGCACGGCGGAGTTCTACTGGCACGAAGGTCACACCGCGCACGCCACTGAGGACGAAGCCAAAGAAGAGATGTACCGCATTCTCGATATCTACGAAAAGTTCTGCCACGAAGAGGCGGCGATCCCCGTTATCAAAGGCACAAAGAGCGAGACCGAACGCTTCGCCGGCGCGCAGATCACCACATCCATCGAAGCCATGATGTGGGACAAACGCGCCCTGCAATCGGGCACATCCCATTACTTTGGCACAAACTTTTCAAAGGCATTCGAGATCCAGTATCTCGACAGCAATAATACCCTGCAATTCTGCGAGACCACGTCGTGGGCGATCTCGTCGCGCATCATCGGCGCGATGATCATGGTGCATGGCGACGACCAAGGCTTGGTCATGCCTCCGCGCCTCGCGCCCATCCAAGCGGTCATCGTGCCGATCTTCAAAAAGGAAGACGAAAAAGCCAAGGTGATGGAAGTGGCAGACCGCGTCTTCAAGGAACTCAAAGCCGCCGGCATCCGCGTCAAAATGGACGACAGAGACAATGTCAGTTCTGGATTCAAGTTCAACGACTGGGAGATGCGCGGCGTGCCCGTCCGCGTGGAGATCGGTCCCAAGGATGTGGAAAAGGGGACGGTCGCGCTCGCCCGCCGTGACAAGCCCGGCAAAGAGGGCAAGACCTTCGTCCCGCAGGCGGCTCTGGACTCCGCTGTAAGCGGCTTGCTGACCGAGATTCAGTCTTCACTCCTCAAGCGCGCCACCGAGTACCGCGATGCCAATATCCATGATCCGAAAGATTACGAAGAACTGAAACAGGTCGTTCAGGACGGCTGGGCGTTCTCGTACTGGTGCGAATCCACCGAATGCGAGAAGAAGGTCAAGGAGGAGGCGAAAGCCACCACCCGCAACATTCCCTTTAATCAGCCCGACAAGGAAGGGACCTGCATCGTGTGCGGCAAGCCTTCCAAACGCAAAGTGTATTTCGCAAGAGCGTATTGATTTTTATCCGTAGAGGCGCAGCGTTGCTGCGCTCCTACGGCATTTCCCCATGCCCGCCATTGACCTGACCAATCCCCATGAGCAAGTCATATGACTGCGCCGAACGCCCATAATAAAAAGCGTAACACCCTGCTTTCAGAAATCACCATGTCTCTGTCAAATGATAAAAGATTTGTCGCGGGCTGGCTTACAGGCAGCCTTGCAAGAAACGACGCCGACTTCCTAAGTGACATTGATATCAGTCTGGCTGTCTCGAAGGAACATAGCGAAACGCTTTGCAAAAGACTTGAGCAGGTAAGCGGGAATACATCGCCTGAAAGACTTTTGCTTTTCAGTCAATTTGGCAAGCCAGCCCTAATACACGAAAACAATCACAACGCTCCGGAAGATGGGACATTCACTTTTACTTTGTATTCCGCATCTGCTCTCGCGGTGGATTGGGTCTTGATTCCGCAAGAAAAAGCAGTGCGTCCATTTCAATCACGTCTGCTATTCGACAAAGTTGAAATTCCCATCTTACCGCCTCCCGAACCAGAAAACGTGGAACAAAGTAAAAAAGCTGTTGCTGAAATGTGGGCTTTTTTCTGGATGATGACCACCGTCACCATAAAATACATCCACCGCGGAGACGGTGTTTTTGCCAATCAATGGATAGAGAACCTGCACGGCATTATCCATGACATCGAAAGACGAATGGATGGCAAATCATGGTCTTATATTCGTGGATCTTTCAGCAAATTACAGCCAACTCGCGAAAACCAGATAGAATCCATCATCGAACTGACCAATCGAATGCTGGAACTCAAAATTAAAGTTTCAAATTTCATCGAGTCAGAACCTGCCACGCCTAAATCAGAAATTGATTATTTGCTTTCAGTAACTGATAAATAAATGCCCGCCATTGACCTCGCCCGCCTCCGCAAACAAGCCAACCGCCTGGCAGATTTCTTCTTCCTGCCTGACGAGTTCATGAAGCATTTGCGCGAGATGCTGGATTTTTACGTCAACTATACATTGCGGACAGTTGAAAACGTCGCCCCCGGCTCGAACCTGAAAACCTACCGAACGCCGCCTGCGGTGTTGACCCAGATCGAAAACGAACTACGTCCCATCGCAGAAGCCAATCCGCATTTCGCGCTCGCACTGGCGGACATCCTGTGGGATGAAGGTGCGCTCGAAACCCGCCTGCTCGCCGCCTTCCTGCTCGGACGCATCCCGCCGCAGGAGGAACGCCTGCTCCCCCGCATCACCGCATGGACGCAACAGATCCGCGATCCCAGCGTCCGCGCGGCGTTGCTCTCCACCAGCCTGACGCGCATGAGAAAGGAAACGCCCGACCAGTTCCTGACGCTCGTGCGCGAATACCTGCATCCCGAACGCGCGCGTACCTGGTCGAACGGCATTCAGGCGCTCATCCCCATGATCGCGGACACCGACTTTGAAAACCTGCCCGCCATCTTCGACATCGTCGAACCCATCATCGAAGAAGCGCCATCCACCCTGCAAAACGACCTGACAGATCTGATCGTCGCACTCTACCGCGCCTCCGCCAGCGAAACCGTCTTCATGCTCAAGCATGTCCTCGCGAATTCGCAGAAC
>CAYPHR010000366.1:0-2686 GCA_964410375.1 uncultured Anaerolinea sp. | reverse complement strand
GAGGTGAAATCCACGCACGGCGATACTCAACTTGGCGGCGATGACTGGGATCAGAAAGTCACCAATTGGGCGGCGGACGAGTTCAAGAAGGATCAGGGCATCGACCTCCGCCAGGATCGTCAGGCGCTCCAGCGGTTGCGCGAAGCAGCGGAGAAGGCGAAGATCGAACTCTCCACCGTGATGGAAACCGAGATCAATTTGCCGTACATCACCGCCGATGCCAGCGGACCGAAGCACCTGCAGCTCAAACTCAGCCGCGCAAAATTCGAGCAGATGACCGAAGACCTGCTCCAGCGCTGCCGCACCCCGTTCGAGGCCGCCTTGAAAGACGCAGGCTTGACCGCCGATAAACTCGACGAAGTGGTGCTGGTCGGCGGCTCGACCCGCATGCCGATGGTTCAGGAACTCGTCCGCAAGTTGACGAACGGGAAGGAGCCGAACAAAGGCGTGAACCCCGATGAAGTCGTGGCAATCGGCGCGGCAATTCAGGGCGGCGTGCTCGGAGGCGAAGTCAAGGACATCCTCCTGCTCGACGTCACCCCACTCTCGCTCGGCGTCGAAACGATGGGCAGTGTCATGACCGTCATGATTGAACGCAATACCACCATCCCGGTCCGCAAGACCGAAGTGTATTCCACCGCTGCGGATAATCAGACCGCTGTGGACATCCACGTTCTGCAAGGCGAACGCCCGATGGCGCAGGACAACATGTCGCTTGGGCGCTTCCGCCTCGACGGAATCCCACCGGCACCGCGCGGCATTCCGCAAGTTGAAGTGACTTTCGACATTGACGCCAACGGCATCTTGAATGTCACTGCGAAGGACAAGGCGACCGGCAAGGAACAGAAGGTCACCATCACGGCATCCACCAACCTGAACAAGAACGACATCGACCGCATGGTGCAGGAAGCGCGCCAGAACGAAGCCGCGGACAAGAAACGCCGCGAACTGATCGATGCCAAGAACACCGCGGACAATCTCGTTTACCAAACCGAGAAGGCATTGCGCGAACTGGGCGACAAAGTGCCGTCCGCTGAGCGCAGTGAGATCGAGACCAAGATCAACGATCTAAAATCCGCCGCACAGGGTGACGACCTCACCCGCATCCAGCAGGCATCCGAGGCGGTTCAACAGGCGTTCCACGCGCTCAGCCAGCAGTTGTACGCGCAAGGTCAACAGCCCCAGCCCGAAGGCGGACCGTCCACTCCGCCATCGCAAGAAGGCGATGTGATCGACGGCGAAGTGAAAGAATAGCCTGTAAAACGCAAAACACGATCAAGACCCTAAGATTCCCATAATCTTGGGGTCTTTCCTTTCATGTATAATCTTTTCCATGTTTATAGAGAAAATCAAAAGAATCAACAAACTCTGGCTCATTCCAATCGGGCTTTTACTCATCATCGTTATTTGCTTTCTGCCGCCGGTGCGCAATCGTCTTGAACCCCGTCTCGAACTTCTCCGCACGCGCGTCGTGTATTTCTTTCGCCCACCGAGCGAAGCCGTCTTCCAACCCAGCGGCGAAACGCCACTCACCCTTGAAACCGCCATCATGACCGCCCGCGCCGAATTGAGTTTGACATTAACTCCTCAAGCGACTTCCACGCCGCAGGAGGGTCCAACCCTGATGCCGACGGTCACCACCACGCCGATACCTGCTTCTGTTATGCTCCCGGGTGTCACCTACGTTGACCAGCACAACCGCTGGAATTACTGCGGTCCCGCCAATTTGACCATGGCGCTCAACTTCTGGGGCTGGACAGGAGACCGCGACGACGTCGCGATGGTGATCAAGCCCGGCTCGCCCGACATGAGCAAGAATTTCATCGAACGCGGCTTGGCGGACAAGAACGTCATGCCGTATGAGATGGTGGATTTTGCCAACAATCACACCGAATACCGCGCGCTCTATCGTCACGGCGGCGAAATTGACCTGATCAAACGCCTGATCGCCGCCGGTTACCCCGTCATTGCCGAGAAGGGCTACTACGAACGCGATTACACCGGCAAGATCGACTGGCTCGGTCACTACCTGTTCACCACCGGTTACGACGACGCCAAAGACGGCTTCATCGTGCAGGATGCCTATCTCAAACCCGGCAAGGACCTGTTGAATGAATACGAAGATTACCTCGACGGCTGGCGTTCGTTCAACTATCTCTTTATTGTTGTCTATCCCGCCTCCGAGGAAGCGGAAGTATTAAACCTGCTCGGTCCCTGGGCGGATTTCCAATGGGCGGCGCAACACGCGCTTGAAATGGCGGAACGCGACATCCAAACTTTGAGCGGCAATGACCTGTTCTTCGCCTGGTTCAACAAAGGGACAAGCCACGTCGCGTTGAACCAATATGCCGATGCATCCATCGCCTACGATCAGGCATTTCGTGAATATGCCTCCTGGGATCTATCCGCAGGCAACCGCCCCTACCGCATGATGTGGTATCAGACGGGTCCGTACTTTGCGTATTACTATTCCGCCCGTTATCAGGACGTGATCAACCTCGCGAACACCACATTGAAGACCGTCTCCACGCCCACACTCGAAGAGTCCCTGCTCTGGCGCGGACGCGCTTATTACATGATCGGCAACACCCCATCCGCCATCGCGGATTATCGCGCCGCGCTGCAAGTCCACGCGAACTGGTTCCCTGCCGTACAGGCATTACAAGAACTGGGAGTACAGCCGTAA
>CAYPHR010000365.1:0-2702 GCA_964410375.1 uncultured Anaerolinea sp. | reverse complement strand
CTCTTCCCCCTCCATAAATCCGAAGGATTTGGGGAGGGTTGGGGAGGGGCAAGTCGGGGCAGCGATCTTCCTGCTCGCCGACCAGCCACAGATCCCCGTCGAAGTTATCCGCGCGTTGAGGGAGGCGCACACCCGCAGCCTGGCTCCCATCCTTGCGCCGCTTGTGCTGGAGGAACGCCGCGCCAACCCCGTCCTGTTCGACCGTGACGTCTTTCCCGACCTCATGCAGATCACAGGCGATGTCGGCGGGCGGGCGGTCTTCTCCAAACACAAGGTCGAATACCTGCCCTGGCACGACGACCTCCTGCTCTTTGACGTGGACAAGCCGGAGGATTATTATCGGTTACTCAACATCGGAAAAGACTAAGAGGCACACCATGATCACAGCCATCGTTCTCGCCGCCGGAGAATCCAAACGGATGGGCGAACCCAAAATGCTGCTCCCCTGGGGGAAAAGCACCGTACTGCAAACCGTCATTTCCACGCTTCAGGCGTCGAACGTGAAGGACATCCTCGTCGTCACCGGCGGCGAACACCGCCGCGTCGAGGCGCTGGTCGGGAGGACGGTCGAGGTCATTTACAACGAAAATTATAAGGACGGAAAGATGCTCAGTTCCATCCAGTTGGGCTTGTCCGCGAAGAGGCGGGAGGCGGAGGCGGCGCTGATTTGTCTCGGCGACCAGCCTCAGGTCGAGGAAAGAAGCGTGCGCGGCATCTGCGATGCGTTCCAGAGAACGAAATCCAAACTGGTCGTGCCCAGTTATGAAAAGCGGCGCGGACATCCCTGGCTGATCGCGAGGGGATTGTGGGAGGAGGTCCTGAAATTGCGCGCGCCGAAGACCATGCGCGACTTCCTCAACCGCCGCGCGAACGACATCCTGTACGTGCAAAGCGACACCCCGACCATCCTGCAGGACCTGGATACGCCGGAAGATTATCTAAAATACAAACCGCAACAGATTGACAACCCGCCCCACAAAAGATAGACTCGCGCCATTCCAATTGTGGAGCGGTTATGAAATACTTTGTCATTGTCAACCCCACCTCGGGGCGGGGACTGGGCGGGAGATCCATCCAGCAGATCGAAAGTTTCTTGAAGGAGAACGGCGTGGATTTTACGCTGGTGCAGACGGAGGGCGTCTGGCATGCCGCCGAACTCGCGGAGGGCGCGGCGCGCGGCGGGTATAACGTCATCGTGTGTGCCAGCGGCGACGGCACGGTCAACGAAGCCATCAACGGCATCATGCGCGCCAAAAAGGCGGGCTACAACAGCACAGCCTTCACCGTGCTCGGCATCGGCACCGGCAACGACTTCGCGGGCGGCACGGGCATCCCCACCAATTTGAGCGACGGCTTGAAGGCATTGCTGGCAAACAAACGCAAAAAGATAGACCTCGGCTATGTCAAAGGCGGCGACTACCCCGACGGGCGTTACTTCGGCAACGGCATCGGCGTCGGCTTCGACGCGGCGGTCGGCAACGAAGCCATCAAGGTGCGCTGGACGCGCGGCTTGATGGCATACCTGATCGGCGTCATCAAGACCGTCTTCCTGTATTACAATCCGGCGCAGGTCGAGATCGTTCTGGACGACAAGCAGGTCATCAAACAGACCTCACTGATGATCTCGGTCATGAACGGCAGGCGCATGGGCGGCGGCTTCCAAATGGCACCGCAAAGCCAGCCCGACGACGGCTACTTCGACCTGTGCATCGCTGAAACGGCGTCAAAGGGGCGCATCCTGCAAATGATCCCGCACTTCATCAAGGGCACGCAGGAATCCCTGCCCGAGATCCAGATGAAACGCGCGAAGAAGGTTTCGATCAAGTCCTTGGATGTGACCTTCCCCGCCCATGCGGACGGCGAGTTCATCTGCCTTGACGGTTCGCACCTGACCCTGGAACTGCTCCCGCAGGAATTGGAAATTATCTGCGCCTGATCCGCTTTAAGCTCAATCCACATCCTGATGAAAACATTTTCCCTCTGGTTGATCACCCTCATTCTACGCGTCTACTTCCGCCTCACCCTGCGGCTGGACGCGCCCGATATTCAGAAAATCCCCGCACAGGGACCGCTGATCGTCATTGCCAATCACACCGGGCAGATCGAAGTGCCCGTGCTCGCCACGCTGATGCAGCCGCGCAAGATCACCGGCTGGGCAAAGGCGGAGGCTTATAAAAACCTGCTGTTGCGCTGGGTCTTTTGGGCATGGGAGATCATCCCCGTCCGCCGCGGCGAAGCGGATATGAGCGCCTTGAAACGCGCCTTGCGCGCCATCGAGGACGGTCATATCTTCGGCATCGCCCCCGAAGGGACGCGCAACAAGACCGGGCGTCTGCGGCGCGCCCTGCCCGGCACGGTCATCCTCGCGGTCCGTTCCGGCGCGCCGGTCATGCCGGCGGTGCACTGGGGCGGGGAAGTGTTCCTCAAGAACCTGAGGTCCTTCAAGCGCACGGATTTCCACATCCGCATCGGCGAGCCGTTCAAGGTCAATGTGGAGGGCGTCAAAGTGACCGCCGAGATCCGCCAGCAGATCGCGGACGAGATGATGTACCGCATTGCCAAACTCCTGCCCGAGGAATATCGCGGCGAATACTCGGATCTAAGCAAGGCGACCGAGAAATATCTGGTGGACCTATAATCAACCACACGACCGGCTAACGCCGGTCGTATGGTTTATAACTTCATCTGGTATGCGTTCGTTT
>CAYPHR010000364.1:0-2713 GCA_964410375.1 uncultured Anaerolinea sp. | reverse complement strand
AGTGGTACGGTGAGAATAATATTCCCGTTGAACTCAACGAGCCGCATCACTGGGGTATGCGCGATTCGTCGGATGTGACGTTTGTGGTCTCGGCGTTTTTGTCTGCGTATAACGCGCGCGCTTTCGGCGTGAAGGATTACATCGCGCAGATGATGTTCAACAGTCCGCCGGGTCTTTCAGATGCGATGGATCTGGCGAAGATGCTGGCGGTCATTGCAATGGTCAAGCCGTTGGAGAATGAAAACTTCCGCGTGCTCAAACAAACCCGCATCGGCTTGCTCTCGCATCCGCTCGATACTGACGCGGCGCGCGGGCATCTCGCCGCCGCCACCTATCTGCAAATGGCGCTCAAGCCCGATATTTATCACATCGTCGGTCACACCGAAGCCGATCACGCCGCCACAGGCGATGATGTCATCGAAGCCAGCAAGATCGTCCGCCGCGCGATCAGTAACGCGATGGGCGCGCCTGATATGACGAAAGACCCCGCGATTCAAAAACGCGTGAAGGAATTGGTGAAGGATGCGAATCTTTTACTGGATGCGATCCGCGGACTCTCCGCCGCTTCCTCCGACCCGCTCACTGATCCTGCGACGTTGACCTTAGCCGTCACTTCCGGCTTGATGGATGCGCCGCAACTGCGTAATAACAAGTTCGGGCGCGGACAAGTGCTCACGCGCATCGTGGAGGGTGCGAGTGTGGTCGTTGATAAAAAGGGCAAGCCGATTTCGGAAAAGAAGCGAATCGAGCAGCTAATGAAACAGTAGATCACGTTTTCAACGTGACCTACAAAACTCACAAGGAGGTTCAACATGGCAAAAAAATTCGCGGTCATTGGGGCAGGACACGGCGGGAAGGCGATGGCGGCACATCTCGCATTGATGGGCTTCACTGTTACGCTCTACAACCGCACGATGAGTCATATCGAAGTCATCCAAAAACGCGGCGGCATCGAATTGGACGGCGACGAGAACGTGCCACACGGATTCGGCAAACTGGCATTGGTCACCGACCAGATCGGCGACGCCATTAAAGGCGTGGAAGTCATCATGGACGAATTGCCTTCGTCTGCGCACGCAGAGATCGCTGCTGCCATGGCACCACATCTTGCAGACGGTCAGATCATCCTTCTACATCCCGGTCGTACTTGCGGTGCGCTGGAAGTCTCAAAGGTCATCCGCGACCGTGGCTGTAAGGCGGATGTTACCATCGCCGAAGCCGAGACGTTCATTTACGCCTCCCGTTCGGATGGTCCCGCCGCGGCGCGTATCTTCCGTATGAAGGAAGCCTTGCCATTGGCGGCGCTGCCTGCCACGCGGACTCAACTCGTGCTCGACGCCATCAAGGACGCATATCCGCAATTTTTTGACGGCGTGGATGTCATCCACACCAGCCTCAACAATATGGGCGCGATCTTCCATCCCGCGCTGACACTGCTCAACGCAGGCTGGATCGAAGCCACCCACGGCGACTATCAGTTCTATATCGATGGCGTGACTCCATCCGTGGCGCGTATGTTGGAAGTGCTCGACCGTGAGCGTGTCACCGTCGCTTCGGCGTTGGGAATCCGCGCGCGGACGGCTGTAGAGTGGCTCAAACTCGCCTACGACACCACAGGCGTGGACTTGCATGAAGCGATCCATAATCAGCCTGGCTATTACGGCATCAAGGCGCCGCCGACGTTGAATCATCGCTATCTGTTTGAAGACATCCCCATGAGCCTTGTGCCGATCGCCTCGCTCGGCAAACGCTACGGGGTCGCCGTCGGCGCGATGGAAAGCATCATCAAAATCGGCAGCATCATCCACCGCACCGATTATTGGAGGCGCGGACGCACCGTGGAAAAACTCGGCATCGAGCAATGGAGCGTCAGTGAACTGACACGTTTTGTGCAGGAAGGCGTGATCGACAACTAATGTTCAAACGGACTTCGGAAGTCAACTTCCGAAGTCTTCATGAAAAAATCAAAACCAAGGAGATTAAATTATGTGTGGAATCGCTGGCGTATTACGTCAACCAGCAAATGGAAACGTCAAATCCATGATCGAAAAACTCTCGCACCGCGGACCCGATGGAAACGGTGTGAAAGATCTGAAACATGCATCTATCGGACATGCACGGCTCGCCATTCTGGACGTCGAGGGCGGACATCAACCCATGCAATACGAAGACACGTGGATCGCCTTCAACGGTGAGATCTACAACTACCGCAAACTGCAAGCCAAATATCTTTCAGGCGTCGCCCTGAACACAACTTCGGATACTGAGGTGCTTTTGCACCTTTATAAAAAGTTCGGACCCGATTTCGTAAAACTGCTCGACGGCATGTTCGCCTTCGTTATTTATCAGAACGGAGAATACCTGCTGGCGCGCGACCCGCTCGGCATCAAGCCGCTCTACCTCGGCTTCGGCGCGGACGGGAACCAGATGTACTTCGCCTCCGAGATCAAGGCGTTCGAGGGGAAAGTGGACAAGGTGCAAATCTTCCCCGCGGGTCACTGGTACCATTCAAAGTCCGGGTGGAAGCGTTTCTACAAAGTTGAGAAGACCATCAAACCGTTCGATGGAAGCGAGGAGCAATCCCTGCCGCTCATCAAATCCACATTACGCGAGGCGGTGCATAAACGCCTGCTTGCCGATGTCCCTGTGGGTGTCAGTCTGAGCGGCGGGCTGGATAGCAGTATCGTTTCTGCGCTGGCATGTGAAAGCACGG
>CAYPHR010000363.1:0-2720 GCA_964410375.1 uncultured Anaerolinea sp. | reverse complement strand
CATGATTCTCATCACCGGCGCGACTGGATTCATCGGTCGCGCGCTCGTCCGCCAGTTATCCTCCATCGGATACCCGCTCCGCGCGTTGATCCGCCCTTCGCCGCGTTCCCCGCGCCTGCCCAAAGGCGTCCCCGTCGAAGTGGCAGTCGTCTCGCTTGCGGATACGCGCGGTCTGCGCGCCGCCATGCGCGATGTGGAAACGGTCATCCACCTCGCCAGCGCGGAGAATCAAGGCAGCCGTGGCAACCTGCTTGCCACGGACATTCAAGGGACGCAGAACCTCGTCGAAGCGGCGGCAGATGCCGGCGTGGATCGATTCGTCTACGTCAGCCACCTTGGCGCGGCGCGCGCTTCGGGCTATCCCGCCTTCAAAGCCAAGGGGATCGCAGAGGAGTACATCCGCGACGGGAAAACGCCATATACCATCATCCGCACCTCGCTAGTGTACGGACCTGAAGACCATCTCACGAATAACCTTGTGAAACTGATCCGCTCATCGGTCGGGATATTCCCGATCCCATCCAGCGGACGTTCGGTTGTCCAGCCGGTCTGGGTCGAGGACCTTGTCACTTGTTTGATTTGGGCACTGCAAAATGATGACACCCTCAATCAGGTGTACGAGATCGGCGGCAACGAGTTTTTCACCCTGCGAGAGATCGTTGAGATCATTATGGAAGTTACAAATAACCGGCGTTTTCTCCTGCCGCTTTCGCCGATCACCATGCGCGCGTTGACCGTTTTTCTGGAAGGCATCATGCCGCGCTTCCCCGTCTCATCCTTCTGGCTGGATTATTTTGCCGTCAACCGCACCACCGCCGTGGATTCCATGCCGCGTCATTTCGGGCTGATGCCCGCGCGTTTCTCCTATCGTCTCGATTACCTCATTCAGCCGCCCTGGTATCGACGCGCCTGGGATGCGGTTGCAAAACGAATTTCCGCTGTACGAAAAACATGACCCCATTTCAGATCCGTCTCATCGAAACTCCCGAAGAAATGCGCCTCGTCGAGCAGATCCAGCGCGAGGTATGGCAAGGCTCCGAAACGGATGTTGTTCCATTGCACATGCTCATCACCGCCGTGCACAACGGCGGGCTGGTATTGGGAGCGTTCGTCGAGGAAAAGATCGTCGGTTTCATCTTCGGCTTTCCCGGGTTGGAAGAAACACCCGACGGTCCGCGCGCCAAACATTGCTCGCACATGCTCGGCATCCACCCCGATCACCGCGACGGCGGCATCGGCTTCGCGCTCAAACGCGCACAATGGCAAATGGTCCGCCACCAAGGGCTCGACCACATCACCTGGACGTATGATCCCCTGCTCAGCCGCAACGCACATCTCAACATCGCCAAACTCGGCGCGGTCTGCACCACGTATCGCCGCTCTGAATACGGGGAGATGCGCGACGGTCTCAACGCCGGATTACCCTCCGACAGATTCCAAGTGGATTGGTGGATCAACACCCGCCGTGTCGAAAGCAGACTCAGCAAACGTCCGCGCCCAACGCTTAAGATGACCCATGTCGCCCGCAGCGGACTACGCCCGCTTTACACGCTTCAATATCGGACCTTCGACCTGCCTCAACCGCCCGAACACTTGCCTCCCCTTGAGGAACGTCTCGTATTAGCGGAGATCCCCAACGATTTCATGGAACTCAAGTCAAAGGATTTCGCGCTCGCCCGCGACTGGCGTTTCTTCACCCGCGAATTGTTCGAGACCGCTTTTGCAAAGGGATACATCATTACCGATTTTGTCTTTGATGGAAAAGAAGGAACGCCGCGCGGACTATATGTCCTGACACACGGCGAAAGCACGCTGGACGAGTTCGAATAAACGCATGAGACGCCCTTTCGGGCGTCCCAGCGGTTGGATGGAAGGAGAGGAAACGAAACCTTGTTTTGTTTACAAGGGCTACCTCCGAACGGAAGTGGAATTGCTGTTGCGGCTCATGGCGCTCATGCCAACGGGATGATAGGTCGGTTCGGGGATGTTCACGTTATAGCCGGAGGCGGGCGCAGGTCGCGGTTTGGGTGCAGGACGAGGATAACTGGTGGAGGGCAGGTTCGAGGTCCGGGGTTGAGGCGCGGAGTAGGCAGGCTGGCTGCGGTAGGTGGAATAGCGGTCATTCGCATCCGCAAGGGTGAAGAGACGTTCCCCTGCAACCGCGAAAGTCCCGATGATGAGGACACGGATTAACCAGACCATGACCGCCACAAGAATGGGAACGACTTTGGTCATGGTCGCCTGACCGAGCAGCGCGCCGCCCTGAACGTTATGGCTTTGAATGGCGATCGAAACACCCCACCAGGTGAGCATGGCATTGAATGCGGCGGCGAGCAGCCACGCGCCAAAGAGATAGTAGATTTCAACGGGTTCGTCGCGTCCCTGCTCGGGCGTGAAGATGCGGGCAATGCCTGCAAAGTCGATGCCGCAGAAGGCGAAGGCGAGGATGGATGCCCAGCGTACGCCTGCAAATTGTAGGTCGCCGAGGATGTCGCGCAGGGTGTACGAAGTGATGGCGTAATTCGAAACCTCAAAGGCGAGCAGCGCCGCAATCAGGATACCGCCAAAGATCGCGCCGCGGCTCAACGATATATTCCTGATGAACGGCATCAATTGGATTTTGAGTGGACGGTTCATGGGACATCTCCTTTTTGGAACCATGGGTGGGATATGTAGATGTGTTTAATATAGAACATTTGTTCTAATTTGTCAAGTGGATT
>CAYPHR010000362.1:0-2740 GCA_964410375.1 uncultured Anaerolinea sp. | reverse complement strand
CCGCAAAGTATTCAGCATGGAAATTTCGAACGTGTTCCAACTCCAGCCGCCCTCGCCCTTTTTGTAGAACGGATTGGGCAACGGGTAACCGAAATAATCCCAGCGCCAGAGGAAATATGCGCCGCCAAGGAATAAGAAAATCGCGCCGAAAATGACGATAATAGATATGGAGTTCTTCAGCCCGCGCATGACGACAACGGCAAGCAGCATCAACGAGGCGAGGATCACGCCTTCGGGGCGGATCAAGCCAGTGACAAGTCCGCTCAGGGCGAAGGCGAGTGAAAGCCACCAGCGTGGATTCTGCTCACGCATCAGGAGCAAGCCCAAGGTCCAGGTGGAGGCGGCGGCGAGGGCAAAGAAAGGCGTCCCGAAATAGGCGGAGACGTAGGAGAGTCCTGAACCAGCGGCGAGATAAAGTCCGCTTAAAAAAGAGAAGGGAATGTTTCCGTTGTGAATGCGGCGGTTCGTCCAGTAGATGATCAGGACGGTCAGCAGATGGGAGACGAAGCCGATGCCGCGCACTGCCTGCCCGACGGTAAAGCCGAGTTTGATGAGCGCGGCGGATGCAGCCATAAACAGAAAGTCGGTGGCACCATCCACGGGCGCTTCGCCGATATTCCACACAATGCCGTGACCGCCCGCAAGGTGCTGGGCGTAACGCATGATCATCGCGGCATCTTCAAAGGGCGGGATGGAAAAGTCGATGAAATTAAAAGCGTAATAGAGGGTGGAGGCGAGCAGGAGGATGGAAAATAAAAGGTCAACCCAGAGGGTGCGGTTTCGTTGAAACAGAGTCATGAAGTGTGTTTATCTATGATTCAAATTAAAGAATATCCGCCATCTACGATGATGGTCTGCCCCGTAATATACTCGTTTTTGATGAGAAATTCGAGAGCGGAGGTGATCTCGTCGAGGCGGGCGGCGCGTTTGAGAGGCAGGCGCTCGACGAGCCTGTTCCACACGTCTTCGCTTACCACGCCGGAAGGAAGTACCAAGCCGGGCGCAATGGCGTTGACACGGATAGTTGGCGCAAAGGCACGGGCGAGCAGTTTGGTCAATGATTCCAGACCTGCCTTACTGACGGTATAGGATGGGTAGAGACTCCATGCTTTTTGCGCGCCAATATCGGTGATGTTGACGATCAGCCCGCCGTCGGTCATGCGTTTGGCAGCGTGCTGGGCAACGAGAAACGGCGCGCGCAGATTGAGGTCAATGGAAGCATCCCAGTCGTGTAATTCAAGTTCGCGCGGATTCCCCGCGAGCATGACTGCCGCCGAGTTGACGACGACCTTGAGCGGCGCGTGAAACTCATCCACAAGCGAGAAGAGAAAATCCACCTTTTCCGGCACGGTCAAGTCCGCACGGATGAGGAGACAATCCACACCGAGGGCACGGATCTCATCCACCGTCTTTTCGGCTTCGGTCACCGAGTCGCGGTAATGCAGGGCAATGGCATATCCCATGCGCGCAAGCGACAAGGCAAAGGCTTTGCCGAGCCGGTGGGCGGAGCCGGTGACGAGGGCGAGGGGAGACGATATCATTGGCATGAGTATAATTGGCTTGTTGAATTTTATCCATAAACGAATAAAACTAGGAATCTTAGAAATGGTACAAATCATACGAACCAACTCGGACGACCAGGATTTCATTGAACTTGTCGGTTTCCTCGATGCAGATCTCGTTGAACGAGATGGTAACGAACACGCATTCTATGCCCAATTCAACAAGATCGACAGGATCAAACATGTGGTCGTTGCGTACGAAGGCGAACGCCCTGTCGGCTGCGGGGCAATCAAGGAGTATGAACCAAAGATCATGGAAATCAAACGGATGTATACGATCCCTGAAAGCCGAGGCAAGGGGATCGCAAGTCAGGTCCTGACCGAGTTGGAGAAATGGGCGGCTGAGATGTCCTATGAAAAATGTGTCCTTGAAACCGGAAAGAAACAACCTGAAGCCATCGAACTTTACAAGAAGAACGGATATACAATCATCCCAAATTATGGACAGTATGCGGGAATTGAAAACAGCGTCTGTTTTGAAAAAAGCATCACAACTCAAGCAGGGAACAAAAGATGAAGAAAATGCTCGTCCGCACAAGGAATTCCGAATACCAGATCATCCAGGCGCTCAAGCTCAACCGGCTGAAACGGCATAAATCCAGCGAGGTTTTCGTGGAGGGGATCGAATCCATCAAACAGGCTGTCAACGCCGGTTTGGAGATCACAAGGATCATTATTTATGACGAAACAAGATTATCGAATTGGGGAAAACATTTGATAAGGGACTGCAATGCCCAACTGCTCGAAATGCCATTTGAGCTTTACAAAGAGTTTTGCGACCGGGAAGAACCGTCGGAAATGCTCATTACTGCAAAAGTCGCACCGATACGCCTGCATGAGTTATCCCTGCCTGAAAAGCCGTTCATTCTGATATTTGACCGGCCAAGCGATCACGGAAACCTCGGCTCATTGATCCGTTCGGCGAACTCTTTCGAGGTCGATGCCATCTTCATCATTGGGCATGCGATCGATATCTTCGATCCCAAGGTCATCCGCGCAAGCCTGGGCAGCATTTTCCACTCGAAGATCATCAACATTCAATCCATGCAGGAATTGGAACGCTGGGTGGAAGAACAAAAACAAAGAAATAACATTAGCCTTGTCGGGACAGACTCCGCCGGAAATGTGTCATTAAAAGATCACGGATTAAGTAAGCCGATCGCGTTGGTTCTGGGAAA
>CAYPHR010000361.1:1092-2749 GCA_964410375.1 uncultured Anaerolinea sp. | reverse complement strand
CCTGCCGTTCGGGAAAACCGAGCGCCATGGCGACGTTCGCCGCGCCCTTTTCCGTGTCCGGCGGGAAACTACGCGCCTCATAGGGGATATTGTGCTGGTCGAGATGCAAGTGAGCGGGGAGTTTCATAGGTCGAGCCCTTTGCGGATAATGGCAGTGATCTCCTGCGGCGCGCGCATGATGTCAACTCACAGCGCGTCCGCAGGTTCTTCGAGCGTTTCGAACTGGCTCTTCAACAATTGTACCGGCATATAATGCTCCCTGCGCAGTGCCATGCGCGCTTCGATCTGTTCATACGTCCCCGTCAAGTGGACGAAGCGCACGTCCTTGTCCACCCGCAGGATGCCGCGATACGCCTCTTTCAACGCCGAGCATGCCAGCACACAGTCGGCATTTTCCTGCAGGACGGCTTTCAGCGCCGCCAGCCATTCGGCGCGGTCTTCATCGTCCAGTGGAATGCCCTGAGATATTTTCATGCGGTTCGCATCGGAGTGGAAATCGTCCGCATCGAAGAACCGCAAGCCCAGTTCCTGCGCCAGCAGTCTGCCGACCGTGGTCTTTCCCGACCCCGACACACCCATGATGATGATCTTCACTTACGCCTGTCTCGATGCCAGATAAATACCAAGCAGGATCAACGCCCCGCCCGCCATCACGCCCAGTGTTGGCGTCTCATTCAACAACACATACGCCAGCGCCGCCGAACCGATCGGTTCCGCGAGCGTCACCACCGCCACCAGCGTCGCGGATAGATACTTCAACAGCCAGTTATACGTCGAATGTCCAAGCAATTGCGGCACCGCCGCCAGCAGGAAGATCCAGCCGTAGATGCGCGGCGAATAACCAAACGGGGAATATCCGCTGGCGAACATAAAGACCAGCAGGATGACTGCCGCCAAGCCATAGACGAGAAAGATATACGACATCAATGACATCTGCGGGCGCAATTTCCGCCCGATGATGAGATACCCCGTCACCGTCCAAGCGCCAGCCAGCGCCAGGAAGTTGCCCCACATCGTCCGTCCCTGCA
Organism: uncultured Anaerolinea sp.; assembly: GCA_964410375.1. Taxonomy (GTDB): domain Bacteria; phylum Chloroflexota; class Anaerolineae; order Anaerolineales; family Villigracilaceae; genus Villigracilis. The sequence goes on along the minus strand of CAYPHR010000361.1, from coordinate 1,721 downwards.
AAATGTCCCCGAGCGCGGGGCAGGTCAGACCTGCATTCCATGTGCACGCATCCGCCAAACCGATGATTGTCCCGCCGACCAAAGCGAGCGCCAGCCCGAAAACGGCTGTCCGCGAGAGATTCTCCTTCAACAGCATCGGCGAGAGCAACGCCACCCACAACGGACCTGTACTCACGAACACCACTGAGCTCGCCACGCTGGTGTACTCGAGCGAACTGATCCACGTGGCGAAGTGTACGGCGAGGAAAATACCTGAGAAACCGCCGAGCAGCATCTCGGTCCGGGTGAAGCGTTTGATTTCGTCCAGATGGCGGCTCAGTGCGATTGGCGCGATGAGGATGGTCGCGAAGGTCAGGCGCAAGGCGGCGATCACGAGTGAAGGCGCGCCGTCGCTGTGTGCATAACGGATAAAAATGCTCGCTGTCGAAACAGCGAGGATGGCGAGCAGGATGGCTAATGGCAGGATAAGGCGCACGCGGGCTTCGGTCACGAAAAATCCATCAATTTATATGATTTTTGTATAATAATTGTCCAAATTCTTGCAGACTGGATGGTTACAAGGTAAAATCAAAAAGTATGGCTTGTGCTGCGTTGCGCAGACGGAGACACCGCCGAGTACGTGAGCCGCT
>CAYPHR010000361.1:0-1082 GCA_964410375.1 uncultured Anaerolinea sp. | reverse complement strand
GTTATAAAACATAATCCCAACCAAGGAGAGAATCGAATGGCTTTTGAACTTCCCAAACTCGCTTATGCATACGACGCCCTCGAGCCGCACATTGATGCGCGCACGATGGAGATCCATCACACCAAACACCACCAGACCTACATCACCAACCTGAACAACGTGGTCGAAAAGACTCCCGAACTGCAGGGTAAATCGCTCGAAGAACTGCTGGGCGGCATCAACTCGCTTCCCGAAGCGGTGCGCGGCGTAGTCCGCAATCACGGCGGCGGCACGCACAACCACAACCTGTTCTGGGAGATCATGGGACCCAACGCCGGCGGCGCGCCCTCCGGTGATCTTGCCAAGGCGATCGATGCCTCCTTCAAGTCCTTTGACGACTTCAAAACGGAATTCACCGCCGCCGCGACCACGCGCTTCGGCTCCGGCTGGGCTTGGCTCGTCAAAAAGGGCAGCGGACTCGCCGTGATCTCGACCGCCAATCAGGATTCACCCCTGATGGACGGCTTGACCCCCATCCTCGGGCTTGACGTGTGGGAACACGCCTACTACCTCAACTACCAGAACCGCCGCCCCGATTACATCACCGCCTTCTGGAACGTCATCAACTGGGATGCGGTTGCCGCGAAATTCGCCGCAAAATAGCATGTGTTATTCCAAAATCCCCTTGGCGGGCTTGCCAAGGGGATTTTTTATTTTCCACCTTGCCACGCGCCTAAACCTAGTTATAATAGAACTATCACGTTGTCCATAATCCCACAAGGAGAAAAAATCATGACTCACATTATTACAAGCCTGTGCGTGCGCGACCGTGGTTGTATTGAAGTTTGCCCCGTGGAATGCATCGTACCCGGCAACCCGGTGGACGGTTTCCCGATGGTTTACATCGACCCCGATACCTGCATCGATTGCGGTGCCTGCGTCCCTGAATGCCCCTTCAACGCCATCTTCCCCGAAGACGAAGTCCCCTCTGCCTATACCGCCAAGGGCGGCGAATATATCAACAAGGTTGGTCTTACTGGTCACTACGAAGGCACCAATCATCACGGCAAGCAGGTTGTGCTCGAGACCACCCGCCAATTGGA
>CAYPHR010000360.1:0-2757 GCA_964410375.1 uncultured Anaerolinea sp. | reverse complement strand
GGGCTTCCGCGGCGATAATCGGATAACGCGAGATGAAATCTCGCGTTATTTTTTTAACTTGAATGTTTTTCGGTGAATGGGGGAGTGTCCCAGTTGGGTGATCCTTCCGCTGTGCAGGCGCGTGCCATAGCCTTTGTGACGGGAGAAGCCATATTCCGGGTATTGGATATCCAGTTCGGTCATGAGTTCGTCGCGGGCGGTCTTTGCGAGGATGGATGCGCTTGCGATGCTCAACGAACGCTGGTCGCCTTTGACGAGCGCAGTTTGGGGAATGTCCAATTCGGGGAGTTCGAGGCGGAAATCGGTCAGCAGGAAGTGCGGAATGAGATGAAGCGCTGCAAGGGCGCGGCTGGCGGCGAGCCGTGTGGCGGGGACGATTCCGAGCAGGTCGATCTCTTCGGCGGAGGCGAAGCCGATGCCCCAGGCGATGGCAGATGCTTTGATCTGCGGTGCAAGCTGGATCCGCTCGCGGGGAGTCATCTGCTTGGAATCGCGAGCCCGGTTCAAAGTCCGGGAAAGAAGCGACGGTTTTTTTGGCAGGATGACCGCTCCGACGCAGACCGGTCCCGCCAGTGCGCCGCGTCCGGCTTCGTCCAATCCTGCGATGTGTTCGTAGGCGTTCCAGAGTTTTTGTTCGTGGGTCAGATCAGGAGGTGAGATCATACCTGCCGCGGATGGCGTTGAGGTGGATGCGGAAGATGTCGCTGATCATGCGGACGGCGTCGCGTACGGCGCTGACCTTGCTGTCGGCGTCGAAGTACCAGTGAATGGGGATTTCTTTGATGGTGAATTTTTTGCGGCGCGCAAGATAGAGGATTTCGATGTCGAAAGACCAGCCCGCAAGCGTTTGTTGACGGAAGATCGCTTCGGCGATTTCTGCGCGAAAGCATTTGAAGCCGCATTGCGTGTCGTTCAAGCCCGGCAGGATGAGCAATTGGATGATGAAGTTGACTGCGCGTCCGCCGATGTGGCGATAAGGGGGTTCGTTATACCGGACTGCGCCGGGAGCTTCGCGGGAGGCGATGGCGATGTCGAATTGTTGGAGGGCAGGGGGGATGAACTTTTGTAATTCTTCGATGGGCATGGACAGGTCGGCGTCACAGATGAAGCGGTAGTCGCCGTGCGCTTCCAACATGCCGCGCTTGACAGCGTTTCCTTTTCCGCGCTTCTGTTCCTGAAGGACGCGCAGAGTTGGCCGGCTTTGAGCGAATTCCTGCGCAAGTTCAAGCGTGTGGTCGGAACTTCCGTTCTCGACGATGATAACTTCATATGAATAATCTTGTGTTTCGAGGAACTTGTAGATCTTTTCAAGCGTGTTTGGCAGGCGGTCCTCTTCATTATGCGCCGGGATGACAATGGATAGAAAAGGTGTTTTCAATTTAAGTTTATGATGTCATGAAAAGGAAGTATACGGCGACGGCGCCGATCAGGACACAGCATTCCACAACAAGCATGCCTGCCAGCATGATGAACTGGGTGGTGGTCATGCCGAGGATTCGTTTTTTTGCCGGAACCTGTTTTGGGCGCGGGCGGGCGGGATTGGGTTCTTGAAGGTGGGGCGGGATGGTATCTGTATTCGCGGCGGCATCTCGAAAGATCCCCAGGTCGTTGGGATCGAACTCATCCGATTCGCCGGCATTGAAGATGGATTGCGCGCGCAAGGATGCAGCCCCGGATTCATCGGTGATGTACATGCCTTCGTCGGATGTGCTGTACTCAGGGTCAATGATCCGATCCGCAAGCGCATAGACGGTGTCATTTCGCATCATGGGACGCGCCTGCAACAGCGAGTTGGCAAACTGCTTGATGGCGTCACTGCGGACCACGCGCGCCATTGGACGCATGGCTTCCACCTGCGCACCCGGGTCGCTGCAGATGATGACAGAATCGATCTGCACCGGCAGACGGATCTTTTTCCGCTCCAGATATTTCTGGAACGCACGCGCCAGTTTGGTGACCAAATCGATCAAATTTCGGCGGGCTGGAGTGGTTGTGCCGTCGCTGTTGACGTTATTCCAGTCGATACCTTTGGCTTCAAATTGACCCTTAACGGGCGTCACAGCAATGATGGAAATACTCCCCGGACCGATCAGGATGACGGGAAGCACGATCTCGCTATACGGCAGAGTGAAATTGCGGATCAGCACAAAGCCTTTATCCAGCACGCGGTCCAACAGCGGGATGACCTTCTTCTGTGCCTCCAGTTCGGGATACCAGTTCAAGCCATATTTCAGCGTACCTTGCACACGCTGGATCAAACCGATATTTCCGTTTCCATCCTGGAAGGGGGTTTTGTCAATGATTCTCATGGCGATTTTCGGTTAGAAGTGAGGCACCTGCTCAAGTTCGTCGCGTTCTGCGTTCTCACGGGTTGTGATCCACTCGCGCTCGTCCTGCTTGACCAGTTTGACAGATTTTCCGACCTCAAATGTGCCTGCCATCAGTTCTTTTCGCGAGCCGGTCACAAATTGCTTTCCCTTTTGCAGGCGGTCCAAAAGCGATTTACGGTCAAGCAAAACCCAATCGGAAAACGCTGCTCCGCGCCGCTCGAATGCGCGCACCACGCTGATCTGTCCATTTTTATAGCGGACTGCTTCGATGACACCGTCATACTTGTTTGCCATAAATGACCTCTCTGACAATTTTAACACATCCTGTTAAAGAAAAAAGGCGCGAAGAGCCGCCTCCGTGCCTCTGATATTGTCGGGGCGATAGGATTCGAACCTACGACCTCTTGCTCCCAAAGCAAGCGCGCTA
>CAYPHR010000359.1:0-2783 GCA_964410375.1 uncultured Anaerolinea sp. | reverse complement strand
GTTCCTGAATTGCAAACAACCCCGTGGGCATTTGGTTTCCATATATCGGCGGAACTATTGCTGGCGTTTTCATTGATTGCGGGCGGCATTGGGACACTTCGGTCGACCTCGTGGGGTGAGAAGACTCTGCTTGTTGCGCTCGGCATGGCGATTTATAGCGAGATCAACAGTTCCGGCTATTTTGCCCAACTCGGGCAATGGGCATTCATTGTCATGTTTGCCGTGCTGCTCTTCGGTGCAACCCTATCGGTCATGGTATTGCTAAAAAAAGACAGGTGAAATGAAACAAAATTCTGCTCTTCACTGGCTCATCCCTTTGATCGCCGTCCTCGCGATCATGATTGCGGGAGTGGGTCTGTTCTCGGGAGGCGGGGACGGTCCGTTTCCGTTCACGACGGTCTATGGCGACACTGTCGAAATTTATGGACAGGGCATCTATCGTCATGATTCCTCCTTTGTCGCCGCAATCTTCAAAGGCACGGATGTGGTCACCCTGTTCGTGAGCCTGCCGATGTTGATAGTCAGTTACCTGTCCTATCGTCGCAACTCTCTGCGCGGAAGCATTTTCCTGATCGGAATACTATTGTATTTCCTTTATCTTGGCGTGACGTACACCTTCTCAGCGATCTTCAACTCGTTGTTTCTGGTCTACACAGCGTTATTTGCCGCTGCCTTGTTCGCCACGATCCTCGCGCTGACGTCCTTCGATACGCAATATCTCACCAGCAAAGTGACTTCTGGGATGCCGCGCCGCGGGATCGCCATCTTCATGTTCGTGGCGGGACTCGGCACCTTGATGCTCTGGCTCAGCGAGTTGATCGGTCCGCTGATGACGGGTCAGGCGCCTGCAAACCTGGGTCCGTACACAACGATGTTCACGCATGGATTCGACTCGGCGGTCATCACCCCGGCATGTGTGATCACAGGCATCTACCTCCTGCAACGAAAGCCGTTGGGTTATCTCCTCGCCGCGCCGTTGCTCATCCTTTGTACGCTCATCGGCGTCGTGGTCATCGGGCAAACCATCAGCCAAACGCTGGCGGGATTCGTCTTCCCCATCGGCGTATACATTGGCATGATCGGTTCATGGGTGGTAATGGGTGCCTTCGCCATCGGTCTGACGGTCAAGTTCTTCCGTAGTGTTTCCGAATAACAATAGCGTCCCGAAGGTTTTAAACCTTCGGGACGTTCGACACGAAAAGGATTTCATCATGAACACACTTCAACGATCAAATACCAACAATAACCGCATCCTATGGATTGCCGTTGCGCTGGCATTCCTCACCGCCCTGTCCTACCTCCTGATGCAGTTCAACGTCCTCGGCGTCGGCGACCTGCAAGTGGACGAAAAGCCCGCGGGCATCATCTACGTCGCGGCGGGATGCTATGTCCTCGGCGGCTTGCTCATCCTGCTCCGCAACCGCTGGCTGTTGCTCTTCGGCGCGTTCATCAATGCACTGGTCGTCCTGTTCTTCTTCAGCATGTACCAGAATCGTCCTGCTGTGATGTTCTCATCTGGCGGGTTGGTCTCGAAGATTGCGCAGATATTGCTCGAAGTTGCCTTGATCTATGTGATTGCGGTGAGTTGGAAGAAAGCCAAATGAAGATCGTACTCATCATCCTGTGTATTCTCGTCATCATTTTCCTACTCGGCTGGCTGGGATTACAGGTCAAACCGAGAGCGTTTGAGCCGTATGCGGAAACAGTGCCAGAGCCAGAGACCATCCCATTACCCGCGGGCTTGCCTGTGCCGGTGGAGCGTTTCTACAAAACCGTGTATGGCGATCAGGTCCCAGTCGTGGAAACAGCCGTAATCAAGGGAAGAGCCGTGATCAGTCCCTTTGGTGTCAAATTCCCGGCGCGCTTCATCTTCGTCCACAACGCGGGGCAGGACTATCGTCATTACATCGAGGCGACGTGGTTCGGCATCCCGTTCATGAAGGTCAACGAAAGGTATGTGGATGGGCACAGCCTGTTCGAGCTTCCCGTCATCGGCACGCTGGAGAACGACCCCGCCACCAGTCAAGCCGCCAATCTGGCGGTTTGGGCGGAGGCGGCGTGGTTCCCGTCGATCTGGATCACTGATCCGCGCGTGAGATGGGAAGCGGTGGACGATCATACCGCGCTGATGTTTGTTCCGTTTGGCGATGTCGAGGAGAACTTTGTCATGCGCTTCAACCCCGACACGAACCTGCTCGACAGCATGGAAGCCATGCGCTACCGTGACAGCGGACCCGCCGCGAAGAAGATCCTGTGGATCACCCGAAGTGTTCCTGGGAAGAAGATCGAGGGGACGCAACTTGATTCCGTCGGTTCCGCGACATGGCTCGATCAGGGCATTCCGTGGGCAGTGTTCATGCTCGAGGAAGTGAAATACAACGTGGATGTGACGGAGTACATCCGGCAAAAGGGAAAGTAGGGATGAAGATCCTCGCGCTCGAACACGAACTTCCCAACGCAACAGCTGAGGGATTTCAGGAGTATGCCAAAGACGAAGCGCATCAGGTTTGGGCGTTGGTTCAGGCTGGGGTGATTCGAGAAGCAAACTTCCGCGCGGACAGAAGCGAGGCGGTGTTGGTGCTGGAATGTTCATCGGTGGAGGTGGCGCGGGAGGCGTTGTCCACGCTGCCATTCGTCCAGAATCAGTTGATCACGTTCGAGTTGATCCCCTTGAAAGCCTATCCCGGTTTTGAAAGGTTGTTTATGAAGGAATGATCGCCTATCCATCTGGACAGTGAAAACTCCCCCAACGATGGGGGAGTTTTTTATTCCCAATGACTATG
>CAYPHR010000358.1:0-2785 GCA_964410375.1 uncultured Anaerolinea sp. | reverse complement strand
CTTCTCAGGCTGGATCCTTTCCAGCGCATCCCATGCGACCTCCAACCTGCGAGCCTTGTCCCAGCGTCCGCTTAACTCTGGTGAAATGGTACTGACCTGCGAAGCGATCAATTTTATGCGCGAACGGTGAAATGAACCGCCGAGGTCGATCTCCGCCTGTTTTTGTCCATACCACGAACCGATGACGATCCGTCCACTGAAAGCTGTGTGTTTAATGGCATCGTTCAACGCGGACGGGGAGCCGGTCAGCTCAAAGGTCAAGTCAAATTTATTTTGCGTGTAGGCAAACGAGAGTTCTTGAATCTCTGAAATATTGAGACTCACGATTTTATTTATCTTACCCGATGCCTCCCGCCTCAATTCGAATCGATCCGTTGTTACCAGCCTCTCCAACGGAAACTCACTCAACAACGAAGCGGTCAGCAAACCCACCACTCCCTGTCCCAGAACCAAAACGCGCTCGCCTACAATGGGAGCGCCGTCTTGGACAAGATTTACCGCGGTTTCCATGTTGGGCAGGAAACAGGCATTTTCTGGTGATACGGATGGTGGAATGGAAAATAAAGCATCGATTTTTGAAACAAAATGGGACGTATGCGGTTGAAAACAAAATACGAGCCGGTTTTCCCACTTTTTATCCACTTTCTCCCCGATTTCCACCACTTTTCCCACGCATGCATATCCATATGCCAGCGGATATTTCAACTCACTGCTGACCGCGTCGTGCGCGTCGGTCAACTGTGGGAACTGACCGCGATATACCAGCATCTCGGTCCCGGCGCTGACAGCGGAGCAGACGGTCTGCACGAGCACCTCATCCGTTTTCGGCGGGGGGAGAGGCGTCTCACGGACTTCCACTTGCTTTGGCGCTGTGAAGAAAAGCGTCTTCGCGGTTTGCATGGGGCGAAGTTTAACATAAAAGGCGGCGATATCTTTTCCGATCGCCGCCTAAAATGGATGCCTATTTTGGCGTGTCCCGCCGGAATTCATATTCCTTGATGATGGTTTCGATCAAAGATCTTTGCTGGTCCGATACTTCTTTGAATTCAAATCCCACGTTGAAGAACTGCGGACTGATGTCATGTTCGCACCATACCACGCGCGCGGGCAGCGTCATGCGGGACGTGCTGACATTTGGCAGTTCCGGAATTTCGAAGGCAAGTGTGATCTCCGTATCCCGCCGCTGCGGAATCTCGCTGATGACCATGGCACCGTACTGGGTCAGGTCTGCGAGATAGCCAAGCAAAAAGCCGCCATACAGGTCGAAAACCTGTGTGTATGCCATCAGATTTTTTCGTTCCTGCTTGCGTCGCTCTCTCATGCGAAGGTTCCTGTTCCCCAAGTGTAAATGCTTCCGTCTCTTAAGTCCATTACCGTTTTATGGTAAAAATGCGACATGCGCTGGATCTACCTTTCCCCCCACCTTGATGACGCTGCACTCTCCGCTGGCGGCTGGATCTACGACCAAACCCAGGCAGGCAACCCCGTCGAGATCTGGACGATCATGTGCGGTGTGCCGCCGACCACCGAACTTTCACCGTTCGCGCAAGTGCTTCACTATCAATGGGGCATGACCACCGCGGAGGAGGTCGTTCGTGGAAGAAGGCAGGAGGACGCGAACGCCGCAAAAATCCTAGGCGCGACCATTCACCATTTTGATTTTCTCGATTGCATCTATCGTCAAGGCAAAGATGGGAAGTGGCTGTACGGTGACATTTTCGTGGAGCCTCACCCCGACGAAGCGGACCTGCCTGCCCGCATTGCGGAAACCATCTCCGCCCGCCTCAAACCGGACGATGAGCTGATCTGTCAATTCGGCATTGGCAAACACGTGGACCATATCCTCGCCCGCCGTGCCACGGAGTTGATCGGTCGCCCTTTGCGTTACGCCGCGGACATTCCCTATCTGCTCAACTCGCCCGAGCACCTGCCCCCGAACACCGCTGGGATGAAGGAAACGGTCGAACGGGTCAGCGAGGCAGGTGTCCGGTCCTGGCAGGAGGCGGTTGAAGCCTACGAATCCCAGATCTCCGCCCTGTTCGAGACATCCGAAGAAATGCGTGAGAAAATCCGCCGGTATTGGGCAGAATCGGGCGGAATCCGCTTCTGGAGCCCTGTCTAGGCAAATTCTGTAATGTTTTTGGGACTTGAATCCCGCCTTGAATCATGATATAGTATGCGCGCTTTCCGGAAACCAACCCCGGAAATTTTTAATCACTTGCATCTCTGTTTAGAGATGCAAAATTCATTAGAGCAGGACAGTATCATGACAACCAATTTCCTTACCAAAGAGGGTTTTGAAAAGTTACAAGAGGAACTGGATTACTTGCGTACCACCAAACGGTTGGAAGTTGCCGAACGCTTGCACGAAGCGATGGAGGGTGGTGAGTTGATCGAGAATGCCGAATACGAAGCCGCCAAGAATGAGCAGGCTTTTGTTGAGGGGCGTATTCAGGAACTTGAACTTTTGCTCGCCACCGCCCAGATCATCGAAGAGACCAATGGCAAGGGCAAAAAGACCGATGCCATTCAGGTCGGTTCGAAGGTGACCATCAAGGAAGGCAATTTCGAAGCGGAAACCTTTGTCATCGTCGGCGCGGCGGAAGCCAACCCGCGCGAAGGCAAGATTTCCAACGAATCGCCGATCGGAAAAGCCATCCTTGGTCACAAGGTCGGCGAGACGGTGAAGGTCGAAACCCCCGGCGGCACCTACAACGTAAAGATCCTCAAGGTCGGCTAGAACCAGGACGCGCCTCATTGCCCCGCGTCCAATTTGCATTGGCGC
>CAYPHR010000357.1:0-2808 GCA_964410375.1 uncultured Anaerolinea sp. | reverse complement strand
ATGGGCGATTATATCACGGACTAAAACGATGAAAATCAGGGTAAATATTTGCGGAAAATTGTCATTGCTTTTGTGTTACTCATGCAGGTGATTTTGAGTAAATGGCGGGTAACGGGCATGAGATGGATCACCGAATCATCGAAACGACCAAGCCCGTCAATGCTCCACCTGCGATCAACCAGGTGGAGTTGATCTTATAGCGCAGCAGCGATACGAGCGAGACAAGGGTGATGAGGACGGTCGGGATATCTGTCAGCGAGGAGAAGGCTAACTGGATGGTGACAGCAGCCATCAGTCCAAGGGAGGAGGCGTTTACCCCGTCTAACAAACTGCTTGCCCATATCGAGTTCCGGATCATGGGGATCAGCGGGTTTACGATCAAAACGAAAATGAAAGAGGGCAGGAAGATGCCAAGTGTGGCGAGCAGTGCTCCGGATGTGCCGCCGAGCAGGTAGCCGATGAAGGTGGCGGCGGTGAACAGCGGACCGGGCGTAACCTGTCCAATGGCGATTGCGTCGAGGAGTTGTTGGTCGGTGAGCCAGCCGAGGCGCAGGACGAAGTCGTTGCGCAAGAAGGCGAGCAGGACGTAGCCGCTGCCGTAAAGCACTGAACCGATCTTGAGAAAGGTCAGGAAGAGAGTGGAAAGGTTAAAGGGGGTGTTTTGTGCAAGTGTCATGCCGCCCAGCGGAAGGAGGATGGCAGGGTTTATGTGTCGCAGGCGTTGCAGGTTGGAAATGAGCATAAGCAGAAAGCCGCCGCCAAACAGCAGGGCGATCTCGTTGAAACCGAGGAAGTACAAAACGAAAACAGCAAACCCCGCAATCAGACCGAGTTTATTTTTGAAGGCTTTGCTGCCGAGCATCCACAGAGCCTGCGCGATAATGGCAATGACCACAGGCTTGATTCCGTACATCAGCCATTCGAGCTGCGGTGTGGTTCCATATCGGACGTACAACCATGCCAGCGCCAGCACGATCAGCGTGGCGGGGACAATGAAGCAAATTCCGCCCGCGAGCAGGCCAAGCCAGCCTGCGCGCCGATAGCCGATGTGGATCGCCATCTCGGTCGAATTCGGTCCGGGGATCAAGTTTGTCGCGCCGAGCAGGTCAAGGAATTCCTCGTCGGTGAGCCATTTGCGGCGCACGACGACTTCGTTGTGCATGATACCGATGTGGGCGGCGGGTCCGCCAAAGGCTGTGAAACCAAGTTTGAGGAAGAGGGATGCGACTTCGGTCAGGGCCGACATATTGCAAGTGTACCAGTTGAGTAGTTCTTTTGTCCCACTTGTCCAAACCCCGCCTTTCAAAGAAAATACAGCCCACTTAGGAGAATTGTATGCAACGCATCTTTATCTTGTTTCTTATTTTGACTCTCGCAACTGTGGCATGTCAATCTGCTGGATCAGACGTTCCTGCCGCGCCGACGCCTGTTCCTGTTTCTGAATCGACATCCGCGCCGATGGCAGCTGCCACCGAATCATTCACTGCCACTCCAACCAGCCTGCCCGAAGGCGTCATCTACGTGGATACGCTCGAGCAGGAAGTGTATCCATTCGTTGAAAATGGAAAATGTTCATTGGGCGAAGCCATCTTTTCCGCCAACTCGGGCGAAGTGAAAGATACCTGCGCAGCAGGCATACCCGACAAGACCATCATCGAATTAATGCCGGGTGTATATCGTTTTACGCAAGCGGATAAAACTCCGCCGCAAGGTGATTGGATTTACAGCACAGTGGAGGTTGGGAATGCACTCCCAATGGTAATGCGCGCGTTGACCATTCGCGGCAATGGCGCTACGCTTGAACGCGATGATGCTGCGGAACCGTTCCGCTTTTTCGAGGTCATGTTCGGTACGTTTACGCTGGAAAATATCACATTGCAGAATGGTGATGTGCTGGAAGACTGGGGCGGCGGGATTTATTCCTTCAATGCATCCATGTCTTTGGATCGGGTTCGTTTTGTGAATAACCGCGCCAGTAATGGCGGCGGCTTTTACTTCACCTTTGGCAGGCTGACGGTTCGGGACAGCGAATTCATCGAAAATTATGCTTCCTTTGGCGGCGGCGGTGCGTATTTCGACTCGACCAAATCCACGTTTACGAATACAAAGTTCATCGGTAACACCACGGATGCAATTGGCGGCGGGATCTATGCGGATAGTGCCACTTTGGTGATCGAAGATTCCATCTTTCTCAAGAACGTGAACACCGGCAATCGCGGCGGTGCTTTGCACCTTGAGCATGTTAATGTCTCGATCGTGCGCAGTCAGTTTTATCAAAATCAAGCCGATTTTGTGGGCGGGGCGATTTACATCAACAACCCGGTGATGAACGGGACGAGTGACGATGAAGGCAATCCACTCGATGATGTTGCCCAGCTTCCCACGATCCTTCAACTGGCGACGACGATTCCCGGGTTTGAAGCCACCTTGGAGGCACATCCCAGCGGCGTGTTTCAGGATTTTCACGAAGATATTCAATTCCATGATTCCTGCTTTGCCAATAACCTCATTGGCGACCCGAATGAACTCAATTACACCGGCGCTCTGGCGGGGCGAAGCATTAATGCCGAGGGTAATTACTGGGGGCACCCCAGCGGTCCCTCCGGCGCTGGTCCCGGCAAGGGAGATGGCATTGGCAGGGGTATCGTTTTCACGCCCTTCCTGACCGAGATGCCCGAACATTGCGATCCATCTCTCGCGCAGCAGAAATGAGATGGGCTTTCCCCCAAACGGGGGAGCATGCAGTGAAAATCGAGATGATACAATCCAGTCAAATTTACTGGAAGGAGATTTCCATGGATCTACTGG
>CAYPHR010000356.1:0-2810 GCA_964410375.1 uncultured Anaerolinea sp. | reverse complement strand
CTTCCAAGCGGATTGCAACATGGAAGTTTTCGCTTGAAATTATTTCTATTCTCCCATCTGTAAAATGGAACTCAAATATCTATCTTCTTCTTCTTTATTCACTATTTCCCCATCCAGCCATGCGGCGCGGAGCTTGGTGAGAATCTCGCCAAATTTGGGACCCGGCTCAAGTCCGCGGGCGATCAGGTCGTCACCGGTGGTGTGCGGTTTGACATGCCGCCACATAGACAGGTAACTCAAGAGCGCATCCTCGCGCGAGACGAGATACACCGCGTAGATCGAAAGCGGCGGGAGTTTTTCCAGCGCGTAGGTCCACACACTGGGTTTGGAATCTTTTAGGAAAGGCAGGCTCCATTTCAATTGCGCTGCCCCCCATACAGCGTGCGTCAACTCGGTGGTGAAATCCAAGCGCCGCGAAATGGAGATAACATCCTGCTCGGATTCATCCATCAGCCAGAGCATATAGCCCATCGTCCGCCGGTCTGCGGGGATGTCGAGATTGACGTCCATGTCGAGAAAGTCCGAGTAGTGCGGGTTGAAAGGCGGAAGCGCGTGATGAACTGCTCTCAACACACCTAAATTGGCTATACGCAAAATAGTTTGGGGGGCGTTGTCTTCTTCGAGGATGAGGTCGAATTCGTGTCGGATGCGTTCCCCGCTAAGTCCCGACAGCACGTGAAGCGCCTCCGCATTGACCAAGCCTGACGTGGCGGTATCCATGTTGAAGGAATATCGTCCCTCGTAGCGGGCGGCACGCAGGATGCGGGTCGGGTCGTCCACGAAAGAGCGCGGATGCAGAACACGGATCGTCCCCTGCTCCAAGTCTTTTTGTCCATTCAACGGATCGAGCAATTCGCCAAAATGGTCGCCGTCCAGACGGATTGCCATCGCGTTGATCGTGAAGTCACGGCGGCGCAGGTCATCTTCGATGGTGGAGGGAGTGACGGTCGGCAATGCGCCGGGCTTTTCATAAATCTCTTTGCGAGCAGTGATGAGATCTAAGGTGTCAGGTATCAGGCTCCAGGTTTCAGGTAGATGCCAGATGGCGGTGTGGAATGCGTCGTGCGGGGTGAGTTTGCCGCCGAATTTTTTAACGAGAGATCTACCCAGAATGATAGCATCCCCTTCGACGATGACATCGAGGTCTTTGACCGGGCGGCGAAGCAACAGGTCACGGACGAAGCCGCCAACGACGTAACAGGGAAAGCCCAGAGATGCGGCTTGGGCGGCAATGTCCGAGAGGAGAGTCTGCTTTTCGGACGGAATCAGGTTCGGGTCACGCAGGAGGCGGAGCACGTCATCCTTTTGCATAAAATCAATTTTACCCTTATAATCCAGCCTATGTTAATGAACCCGAACCCGTCCCCTAGAATGTGCAAACCCTCCAGGTCTGGCTAGGTTCGCTTCCGCGCGCCCAAACGGCTCCCGACCTGGTGAGCCGTTTTTATTTTTGACGATGGACAGTAGACGATGGACGATATGAACTTGACGATCAACGAATTGACAGAACGCATGCACGCGCTGGTGAAGTCGAAGGGCTGGTACGAAGCGGACAGCAAGCGCCCGCAGACGCCGCGCAATCTGGCGGTGTCGCTTTCGATCGAGGCGGCTGAGATTCTGGAGCATTTCCAGTTCACCGACGATATCAAAGACCGCGATGAGTTGGGAAGCGAACTGGCGGACGTGTTGTTATATCTTCTGCAATTGGCTTCTATCTCTGGCATTGATTTGGAAGAAGCGGTATTGAAGAAGATCGAGAAGAACAAGTCGAGAACTTGGGATGTGGCAGGATGAATATAACGATTTTTGGCGGGTCGCAACCAAAGGAAGGCTCGTCTGCATACGAAGAGGCGCGCGAACTCGGTAAACTCCTCGCCCAGCGCGGACATACCGTGTTGACCGGCGGCTACATGGGCACGATGGAAGCGGTCTCGCGCGGGGCGCATGAGGCAGGCGGGCACGTTGTCGGCGTGACATGCGGCGAGATCGAAGCGTGGCGTCCGACCGGCGCTAACAAATGGGTCAAGGAAGAGCGCAAGAAAGACACGCTGTTGAGCCGTTTGCAGGAGTTGATCGAAGGTTGTGACGCGGCGATTGCACTGCCGGGCGGTCCCGGTACGCTGACAGAGATCACACTGACGTGGAATTTGATGATCGTAAAATCCATCCCGCCAAAACCGCTGATCCTGATCGGGCAGGGCTGGGATTATGTCTTCGATGGTTTCTTCGTCGAGTTTGAAAGTTACATGTCCGCCGAGCAGAGGGAGTTGTTATACTTTGCGGAGGATGTGAAAACTGCTGTACAAACGTTGGAAAGTTAACAGGTTCGAACGTTCAAACGTTTCAACCTGCAAACATGCGAACACAAAAAGAGGAAAAATGGCTGAAGAGAAATTACCCACCCGAGCGGAAGATTTTGCAGAATGGTACAACCAGCTGGTCGTCAAAGCGGATCTGGCGGACTACGCCCCTGTGCGTGGATGCATGGTCGTCAAGCCGTATGGCTGGGCGCTGTGGGAGAACATCACCTCCTGGCTTGACCGCGCCTTCAAAGAGACGGGACACGTCAACGCGGCATTCCCGACGCTGATTCCGATGTCGTTCTTTGAAAAAGAAAAGGAACACGTCGAAGGCTTCGCGCCCGAACTGGCGGTCGTCACGCACGGCGGCGGCGAGGAACTGGAAGAGAAGCTGGCAGTCCGTCCCACGTCCGAGACGATCATCGGTCACATGTACGCCAAATGGGTCAAGTCGTGGCGCGACCTGCCGATCCTGATCGTGCAGTGGGGTTCTGTCCTGCGCTGGGAGAT
>CAYPHR010000355.1:0-2838 GCA_964410375.1 uncultured Anaerolinea sp. | reverse complement strand
AATAACGAATATCGTTACCTGCTCGGCGATCCCATCAACACAGACGGCAGCACCTATAAGAACAAACCGGCAGGCAACATCACCAATAAAACTGCAAAGATCTACCCGTTCAAACTGCACATCGCCAAGCAACCCTACGACATCATCTACAACTACCTGCTTGCTCCCATCACCGCCGGCGAAGGCGGTTTCTGGACCACCTTCGACTGGAACAGCGGCTTCCAACTTGCCGAAGAACGCATGGGCTTGCCATACAGCGGTCAATACGGCTTTGCAGAAACCTACATGTACTGGCCCACCACCCACATGGTACAGACTTCCGACAAGGCTCTACAATGCGATTCCTGCCACGGCGGGAACGGACGGCTGGACTGGCTAGCGCTCGGCTACCCCGGCGATCCCATCAAATGGGGCGGGAGATAAAACATGAAGCGATACACCCTCTTCGCAGTCATTGGACCTCTGCTCATCATTTCCGCCATCGGGATCGGAACGGCTCTTGCCGCACCCGGACCTGCTCCGGCAGCCCAGGCATCTGCCCTGCACCCAAACTTCAAACTGCTGGACGCTGACGGTGCGAACGTACTCGAAAGCGGAAACCCCGTCTCGACCATGCAAACCTGCGGACAGTGCCACGATACGGAATTCATCGCCGCGCACGCTTTCCACTCCGACCTTGGTTTGAGCGATTACAACCCCGGCAGTTACACCTTCAACACCAGCAACGGACTGTTCGGCAAATGGGACCCGCTCACCTACCGCTATCTCTCCCCCGTCACGGACGAGAACCTCGACCTCGGCACTCCCGAATGGTTGATGCTGAACGGCGCGCGGGTCGTCGGCGGCGGACCCGCCACAACATCCAGGATCGGCGAAGCGTTGACAGATCTTTCCGCGCACGCATCCAACCCCGAAGCCTCCATTCTCAACGAAGATGGAAGCATCTCCGCATGGGATTGGGAAAAGTCCGGCACGCTGGAAATGAACTGCTTCCTGTGCCATCTTGAAAGTCCGAACAATGAAGCGCGCGTGAAAGAAATTCAGGCGGGTAACTTTGGCAATGCCAACACCGCCACCCTGCTCGGATCGAACCTCGTCACGTCAAACGGCGAAGGCTGGACGTGGAATGCAAACGCGTTCAATGAATTGGGCGAAGTCAAAAGCGAAACATTGCGCATTCAGGACCCCACGAATTCGAATTGCGCGGCATGCCATGGTGAGATCCACTCCGGCGACACTCCGCTGACGATCAACGCCTGCGACCTCGACTCTCCGCAGACCGCCACAACAGGACAGGTCGTCTCCGCGCAGCGCATCAACCAATCGGGCATCAACCTGTCCGGCAAAAATGACATCACACGCTCCTGGGATATTCACGCCCAGCGCCAGTTGAAATGCACCGATTGTCATTACTCGCTCAACAACCCCGCGCATGCCAGCGAAGCCCGCGGCGCAAACCCCAGCCACCTGCTCTATGATCCGCGCTCACTTGACATTGGGGAATATCTCCAACGCCCCGACCACAATTTCGCGCGCGGGCAGAGTGCGCAGTTCACCGTCGCACCTGAATACAAAGGCACCATGCGCCGCTGCGAGAACTGCCACGACGCAAACGAAGGCCATGCAAGTTGGCTGCCCTACATCGACACGCATATGGCGGTCGTCGCCTGCGAAACCTGCCACATTCCACAAATGTACGCGCCCGCCATCCAGACATACGACTGGACCGTGGTCACACCGGACAGCACAGCCGTTGAAACCTGCCGCGGCGTGGACGGCGACCCGCAGGCGATCACCTCGCTGGTCACAGGCTACCAACCCGTCCTGCTCAACCGTACCAACATCGACGGCGAGACATTGCTCGCGCCGTACAACCTGATCACATCCTTCTATTGGGTGTATGACGACGCCAACGGGAACAAACGCCCGCTTCGCCTTCTGGACCTTGAGGCTGTGTACCTCGAAAACGGCAACTACGCCGCCGACATCGTCTCCGCGTTCGACGCGAACGACGACAGTCAGCTCAGTGAGACGGAATTGGTGATCGACTCTCCTGACAAGGAAAGCCTCATCAAAAACAAGATCGCCGCGCGCGGACTTGCCAATCCGCGCATCGAAGGCATCACACAGCCGTACAGCATCAACCACAACGTGGCGCAGGGCAGGGATGCGGTCAATGACTGCAAAGCCTGTCACAACGCCGACTCGCGCATCTCCCAGCCCATCAAACTCGCGGATCACGCGCCCGTCACCCCGCAATTTGACATCGGCAACAACGTCAACGGCTCGGGTGAATTCATTATCGCAGAGGACGGCGCGCTGTACTATCAGCCCAAACCCGAAAATGACAAGATGTACGTCTTCGGCTCCAGCCGTGTGAGTTGGATCGACTGGCTCGGCGCGTTGATGTTCGTTGGTTCGCTGTTGGGCGTGTTCGGTCACGGGACGATGAGGTATCTCGCGTCGCGGAAACAGGCAAAAGGTCCGGCAAGAACCGAACGGATCTACATGTATGAGCCGTACCGCCGCTTCTGGCACTGGCTCCAGACTGCGACCATCCTCATCCTGCTCTTCACAGGCTTGATCATTCACCGACCCGACCTGTTCGGCGCGTTCTCGTTCAGCGGCATGGTGACGGTGCATAACGTAATGGCGGTACTGCTTGGGATCAATGCCGCGCTGGCATTGTTCTATCACATTGCGACCGACCGCCTGAAGGAATTCATCCCGCGCCCCTACGGCTTCTTCGATGATGCGATCTTGCAGGCGAAGTATTACATCACCGGCATCTTCAAGGGCAAGCCGCATCCGTTCGAGAAGCGCCCCGACAGCCGCATG
>CAYPHR010000354.1:0-2866 GCA_964410375.1 uncultured Anaerolinea sp. | reverse complement strand
TTTCCACGATCTTCAATGGGATCGGTAGCGAACCGTAGCGGAGCTGGATCGCAAAGGCATTGGCGGATTCGAACGTAAAGTTCCCGCTGATGGAGCCCTGTCCGCCGATGATGGTATCGTTGATGATCGGCGAGGAGATGACCTGCTTGTCGAGGACGATGGTCAGGTATTTTCCGACATTGGCGCTGGTGTGGTCGGCGAAGATCCTGGAGCCGTTCGATTTCAAAATGAAGTTGATGGAATAGCCGACGCCGAGCGTATCCTGTGTAACGCTGACCGAGTCAAGGTCTGCGCCGGTCATGATGGTGCGGAAAACAGGTTCCCCGCTTTCAGGGGCGGCGACAGGTTCACCGGTGGGGCTGTAGTCGGTAACGAGGAACGAACCTTCCGGCGGGCTGTAATCGCCCGTATCTACGAATTCGAGCAAGCCGGTCTGTTGGATGGTTTCCAGTACAGACTCGGTGTCTTCCAGCCCGGGGAATTCTCCGACGATGCGGCGTTCGCCGGCGACTTGGATGACGTTTTCGTTGACACCCAGCGCATCGGTACGCTGCTGTACGATATCACGGGCGATCTCCATGGAAGCCGAGTCGATCTGGGCGTTTTCGGGCAGGTCCGCTTCCAGCAGAACCTGCAGCCCGCCCTGAAGGTCGAGTCCGAGGCGGGGGTTGACGTTGCGGGTGAAAAGGGGTTCATCCGTCACCGGGTTGAGGATCTTGATCTCGCTGCTGAAGTCGATCCACAGCGCGAGTGCAAGTACAACCACAATGAGGATGATGCGGTTTGTCAAATTACGGATCATGCGATAAATATCTCCATCCACGAAAATGCCAGCCTTGGGCTGGCGCGGACGCCATTATACTCCCATTGCAGGGTTTTATGGGAAATTTTTGCCTTGCAGGAAGTTTAAGGCTTGGGCGAGAACGCCTTCCGGGGCGAGCGTATCTGTTTCAATGATGAGGTCGGCGTGTTCGCGTGCATGAGACAGCCGCTTTTGCTGTTCTTGGTAATCGGCAGGTGTCCAGTTCAATTTGCGGCGCGATGTGGCGTTCTCGAACGAGCATTGCAGGAAGATAAGCACGTCGGGGTTTGTGAGCACCTGCCACATGTGTTTGACGTATGAGTGCTCCTGCGCGATGTGGCGGCAGCGATAGCCGTGTTTTTCCAGCCCTGCGATCAGCGTGGATTTTCCCGAGCCGCAGGGACCGACAACCCCAATTAACAGACTGCTGTCATCTTCTTTCATTATTGTGCAGGATCTCGTTCAACTGATCGGGTCCGCCGAGCACGGCAATGACATCGCCTGCTTGAAGTGGGCTTTTATCCTTCGGTGGCATATGCGATTCATTCCCATGCCGGAGCAGGACCACGTTGATGTTGTAGCGGTTTTCCACATCCCCGACCGTTTTGTTGACGAACGCGGCATCCTTCGAGATCGTCATGCGCGCCAGGCTGAGCAGTTGTCCCTCGACCGAGATCGGATTGGTCACGTCCACACCGGCAGCGGCGGCGGCAAAGACGGGCGCCGCCATCTCGGTGGCGCTCAATGCAATGAAGCCGAATTGTTCCTGAAGCGAGTGGGCGAAGTCTTCGTCAAAGATGCGGATGACCACCTGAATATCGGGGTTCATGCTCCTTGCCTTGAGCGCGATCTGTAAGTTTAGCGCATCGTTCTGGCTGGCGAGGATGATGGTGCGCGCCTTCTTGACGTTTGCGCCCTCCAATGTGGTGGGCCGGGATGCATCGTCGTTGATGACAGGGATGCGGAGTTTGCGCGCCCCGTTGAGCGTGTCCACTTTGGGGTTTTGTTCGATGGCGACGATCTGTTTTCCCATCTCATGCAGGGTGCGCATGACGCGGTAGCCGAGATGGCCCAACCCGACGAGTACGATATGATTTTTGAGTGTGGAAGCGACTGCCATTTCCCATTCCTTTGCGCGTGCGCGGCGGTTGAAAAGCAGGCTGCCAAAATCTGCCAGTCCCTGCGCCAGCAGGACAACCCCGACAACGGGCATGAAAAAATGAAACAACTGTAAGGCGATATGGTGGGGAAAATCACGGTTGGGCGGTTGTAAAAAAGCGGCGATCAACACAATGTAAATGGACTCGGTCAGACTGCCGACCGGCTCACGGGTCACATCGGCGATGAAATGATACAAAAAACCGCCGCCTATGATGGCAACCGTAAACCACAACAGCGGCACGCGGAACTCGCGCAGCAGGATGGTCGTATCCCGTACGGATGCCTGAAACTCCCGCCAGTGATGCATTTCCTTCATCCTACGCATTGATCGGCAGTCTGACGTTCATGCGCCGGACATCATCTCCATTGCGCGGCGAGACTTTGAGCACCAGCACGCTGATATCGTCAGCAGGACGGTTGTCGTCGAGACGGACGGCTTGCTCGAGCAGGGCATCCGCCAGTTGTTGCGGATGCGGGTCTTGATCTTCCAGCATCGAGCGGATCGCCTGGCGGATGTCCATCGGTTGTCCGCGCCGCTCCCCGGCATGGGAGATGCCGTCACTGAAGATCACGATGATCAGCCCGGCTTCGATCTCGAGTTCTGTAATGACCGGACGCACATTCCGCGATGTTCCAAGCGACACGCTCTCTTCGTTATGCGCGTCGATCTCGTCATCGCGGCAGATGAACATCGGGGCGGGATTGTTACGCGTCAGCACGATGGTCCTGCTGTGCAGGTCCACCGAGGCGATGTTCAACGTGCAGGTGACTTTTCCCGCTTTGTCTGCGAACAGCGCGTCCGATGCGGCGCGCGCAGCCGCACCGTCCCGGACGCCCTCGGCGATCAACCCGATCACCTTGCGGACGACCATCATCGAGACGGCTTTCGCGCCGCGTCCGCTG
>CAYPHR010000353.1:0-2883 GCA_964410375.1 uncultured Anaerolinea sp. | reverse complement strand
GATCGGGGATTACGCTTTCGACCCTGATATCGAGATTGGTATCGTCACGACGATGATCCATCAGGCACAGGAATTTTTGGAAGCCGCACAAAGGTATTTGGGTGTAGAACCAAACCTCCCGTAGTCCGAAGCGGGAGGTTTTTCCTTTTTTAAGGTTACAAATATCATATTCAAAAAAACGAATATGTTGATAAAATATATTCAACATTTCGAATATGAAAAAATCCACCTTTTCCCAGGTCTCCAAACAGATCGCCGCGCCGCTTTCCGCCATTTCCTCGCCACAGCGCGTCGCCATCCTGCTCGCCATCGGTCACGGTGAAGCCTGCGTCTGCCACCTCGAAGCCGCGCTCGGCTGGCGGCAGGCGTACATCTCGCAACACCTGATGGCTCTCCGCAAAGCGGATATTCTGACCGACCGCCGCGAGGGACGCTACGTTTACTACAGACTAAAGAACGCCTCCCTGCTCGACCTGATCACTGCCTCCGCCCGCTTGAGCGGACTCCCCGCTGAATCCGTCTCCGCGCTCGTCAACACACAAAACTATCCATCGTGCGAGTGTCCGCATTGCGCGCCCGCGGTGATCCCCATCACCGCGTTGAAACCGGGAATAACATGATCCTCGACCTGCTCTCCAGCGGACTCGGCAACCTCGCTTCGTATCTCGCCGCGCACGTTTTGCTATGCCTGCTCCCAGCGTTCTACATCGCGGGCGCAATGACCGCATTGATCCCCAAAGAAACAGTTACCCGCTATCTCGGGCGCAGCACGCCGAAATACATTTCCTATCCCGCCTCGGCGTTGGCGGGCTTCTTATTGGCGGTTTGTTCCTGCACGGTCATTCCGCTCTTCGCAGGCATCTACAAAAAAGGGGCAGGGCTGGGACCCGCCATCACCTTCCTGTTCGTCGCGCCTGCGGTTAACGTACTGGCTTTGGTTTATACAGGCGGCATCCTCGGCATGGACCTTGCCATTGCGCGCCTCGTCCTTTCGCTGGCGTTCGGGATCGGCATCGGTATCATCATGGCGCTGCTCTTCCAACGCGCAGACGCCGAACATGATGCGGCTACCGACGCGCTGTTCGCTGGTCAAGCCGCGATGCGACGCGCCGGGGTTATCTTTTTGCTGATACTTGTCTTCCTGCTTGTGGCTGGCACGTTCCAATTCGACTTCCTCAAACAAACCTACGCCGAGGTCACCCTGCCCGTCACGGGTATGGACACTTTCCAAAATTATCTCTTCTGCCTGATCCCCTTCGATCCTGCGAGAGGCGAGGAAGGTGTCACAACCCAGGGCGCGCTGCTGATCGGAATGTTGGTTCTCATCGGGCTGGCTTCCTGGAGAGGCATCGAAAACATCTTCGACGGCTTTAACGCATGGACGTGGATTTCCACGGCACTGGTCGGTCTCACTCTGCTCATCGCTGCGCTCAGCATGACCCCGCAGGCAAACGGTTTGATCCTCGGTTTTACGGGCAAATTCTTCGGCGTCTTGCTTGCCGTCATCGCTTTGGGTTGGATGCTCAAGACAAAATTGACCGAAGACGAGACGCGCGAATTCCTCTGGGAGTCATGGAAGTTCGTCAAGCAGATCTTCCCGCTGTTGGTGGTCGGTGTTTTTGCAGTCGGCGTCATCCGTGAGTTGATCAAACCCGAATGGATTCAATCCCTGGCGGGGCAGAACACCCTGCTCGGCAACATCGTTGGGGTGATCTTTGGCGTGTTCATGTACTTCCCCACGCTGGTCGAAGTCCCCATCGCGCAGATGTTCCTCTCCCTCGGCATGCACCGCGGACCATTGCTCGCCTATCTCATTTCCGACCCGGAACTCAGCCTGCAAAGCATTCTCATCACCGCCACGATCATCGGTCGCTTCAAGGCGTGGGTGTATGTGGGTTGGGTCGCGCTCTTCAGCACCCTGGCTGGACTCATCTACGGCGCCTGGGTGGACGGTGCAAGCATCGGTCTGGTTTCACTGTATTTGCTTTTCTTTATCTCACTGCTTTCAGGAGTGTTATGGCTGGTCAATCGCCGCAACGCTCATCACTTGGCAATTGCACACTAAAAGGAGTTTCACATGCTTATCATCAAAGTCCTTGGTTCGGGATGCGCCAACTGCAAGCGCGTCGAACAGATCGCGCGAAAGGTCGTCGCAGAATTGGGCATCGAAGCGGACATCATCAAGGTGACCGACTACAACGACATCATGACGTATAACGTTCTTTCCACCCCGGGGCTGGTCATCAACGAAAAACTTGTTTCAACCGGACGCATCCCCACTCCCGCCGAGGTGACGACTTGGCTGGCTGACGCGTTTCAAACCGCGTAATCTTTAACAAGACGATAACATTGTGTTCCTCATGCGTTGAGTAGAATGATGCAAACACGAGGAGAATTCATGAAAAAAGTCTTGTTTCTTTGCACAGGTAATTCCTGCCGTTCACAAATGGCGGAGGCGATTGTCAACGCGCGGATGGGAGAGGCGTGGCACGCCGTCAGCGCAGGGACGAAGCCTGCGGGCTACGTCCACCCCAAGGCGTTGGCGGCGCTCGCAGAAATCGGGATCCTGCATACGGGTGGGTCGAAGCGGACGGATGAATTTCAGGGTATGGAGTTCGATCTTGTCGTCACCGTCTGCAATTCGGCGGCGGAGGAATGTCCCGTCTGGTTGGGGAAAGGGAGGAAGGTTCACCACAGTTTCTTCGACCCCGCCCAGACCGATGATATGGAGGATTTCCGCCGCGTGCGCGACGAGATCGCGCAGGTCATTCCGAACATTTTGAAGCAGGTTGAATAAAAACTGGAGGCAGCATGGCACAAACCAGCACGATCAAAAAACTATCATTTCTTGACCGCTACCTGACCCTGTGGATCTTTGTCGCA
>CAYPHR010000352.1:0-2887 GCA_964410375.1 uncultured Anaerolinea sp. | reverse complement strand
TTCACGGCAACGCCTCCTCCGCCACGTATTGGGAGGAGATCATGCTCAAACTGCCCGCGGGCTTCCGCGGCATCGCGCCCGACCTGCGCGGCTACGGCGATACGGAGGATAAATTGATCGACGCGACGCGAGGCATGAGTGATTGGGTGGACGACCTCGCCGCCCTGCTCGACGCGCTTAAGGTCGAAAAGACCCACGTGGTCGGTCACTCGATGGGAGGGACGATCGTCTTCGGTCTGGTTGGTTCGCTGGGCGGACGCGTCCTGAGCGGGACCGTGGTCAATCCCGGCTCGATCTACGGCTTCGGTGGCTCGAAAGACCTCGACGGGACGCCCTGCTACGATGACTTTGCCGGTTCGGGCGGCGGCGTGGTCAACCCGGACTTCCCCAAGCTGATCGCCGCCGGCGACCGCACCTCCGACAACCCGCAAGCCTCTCCGCGCGTGGTGATGAACAGTTTCTACTGGAAACCGCCCTTTAAACCCACCCGCGAGGAAGACCTGCTCTCGTCTCTGATGACCGAGAAGATCGGCGAACAGAAGTATCCCGGCGATTTCGTGCCCTCCGCCAACTGGCCCAACGTGGCGCCCGGCAAGTTCGGTCCCATCAATGCGCTTTCGCCGAAATACGTGGGTGGCAGCGTGGAGAAATTCCTCGGCGCGGCGAACAAGCCCTTCATCCTATGGGTCCGTGGCGACTCGGACATGATCGTCTCGGACAATTCCTTCTTCGATTTCGGCACGCTTGGCAAGCTGGGATACGTCCCCGGCTGGCCCGGCGAGGATGTCTATCCGCCCCAGCCAATGGTTGGACAGACGCGCAGTTTACTGGAGAAGTATCAATCCAATGGCGGCGCGTTCGAGGAAGTGGTCATTGCCGACACGGGTCACACTCCCTACGTGGAGAAGCCCGATGAGTTCATGGCAATATTTGGAAAATTGCTCAAATAAGCGGAAACTTGGAGTGCGGAATTGGGGAGCTTCGCTCTCTCTCACTACGGATAGTCATCTTTAATGTGTAACCTGCAAGTAACCGCGGGATGATAAAAATCCATCATGTGAATGGCGGGCAGGACATCACTGCCAGCAACGGACCGACTGCCCGCCGTCACTTTCAAGGAGATAAACCATGCGCATGAAGGATAAAGTAGTGCTCGTCACGGGCGGCGCGGCGGGGATCGGCAAAGCCACCGCCCTGCGTTTCGCTGAAGAAGGTGCGAAAGTCGTCATCTGTGACCTGAACGAAACCGCGGGGCAGGAGACCGTCAAACTGCTCGGCGAAAATGCGGCGTTCTACAAGGTCAACGTGACCAGCCGCGAGAATGTCCAGAAATGGGTGGATGATGTTGCTGCGAAGTACGGACGTATCGACGTGTTGGTCAATAATGCAGGTGTGCTGCGGGATGGACAGTTGATCAAATTCAAGGAGGGACAATTGATTGGACAGATGTCCGAAGCGGATTTTGACCTTGTCATTTCTGTCAATTTGAAAGGTGTCTTCAATTGTACTCAAGCGGTTGCGCCTGTGATGGTAAAGCAGGGCGGCGGTGCAATCATCAACGCATCCTCCGTCGTCGGTTTGGATGCCAATTTTGGTCAGACCAATTATGTGGCGACCAAGTTCGGTGTGATCGGCATGACCAAGGTCTGGGCACGTGAGATGGGCAAGTTCGGCATCCGCGTCAACGCCGTGGCGCCGGGCTTTACCGCCACCGAGATGATCACTGCCATGCCCGACAAGGTCTTGGATGGCATGAAGTCCCGCACTCCGCTCGGGCGCCTCGGTGAGCCGCGCGACATCGCCAATGCCTACCTGTTCCTAGCCTCGGACGAAGCCTCGTTCATTACCGGCGAAGTCCTGCGCGTGGATGGCGGGATCGTTGTCGGGACATGATGTCCCAATTATTTCGTCTTAAATGGATGCATGGCATTTGAAGCCTAAAACCCGAAACCGATGAATTCAGCCGATATCCTGACCAAACGAGCACTGTTGACTCCTGATCGCGAAGCAATAATCGAACTCGCAACAGGTGTCCATTACACCTATGAGGAGTTGGATCAACGTGCCAACCGCGCGGCGAATTTTCTACGCGAGAAATGCGGCGTGGAGAAAGGCGACCGCGTTTCCATTTTGGCGCATAACAGCGTGGCATATGTGGATTTATTGTTCGGGCTGGGCAAACTCGGCGCGATCCTTGCGCCGTTGAATTGGCGGCTGACTTCGCGTGAACTGACCTACATTGTCAATGACTGCCAACCTAAGGTATTGATCGTCGGTCCTGAGTTTTCACCCGTTTATGAAGAAATGCGCATCTCGACTACGGTGAAGCATGTTCTGTCGTTGGAAGACTCAGGTGTCGGGGACGATTATGAATCGTTGCTTGACCAAGCCTCCCCGCAGGAGCCGAAGCGCATTGACATGTCAGGCGATGATCCTGTTTGTATCCTTTACACATCGGGGACGACGGGGCAGCCAAAGGGCGCCGTCCTTCCGCATCGACAAGTGGTGTGGAATTCGATCAACACGATCGTGTCGTGGGGATTGAACGAAAACGATATTTCGCCGATTTTGACTCCCATGTTCCACTCGGGCGGGCTGTTCGTTTTTCTTGTACCGCTCTTTCATGTTGGCGGCAAGCTTTTACTCGGACGAACCTTCGACCCCGATGCTTCACTGAAGTTGATCGTGGATGAAAAATGCACGGTCATTCTCGGTGTGCCAACTCTCTTCCAAGTGTGGATGAATTCAACACAGTTTGCTAGTGCAGATTTTAGTCACGTACGTTTTTTTATCAGCGGCGGCGCGCCGTGCCCGCCTTCGTTGATTCAGGCGTGGAGCGAGAAGAAGGGCGTGGTCATGCGTCAGGGCTACGGTCTGACCGAAGTGG
>CAYPHR010000351.1:0-2887 GCA_964410375.1 uncultured Anaerolinea sp. | reverse complement strand
GTTGAAAGGTTTGCTGATTCAATGTTTGAAGGTTAATAGTCTGGTTAAGGGATTTTGGACGGCGAATTTTCGCCTATAATTGAGCCGTAAAAGACGTTCAAACCTGTAAGCCTTTCAACCTTCCAAACAAACATGAATCATCTCTGGTCACCCTGGCGTATGTCATACATCGAAAACCACGAAAAAGTGAACGGTTGTGTATTTTGCAACGCGCAGTCCCAAACGGATGGCGCGGAAAATCTCATCGCACATCGCGGAAAACTGGCGTACGTGATCCTCAACCGCTATCCATACACGAGCGGGCATTTGATGGTCATTCCCTTTGCCCATGTGCCAAATCTCGAAGAGCTGGACGGGGAAACCCGCGCCGAAATCATGGAACTGACATCGCGTTCGATGACTGTCCTGCGCGAGATCTACAAGCCGCACGGATTCAATATGGGCGCGAATATCGGCGAAGCGGCGGGCGCAGGCGTGTTGGGACATGTCCACATTCACATCGTTCCGCGCTGGGCTGGGGATACGAATTTCATGTCCGCGGTGGGAGAGACGCGCGTATTGCCCGAGTCATTGGAGGATACGTACAGACGGGTGAGAACAGCGTTTAGCAGTTAACATTTAGCGTTTGGCAGTTGGGGAGAATATTCACGGAGACCTTATGCGAATACAGAAAAGACGATTCCTTTTTGCCATTATTTTTTTTATCCTGTTCCTCACTTCCTGCGGGGCAAATAAAGATTCGGAAATTCCAATCGCAACCGAAGTCGTTGCCGCGCAAACCGCTACGTCGCTTCCCCCCACATCCACGCCGTTGGTTCCGCCGAACGTCAATCCACTGACGGGATTGCACGTTGAAGACCCGTCCCTGCTGGACCTGCCCGCCCTGCTGGTTTCGATCGCGCATTTCCCAGTCAATGCCCGCCCGCAGGCGGGGCTGTCCTTTGCGCCGTGGGTCTTCGAGATCTACATCACTCAAGGCGGAACGCGTTTCCTGAGCACGTTTCACGGTCAATTCCCCGAGCCTGAAGCCGCGGTCAACGGAGATTGCCCGGTGCGCGGCGATCCGTTCACGCAAACGAACAACCTCATCGGCAACCGCGTCTGGCTGGATGCGAACGGCAACCACATGCAGGATGATTGGGAGCGCGGCGTCGGCGGCGTGTGCGTGTATCTCTACAGCGAAAGCGGCGAATTCCTGCAACAAACATCCACCGACAGCAACGGATATTATGGCTTCAACGCCGAACCGGGCAGGTATATCGTCGTCTTCCAAAAACCTGCATGGATGGAATTCGTGCAGAAAAATATCGGGGATTTGGAAAAAGACAGCGACGCCGACCCAGCCTCCGGTCAGACCGAGGCGTTCGACGTCAACACTTCGCTTCTTCATCTGGACGCAGGCTTGGTCTTGTCCTCCAATCCTTTTCCCGCCTCCGAGCTTCCACCCGCCAAGGTGGGACCGGTCCGTTCGGGGCGGTTGATCTATGCCGACATCGCCGCCTTCTTCCCCGACTCATGCCTGATCTATGCCTTCGCCTCGCCCGAAGTGCTGGATAAAATTCCGCAGTGTTTTTTCGTAACGCACGACATCGACAGCGGCGGATACATGCTGGATACGCAGGAACTGCGGCGGCTCGCGCAGAGAAACAAGGACGGCGAGATCGATTACGCCAGCAATATCTTTGATAATCCGCCTCCCGCCGGCGGCGTGGACGCTTCGCGATTGCATGTATACATTGCCTATCTCAATCAATCCGCATGGGTGTATGATGCGGCGTCGCAAAGTTACTGGCGCTACGTGGACAATGCCAGCATGGACACGGCGGGCGTTGTCCATCCCGAAATCGACCGGCTGACGAAGCGCCAACTGCAATTTGAAAATGTCATCGTCCTGTTCACAGATCATGATGTGATCTCCCCCACCAATCTGGATATTCACCTCAGGGAGAATGATGTCGGTGATGCGCTTTTATTCCGCGACGGGCGGATGTATGATATCTCATGGAGCACGATCATGAGCGCCGAAGAGATCCAGACCGGACGCCAAAAGCCCATCAAGTTCATGAGCGCGGACGGTGAAACGCTGATACCGCTCAAACCCGGGCGCACGTGGATATTGGTCGTCACGCCGGAAACGGCGGTAGCAGAGAAAAGCGCGGGCAGATGGGAACTGCGCTTCTTCCAACCCGAAGCCGTCATAAAGAATGACGACACGGACACTGACACGGATGCAGGTGAAGAGTGATACAAACTGGGCGCGTTAACTTCGCGCGCTGCATGGCGGCAGTTTTTTTGTTGATGGGAATCATCTCCGCCTGCGGGGATACGCAAGAGAACGAAGCGCCCATAACCGATACCGTCACGCCGATCGTTACAGCTTCGCCAGCGTCCACAGCGACCATTTCCCCGACATCCACACCCCAGCCGCATGGTTCGCCCATCGCGTATGGTCCCAACCTCGAAGACTTCCCGGCGGGCGTCAATCCGCTGACAGGTTTGCGCGTCGAAGACCCATCATGGCTCGACCTGCCCGCCGTGCTGGTTTCGGTCAGCAATATGCCGGTCACGGCGCGTCCGCAGGCGGGGTTAAGTTTTACATCCTGGGTCTTTGAATTTTTCATCGGCACAGGCTCGACGCGTTTCATGTCCGTTTTCTATGGCGGCGCGCCGCGCATCATTCCCAACGTCAGCGGCGGGTGTGATGGCGAAGTCAAAAATCCAACGAACGAAATCATCGGGAACCGCGTCTGGCTCGATGAGAACGCGAACGGCGTTCAAGATGATTGGGAAGTCGGCGTCTCCGGTGTATGCGTCCGCCTGCTGGACGGGAACAGCCGCGAGGTCATTGCCGAGGCGGTCACGGATTCCAACGGCTATTATTGGTTCG
>CAYPHR010000350.1:0-2902 GCA_964410375.1 uncultured Anaerolinea sp. | reverse complement strand
TGATCGAATAGGCTGGCGTGCTTAATCCGCCGATGCTCAGTTCGATGAGCTTTCCCTGAATATCCGCATCGTTCGGGATGAGGTCCATGGCATCCTTGGTGATCAACACCTCGCCGGCATATCCAATATCCTCCCCCATTTTGCAGGCGCGGTTGACCGCGTCGCCGAACATATCCTCGTTGTTGATGAGCAGGATCTTCCCGTAATCGATCCCGATGGCGACGTGGATGTCGAGTTCGTCCGAGGTCAGCAGGTTGGCGGCATGGAAGGCGTGCTGCATGGTGGTCGCGGCGCGCGCCGCCAGAAGCGGGTTGGGAAAGACCGCGAAGCAGTTGTCCGCTTCGAATTTGACGATGCGCCCGTTGTGACCTTCCACAATGGGGATCACGGTCTGCTGCATGCGTTGGATCATCGAGAGGTAATGCACGATGCCGTACTTGCGGGTCAGCAGGGAAAAACCGGACATATCCAGCACGAAGACGGTGTGTTCCGCGCCGTAGCGTTTCCAGATGCCCTCTTCGAGCGCTTTGCGCTCTGTCTCGTTCGTCTCTTGCGAGAACTTGTGCAAAATTTCGTGGAATTGCGAATCGCCTTTGAGCATGTGTCTATTATAACGAAAAGACCGCAGGCATGAACTTGCATTTCCGTGTCTGATTTCGAAAGTAAAAAGACTATGTCACCCTGAGCCGAAGCCCTGAGTGGAGCGAAGGGGCAGGCGAAGGGTCTCCGCCGCAAAGCGGCGGGATTCTTCACTCCCTTTGGCCGCTCAGAATGATGCGTATCGTATGGATGTTGTGCTGGAGACTGTGACGATAGGTCAGTACTTGTTCTTGCGCATTTATTTCGTGCTCACCGTCCGATACCTGCACCTGATAGCCTTTTGGATATTGAAAGGTTGGCAGAAAGACCAGCGTTGGCTCTGTGACGGCGGGGTCATGGCGGAAGCGGTACACAAATTCCTTTGTTCGGACATCGAACGAGATTTGCAGCGGTTCCCCGGCGGTTGCGATGGGATACGGTCTCACCGCCGCTTCAAGCGCCCGTCCGCCGGAGTGGATGTTTTCGGGGTCGCGCTGTTGATCCCTGCTGAAAATGGACAGGTCTTCGTTGTTCCACAGGTCGCCGTGTTCGTTGGTATTGTCAGCAGTGTAGTTCCAAAGCGTGTAACTGAGCAGGTTCTCGTCCATTGCCCGCAGGGTGCGGTCGAGCGCCCTGACCTGTTCGCTGAAATCACCTGTGCGATATGCCTTCTTTTTGTTCAGGTCAAAGGCAATGCCAATTTCACCCAACAGGGTGGGGACATTTCCCATGTGTTTCTCCGCGTGGATTTTTTTGTTCCGCATTTGCTGCGAGAACGAGCGGCGGATGTTCCCCGCACCGATGACAAGTTTTTTTAGATCGCGGTCGTAGTTCAAAAATGAATTAAAGGACTTCATCATCAATACGACGCCGTCGTACCAATGCGGTGCGTAGACGATATTGGGCGCGTCATTTTCCGTCCACACGGGACCGTGGCTTCGAAACCCATGTTCCACAAACAGAATTGCGTCGGGCTGAATCTCGCGGATCTCCCGCGCAAAGCGGTTGAGGAACGGGATGTAATAATCGCGGTGGAAATCCACCTCCCGTCCGTTGACTTTGGCAAAATGATCCGGGCGGAGCAGGCGCGGCTGACCCTGAGAATCCACATCCCAAATGCCGTGTTGTTTCCAGATACAATCGCATCCATCCAGCCAGGCTCGTTCGCCGTTGGGATTCAACATACGTTTTCCGGTCTGCTTGGGACCAAGAAAGCCAATATCCCAAATCCCAACCTCCTGCGGAATACCCGCTCCCAGCGCCATGGATTGAAGCGGGGTGGGCATCGCTCCTTTTTCGACGACGGTCTGGATGCTCGTCAGATCGTCCATGCCGATGTAGCCTTCCCCGGGCTCGTTGAGCGCATCATACCCGACGACGTTGGGCAATCCTTTCAGCGCTTTTGCAACTTCCTTTATCGCGTTGATGTAATGCCGCTGTAAAAATTCCTGAACGGGTTCTCCCTGAAACTTTATTTGCGGTGCGAAGTCATTGCCGCCGAAGAAAAGCGTGAACATGGTCGCGGCTGCCAGTTTGGTGGCGTTGGTGGGCCAGATCATCTGTGGCAGCGGCTCGCCGTGGATTTGGTGAAGGAACGCCGCGCCGGTTTCGTGGAAACGGGTGATGTCCATGCCTGCCGCTTCGAACGTCCAGCCCGGGGCGCCGTCGCCGCCGGAGAATCGGCTCCACACATCCTGGTGCGAGTCGATAAAAACCAACATGCCATGCTCATTTGCTTTTTCGATCACGGCGCGGAGATATTCCAAATATTCCCGGTCATAGATGCCGGGACCTTTGTGCTCGATGGCTTCCCATGTGATCACGAAGCGCAGGAAGGTCAATCCCCAAGCCTTCAACCGCACGAAGTGTTCGTCCGCCTCCTCCAATGGAAACGGACGTCCGACGAACGAAACATCCCGATGGTCGAAGAACCCATCGCGAATATAGGTCGCGCCGTTTGGGGAATACGGAACTTTACTGCTCCCGCCCAGGTTGACACCGCGCAGGATCAATATGCGCCCTGCTTCATCTTTGAACCACGGACCGTCGATGCGTATTGGATTCATTTTTCCTTGTAAAAACAGATGCAGGTTCACTGCATCTGTTTGTCTTAAATATCGCCGGGCTCATCCGCCATGCGGACGATCTTCGGCGCGAACTTGCCGACGACCTCCACGAGGTCGTGCTGTGCAGCGATGACTTCGTCGATCGGTTTGTACGCCTGCGGGGATTCATCCAAGCCGCCGCCGAGCAGCGTGATACCGCGCGCTTTGAGATATTCGTCCCGCTCGCGTTTGCTGATGGAGTTCAACGCGGCTTTGCG
>CAYPHR010000349.1:0-2923 GCA_964410375.1 uncultured Anaerolinea sp. | reverse complement strand
AATTCCCCAGCGCCCGCGCCCAGTCGAACATCTGCTCGGCGGTTTCGGCGCGGAGCACGCCCGCTTTTTCGAAGGCGGCATCGAACGCCGTGTCGGATGCGGCGAGTGCGCCCGTATGGGAGGCGGCGGCTTTTTGTCCCGCTTCGAAGCGACCGACCTTCAATGCGATGACAGGTTTACGTTTGGTCACTTCGCTTGCGGCGTGGACGAAACGCCTGCCGTTCGAGATGCTTTCCATGTACATCACAATGACGTCTGTGTGTTCATCGTCTGCGAGCATGGGCAGCATGTTGGTCTCGTTGACATCCGCCTGATTGCCGAGGCTGACGATGCGCGAGAAGCCGAAGCCTTGTCCGCGTGCCCAATCGACGATGGCGGCGGCGAATGCGCCCGAGTGTGAGATGAATCCAATGCCGCCTTGCGTGGGCATGGGCGGTTGCAGGAAGGTGGTGTCGAGCGGGAAGTGGGTGTCGATGGTGCCGATGCAGTTGGGACCCAGTAGTCTCACGCCATGCTTTTGTGCGATCTCGACGCATCGTTGTTCCAACTCCGCGCCTTCTTCGCCGACTTCGCGAAACCCTGCTGAGACGATCACCGCTGCTTTGATGCCGCGCTTACCGCAATCTTCAATCGCTTGTGGTGTGGCGGATGTCGGCACGATAAGGATTGCAAGATCAACAGGGTCGGGGATGTCTTGCAGGCTGGTGTGGATTGTCCGCCCGAAGACTTCGCCGCTTTTTTGCGCGACAAGATGAATTGCGCCAGTGTATCCGCTTTGGATGAGATTCCGCGCCACGCCATAACCAAGTTTTTCAGGCGAGGTGGATGCGCCGACGACCACGACACCTTTGGGCTGAAAGAAGGGGAGCAGGGTGTTGTCCATGCGGGGATTAAACCATATCCCAGCCAGATTTGCGGGCAAAATTACCTTATGTGCGCAGGGGTGACCCATCCGTATTTTTGTAAAACACTTGGCACAGGGCGACCCTTTCTTGCGAGATTGGCGATTGGTTACGCCTTGACGGGTCGCCCCTACATGATTCCTGTCCTGCCTGTTGACACTACCGAAAGGGGAAGTTCATCAGTAGGCATTCGGCGTGCTTTCCGTGATAATGAAACCAGAGTTTTTCGATAAACAATCACAGGAGACAGACCCATGACCATGCCTGCCACATTTGCAGAATCAACCCTTTTGAAGGAATTCACCTACGAGTTGCGCCCCGTGGAGCGCGGCTATGCCGGGCGGACGTTGTACATCAATTTGAATGACAACGCGATCTACGAGAAGCCCGTCACCCAGCAGATGAAAGACCTGTTCACGGGCGGGCGCGGATTTGCGCTCAAATTGCTGTGGGATGCGGTCACACCGCAAACCAAATGGAACGACCCCGAAAATGAACTGGTGATTGCCAACGGTCCCATTTGCGGCATCACGGCGTACCCGGGCAGCGGCAAGTCCACGGTGGTGACGCTCAGTCCGCTGACGGAGAATGTCATCGACAGCAACGTCGGCGGGTATTTTGCGCCTTTCCTGAAATTCTCGGGTTTCGATGCAATTGAAATTCAAGGCAAGGCGGCGGATGATGTCATCATTTTCATTGATGGTGACACGGGCAGGGTGACGATCGAACAGGATTCGCTCACAGCGTTGGATTCGCATGAAGTGGCGAACCAGCTCACAATCAAGTATGGAGGCGATGAAAAGGGCAGGCGCGGCATCTCGGTCTTGTCGGCGGGTCAGGCGGCGGAGCATACCCGCATCGCGTTGATCAATTCCACCTGGTATGACGTGCGCCGCAAGGAAGCGCGTTTCAAACAGGCGGGGCGCGGCGGACCGGGGCGCGTCTTCCGTGACAAGAAAATCAAAGCCATCGTCGTGCGTTACACCGACATGGGCGGCGACAAGAATGGCGTGGCGGATATGGCGCTCATCCGCAAGGCGGGGACGCGCATCAACAAGGAGATTGCGGAACTCGACGACAAGCAGAATCAGATGCGCAAGGTGGGGACGGCGAACATCGTGGAAGTGATGGATCACTTTGACCTGCTGCCGACTCACAATTACCGCTACGGTTCGCATCCCGACACCCATAAAATTGATTCCAAAGTGTGGAAGGAAGCCTTCACCCAGGGTTTGCCCGACGGGTGCTGGCTGGGATGTACGATGAGTTGCTCGCACGGCGTGGATCATTTCCCGCTTCAAACTGGACCGTATGCGGGTCAATGTGTGTTGGTGGATGGACCCGAATACGAAAACGCGGCGGGGCTTGGCTCGAACATCGGCAACTTCGACCCGCAGAAAGTATTGGAACTCAACTTCTATTGCGATACTTATGGCGTGGATAGCATCTCGTTTGCGAACTGCGTTGCGTTTGCAATGGAGTGTTACGAAGAAGGTTTCATCACCAAAGAACACACGGGCGGACTGGAACTGAAGTTTGGCAACGGCGCGGCGGCGTTGGAGTTACTGCATCAGATGGCGCGGGGCGAAGGCTTCGGCGTGACCGTCGGGCAGGGCGTGCGTTATATGAAGGAACTCTTCGTCCGCGAATACGGCGCCGACCCGGGTTTCATCCATGACATTGCGATGGAAATGAAAGGCATGGAAATCTCCGAATACCTGACCAAAGAGTCGCTTGCCCAGCAGGGCGGCTACGGGATGGCGACCAAGGGTCCCCAGCATGATGAAGCGTGGCTGATCTTCATGGATCAGGTGCAGAATCTACTGCCATCCTTCAAAGACAAGGCGGAGGCGCTGCATTACTTCCCCATGTGGCGGACGTGGTTCAGCCTGCATGGATTGTGCAAACTGCCGTGGAACGATATCTCGCCCGCGAACAACAAAGAGACGAAAGAACCTGCCAAGGTGGAGGAGCACGTCGAAAACTACACGTGGATTCATCAGGGTGTGACGGGTAAACCG
>CAYPHR010000348.1:113-2936 GCA_964410375.1 uncultured Anaerolinea sp. | reverse complement strand
TCCCTTCAATACGGCGGCGCGCACGCCCAAATTGAGCGCGGCTTGCAGGTCGGGAATATCTTTCTTTATCAATTGGTCTTGCAGGTTGATGGTGTTCGTAGAGACGACTACGCGCGTATTGTTGTTGTATGCGAACAACGCCGCAGGCACAAGGTATGCAAAACTTTTTCCAACGCCCGTGCCTGCTTCCACCATCAGGTGTTTGCCGTAAGAGAGCGCATCCGTGACGGCTTTGAGCATTTCCACTTGCTCGGTGCGGTGTTCGTAGGAATCGAAGTATTGCGAGAACAGCCCGCCGTATTCGAGAATGGAAGCGACCTCTTCAGGGTCGAGTGGAATTGGCTCTTCGGTGCGCTGTACGGGCGGAGAGTCGCTTTGGGGTTTCTGACCAAGCACAGGCTTGGATGAAGCGTGTTTGGTCTGCTTGGATTTGATGCCCTCTTTCACGCGGGCGTGCAAGGCTTGCTCGAAGACCCAGCCCGCATCCCAATCCACGAAGTTGCCGAGTTCGACGATCTCTTGCAAGGTGTCGAATGGAAGTTCACCCGCCATGTCGAGCAGGCGCACGTAACAGGCGTGCGTGACGCGGGCGTCGTCGAGGGCGCGATGCGTGGCGGGGAGGGGAATGCCGAGTTGCTGACCGAGCGCGCCGAGGTTGTAACGGCTGGCGGTGGGAAGGAGGACGGAGGCGAGTTCGTAGGTGTCGAGCGTTTGCTGGTATTCGAACAGACCCGCCTTGCGCAGAAAGCCGATGTCGAATTTGACGTTGTGACCGAGAATCGGCGCGTCGCCGACGAAGGCGGTCAGTTCGTGGGCAATGTCGCGCAGGCGCGGCGCGTTGCGCACCATCGCATTATCGATGCCGGTGAGACCTGTGATGAAATCGGGGATGGGTTTGCCGGGGTTGACGAGTGTGTTGAATTCGCCTTCCACGCGCCGCCCGTTGAATTTGACCGCGGCGATCTCGATGATGGCTTCGCGGTTTTCGTCCAAGCCTGTGGTTTCGATGTCGAGGGATACGATGGTGACCATATTAGAACAAGTGTACCATGAAAGGAGCGGCACTCCACCAAAGAGTGCCGCTCCCGTTTCTGTAAATTATTCCGCCGATAGGGCTTCTGTGATCTGGCTGATCTGCGTGCTCGTCAGCGCGCGGTTCTTCGATCCCTGGCGCATGAACTCTTTGAGCTGTTTGAGTTTCATGGCGGGGACGGGCGAATCGCCCGGCTCCAACTCGACGGTTTCATTGGTGAAGACCAGCACGGGTTTGATCTCCGGGATGGCGGATTCGTCCATCTTTTTGGCGAGGAACTTTTTCAATGCGCGCACTTCGCTTTCCGCCTCCAGATCGGGGCGCCCCAGCCCCTCCTGCCCGAAGATGCGCATGTAAGCCTGAAAGAAACCCCCGCCGCGCGCTTTCCAACGGTTTTTTTCGTACATGACACGCCCGCCTTGGTGGAACGGCAAGACCGTCCATATGCCGGAAGGACCCACCAGCAGATGGGATGCCGGTGATGAATAATGATAGATGCTGAATTCGCTGTGTAAACCTTTCAATGCCGCGTCCAGTTTTTCATCGGGGCGGGGGGAGCGTCCGTAGCGGACGCCGAGGTACATGCCGATCTGCGTCATGATGAAACCGACGGCGAGACAGATCAGCGAATACGTGAATAATTCGGGGCGGGTAAAAGAGAGATACATACCCAAACCAAGCACCGCCAATGCCCCCAGACTTAACCATTGCCCAATGGCGCCATTCCTTTTGATCAGTTTTTCGTTTTTGATGATTTTCATTTTACTTTTTTAAACTCTCTTCGATTGCAGATTTCATTGCGTCCAGCACGTTCACGTCCACCGCGTGTTTCGCCACGCGGACGGCGTTCTTGATGGCGAAGTCGTCCGAGCGACCATGCCCGATAAAGACCAACCCGTTGATACCCAGCATGGGAGCGGCGCCCTGTTCGCTCGGATCGAGCAGGCGTTTGATCGCGCCCAACGCAGGCTTGACCAGCAATCCGCCGATCTTGGTGGTGAGACTGCCGTTCTTGATGATCTCGCGGATCTTGTCCGTGATCAGTTTGGCGACCGCTTCGGACGATTTGAGCATGACGTTGCCGGTGAAGCCGTCCGTCACTGCCACATCCACTTTGCCGCCGATGACCTCCTTGCCTTCCACGTTGCCGAAATAGTTCAGGTTGCTTGCCTTGAAGAGCGGTGTGGCGGCTTTGACCAGTTCATTGCCCTTACCTTCTTCTTCGCCGTTCGAGATCAACCCGACTTTCGGGCTTTTTACGCCGCGCACTTTCTCGGCGTAGATGCTCCCCAGGATCCCGAATTGATATAGGTTCTCCGGCTTGCAATCGGGGTTCGCGCCAATATCCAACACCACGCAGGTTCCCGTCGCGGTCGGGAAGATAGGTGCCAGGGCGGGGCGGTCCACCCCGCGGATGCGTCCGAGGCGGAACAGGGCGGTGACCATGCCCGCGCCGGTATTGCCAGCCGTCACGAAAGCGTCCGCTTCGCCGCGTTTCACCAGATCCATGCCGACCGCCATTGAATTTTTCGAATCCTTGGCGCGGGCTTTCAGCACCAGTTTCTCACCCTTATCGTCCATGCCCAGCATTTCCGGCGCATGCACCACGCGGATGTTCAATCCCTGTGTATTTTGCTTTTCAAGAACAGGCTGTATCTTCTCTTCATCTCCGACCAGAATGATCTCCACGCCGTATTCCCTCGCCGCCTGCACCGCGCCTGTAACATCAGGGACGGGGTGGTCGTCGCTTCCCATTGCATCTACAACGATTCGAGCCATTTGTGTATCTC
>CAYPHR010000348.1:0-103 GCA_964410375.1 uncultured Anaerolinea sp. | reverse complement strand
CTGCTTATGCGCTGGTGCTGGAATTGGCAGACAGGCATGGTTGAGGGCCATGTGTCGCGAGACGTGGAGGTTCAAGTCCTCTCCAGCGCACAGGACATCCCCG
>CAYPHR010000347.1:0-2941 GCA_964410375.1 uncultured Anaerolinea sp. | reverse complement strand
CAATGCGGAAAGCGTTCCCTGATGCACGCCGCTGAGCGGCATAATGACACGGTGGCGGGTGGTATGAGGCGGGATGGTGCCGAAGTTATCGAGGGATAGTTCTTTTGCAAGTTTCTTATAATGTCCGTGGATCGACCACAGCGCCCAGATCAGGATCGGGATGAGGATCAATACCACATACGCACCGTCCCGGAATTTTGTGACGGCGAATACCACCATGACCAGGGCAGTACAAAGCGCGCCAAATCCATTGAAGACCATCTTGATCCGCCACAAGCGGTCAAAACGGAGGCGTGCGATCCGCTGGGAACTTTGATGTCCCTCGTGTTCAGGGTGGATTTGCCCGCTGCGCCGCCAACGCAACGCCATGCCGAATTGCGCCAGTGTAAAGGACAGGAATACACCGATGGCATACAAGGGGATGAGGCGTGTGACGCTGGCTTGGAAAATGATGATCAAAAGAGAAGATAACAATGCCAGTGCGACGATTCCGCGTGAGTAAACGAGGCGGCTGCCGCGATAGGTCAACTGGCGCGGCAGGAAACCATCACCAGCCATCAGCGCGCCGAGACGCGGGAACCCTGCAAAGGCGGTGTTTGCGGCGAGGATCAAGATGATGGTCGTGCCGAGGATGACGGCAAAATACATAATTCCCTGACCGCCGAACACGGTTCGTCCCAGCTGGGAAATGACCGTTTCAACTTCGGAAGGAACAGCCCCGACACGGCTGGCAAGGAAGGAAATACCGAGAAACAGGCTTGCCAATATGAAGCCCATCCATGACAGGGTGGTGGCGGCATTTTTGCTGCGGGGTTCCTTGAAAGCGGTCACGCCATTGGAGATGGCTTCGATACCTGTCAGCGCGGCGGTGCCGCTGGAAAAGGCATGCAGGATCAGCAAGGGTCCGAGAACGGACGTGATCCCATGCGCATGGATTTCAGGCGGGTCCACCACCAAACCCAGCGATCCGGTAAAGTATTTGAACAAGCCCGCGCCGAGCGTCACAAACATGATGACAACGAATGACAGACTCGGCACGGCGATGGCAGCGCCCGACTCCCGCACGCCGCGCAGGTTGATGAGCATGATAAGAAAAACAGATGCCACTGCCAGAAGCACCCGGTATTCATACAAGGCTGGATACGCGGAAACAATCTGTGCCACACCGGAAGAAATGGACACTGAGACGGTCAGGATGTAATCTGTCAACAGGGAGGATGCTGCGACAAGTCCAGCCATTTCACCCAGATTATCCCGGGCAACCACATACGCGCCGCCGCCATCAGGATAGGCGTGAATGACCTGGATGTAGGAAATGGAAACAATGGCGAGCAGAATGACGATTGCCAGCGAGATCGGGAATACATATCCGAAGGCGATCGTCCCGGCGGCGGCAAGCACCACCATCATTTCCTGCGTGGCATACGCATTCGATGAAAGCGCATCCGAGGCAAAGACCGCCAAACCGACCATCTTGCCAATGGTCTCGTGAGGCGCATCCGCAGTGGAGAGCGGGCGACCTATCAGCCAGGATCGCCATGTGCGTGGAGGTTTATGAGCGGTTGTCCGTTCAATGATTGGGGTTTGTTGCAGATTGTCGTTTTGATTGATCATGGTACCGACTTGGCGGCAAAGAGCCGTCCACAGAAGACACAGGGACGGATTATAGTACAAATTCGATTTTTAAGAAGACTTGGGCTGGCTCAAGGGGATCTGCAGATAGAACGTACTGCCCTTGCCGACCTCGCTATCCACCCAAACACGTCCGCGATGGCTTTCGGCAATGGATTCCACAATGGCAAGTCCCAGACCCGAGCCGGGCTGGGCGCGGGTTTCACGCTGTTTGCCGCGATAGAATCGCTCGAACAGGCGCGGCAAGTCCTCGGGCGAAATTCCAAAACCGGAATCTTCGATGGCAAAGATCAGATAATCCGGCTGGGACAAAGTACGGATCACAACGCGTCCATTCTCCGGCGTGTACTTGATCGCGTTTTCCACGAGGTTGTACACCGCCTGATGCAGGAGCGCCTGGTCGGCTTCCACAGCGTGAGGCATATCCTTGGGAAGCTCGACGCTCAATGTGATGTTCTTCTGTGACGCCTGCAACTGCACCGCGCCGGTAACCCGTTCAATGATATCCAACACGGTCACGTTCTCCACCTGCAAGCCGACGCCGATCTCGATGCGCCCCAAGTCAAGCAGATTGTTGACCAGACGGGACATATTCTCCACGCCCGAAATGATCTTCTTCACATACCCCTGTTGCTGCTCGTTCAATTCGCCGACCGTATCGAGCATGGTCGCATATCCGCGCATCAGCGTCAACGGGGAACGCAGATCATGGCTGACAGTCGCCACGAATTCCGATTTCATCGTATCCAGTTCTTTGAAGTGCGTCACATCACGCATGATGCACACGCGCCCGATCTGCATCCCTTCCATGGTAACGGGCGAAGCAGTTGCAAGATATGTGCGTTTGTTTGCCAGCGTGATCTCGGTGGTACGCTGTTCCGTGGTGGCAGTTTGCAGCAGCGACAGCAGGGGCTTCAGCTTGATCACCTTTTCGGTTTCCATGCCGCTTTGAGTATCATCCACTGCCGGTCCGAGCGCAGATGCTGCTGCACGGTTGGCAAGCAGCAGCCGGTTGCGATGATCCGTTACGATCACAGGGTCCGGCGTGGAATTGATGATCGCTTCCAGTTGTTTCCGGGAGGCTTCCACGTTCAAGAAGAGATGTGCATTTGCCACCGCCAGAGCCGCCTGACCAGCCAGCGTCGTTACAAAACGCACATCGGCATCCGCAAATTTGCGGGGCTGTTCATAGCCAGCCCACACAACACCGTAATAGCGGTTCTCATGGCGCAGCGCAACCGCCAGCAAAGCCAGCGGCTGAGGAATGGAGGGATCGAAATCAAATTCGCGCGAGCGTCCCAAATTGGGG
>CAYPHR010000346.1:0-2944 GCA_964410375.1 uncultured Anaerolinea sp. | reverse complement strand
GCAGTGACGACGACTTTTTTGCCCGCGAGTTTTCCATCCCTGCCCAGCACCGCGCGGATGTGTCCGAGAATTTCCAGCGGTTCGATCATGCGTCCCACGCCGGAGAGCCCCGAAGCGAGGTGCCCTGCTGCGGGTCCAGCGACCAGACATCCGCGGGATTGAAGCGTCTTGAGATTCTCCTGCGTGGCGGGGTGGTCGAACATCCCACCGTCCATCGCGGGCGCGATCAATATCGGACATGTCGCCGCCAAGGCTGTGACCGTGAGCAGGTTATCCGCGATGCCGTGCGCGAGTTTCGCCATCGTGCTGGCGGTGCAGGGCGCGATGACGAGCAGGTCTGCGGTTTTGCCGAGGCTGACGTGCATGACGTGCGCTTCGTCGCCCCACAGGTCTGGGTCGGTGAAGGCGCGGCGGCCTGTGACGGATTGGAAGGTGAGCGGCGTGATGAATTTTTCCCCCGCGCCTGTCAGGATGACATCCACCTGCGCGCCCGCCTGCGTGAGTTTGGAGGCGAGGTCCGCGGCTTTGTACGCGGCAATGGACCCTGTGACGCCGAGAAGGATGTGTTTGCCTGTCAGGATGGACATGTCAAAGATTATACATCCAACCTTAAAAAGATAAATGTGAGATTTCAATTTCCCTCTTGACTCATCCACACGACAGGCATAGAATAGCGCCCAATATGCTTAAGTCCGCCCGCTGGTTTGCTTACTTTTATTTTTACGGTTTCCGAAACTCGGTTGCCGTTGGTGGCGCTTAAGTAAACAGAGAAAATAAATCTGTATGCAAAAGAGCGAGACCAAACGGTCTCGCTCTTTTTATTTATCCCTCACCCCGCCTTCGGCACCCCTCTCCCAATGGGAGAGGGGCTGGGGGTGAGGGCGAATCAAGGAGAACTATATGCCCATCCGTGGAATACGCGGCGCGACCACCGTCCCCGCAGACGAGCCAGACCTGATCCTGCAAGCCACGCGCGAACTGCTGGAAGCGATCCTTGCCGAGAACGACGACATGCGCCCCGAAGACATTGCCAGCGCGGTCTTCACCGTCACTGACGATCTCGCCTCCACCTTCCCCGCGCAGGCGGCGAGACAAATGGGCTGGGGACTCGTCCCGATGCTGTGCGCGCGCGAGATCCCCGTGCCGAACAGCCTGCCGCGCGTCGTCCGCGTGCTGGTGCATTGGAACACGGACGTGCCGCAGAGCGATGTCTCCCATGTCTATTTGCGGGATGCGGTCAGGCTGCGCCCTGACTTGGTCTCGGCGCAGTAAAATAAAACATGGTGGTCTCGACCACCGAAATAGGAGAATAGAATGATCATCATCATGAAACCCAACTACACCCCGCAGCAGCTCGAAGCGGTGGTTGCGGCTGTCACAGCGCACGGACTGACTCCGCACATCACCTACGGGGTTGAGACCGCCATCGTCGCCGCGGTGGGGGAGTTCAATATCCCGTCGCTGGACCCGTTCGAAGTGTTGGAAGGAGTCGAAAGCGTGAAGCGGATATCCCAGCCGTTCAAACTCGGCTCGCGCCAGGTGCATCCTGAAAATTCCGTCTTCCCCATCGACGGCTTCACGGTCGGCGGCAATGACATCGCCATCATCGCGGGACCATGCTCGGTGGAGTCCAAAAGCCAGATCCTTGAAACAGCCCACGCGGTGAGAGAGGCGGGCGCGAATGCGCTTCGCGGCGGAGTCTTCAAGCCGCGCACATCGCCGTATTCCTTTCAGGGACTTGGCGAGCAAGGTCTCGAATTCCTTGCCGAAGCGCGCGAGCAGACGGGCATGCCCATCGTGGTCGAGATCATGTCGCAGACGCAGCTCGAAGTGATGCTCAAATACGTGGATGTGTTTCAAGTCGGCGCGCGCAACATGCAGAACTTCAACCTTCTGCGCGCGCTCGGTGAAACGCGCAAAACGATTTTGCTCAAACGCGGCTTGAGCGCCACCATCGAAGAACTGCTGATGTCCGCCGAGTATCTGCTCGCGGGCGGCAACAAGCAGGTCATTTTGTGCGAGCGCGGCATCCGCACGTTCGAGACCGCCACACGCAACACCACCGACATCAACGCGATCCCCGTCTTGAAGAAACTCACACACCTGCCTGTCATTCTCGATCCGTCTCACTCCACGGGGCATCATGATTACGTTGCCGCGATTGCACGCGCCGCGATTGCTGCTGGCGCTGATGGTCTGATCGTCGAAGTCCATCCCGATCCCGCGCAGGCGGTCTCCGATGGCAAGCAATCGCTCCGACCCGAAAAATTTGCTGAGATGGTCAGGCAGGTCAAAGCGATCGCCGAGATCATGGGTCGCCGCATCGCGCCGATCAAGAAGCCCGCCACTGCTGGATGGTAATCATGGAGGATGGCTTTTCGTTAAAAGATTCGACCATTGGAATACTTGGATTGGGACTCATGGGCGGCTCGCTTGCAATGGGTCTCAAAGGGAAGTGCGCGCGCCTGATCGGCTTCGACTCGCATCAACCTACGCTCGAACTTGCTCTTTCCAAGGGAATCATCGACCACGCTGAAAGCGACTCCGCCAGTTTCCACGCCCAAGTTGATATCTTGATTCTCGCCACGCCTGTTCCATCCATCTTGAACTTTCTCGAACATTTGCCAGCCATCATTCCCCATCCCTGCATCGTCATGGACATTGGCTCCACGAAGCGCGACATCGTCCAAGCCATGTCCGCATTGCCTGAAGCCTTCGACCCCATCGGTGGACATCCCATCTGCGGCAGGGAAACGCTCGGTTTGCAAAACGCGGATGAAGATTTGTACAAAAACGCCCCGTTCATCTTCACGCCATTGGAACGCACCAGCGAAAGAGCGAAATCCGCCGCGAGGCAGATCATTTCCGCTATTGGTGCAAACTTTGTCGAAATGACCGCCGAAGAGCACGACCTCATCCTTGCATCAACAAGTCATTTACCGTT
>CAYPHR010000345.1:0-2949 GCA_964410375.1 uncultured Anaerolinea sp. | reverse complement strand
AAAAAGGAAGTGAACATCCGCTTGGGGAGGCGATCTGGGCGGAGGCGACGACTCGGGGGTTGACATTGGTGGAGCCTGCCGGGTTCAAGGCAGAGGCTGGGCATGGCGTGCAGGCTGAGGTCGAGGGCAGAAGCGTCATGGTCGGGAACAAGAGAATGTTCGAGGCGCG
Source organism: uncultured Anaerolinea sp. (assembly GCA_964410375.1). Taxonomy (GTDB): domain Bacteria; phylum Chloroflexota; class Anaerolineae; order Anaerolineales; family Villigracilaceae; genus Villigracilis. The sequence continues at coordinate 2,780 of CAYPHR010000345.1, read as the reverse complement.
CGGCATCCAGTTGGGGAGTCTCGAGTCCGAAGTCTCGCGTCTGCAATCCGAAGCGAAGACCGCCATGCTGGTTGCGATCGATAACGAAGCCGCGGGAGTTATCGCGGTGGCGGACACCATCAAAGATAGTTCGCAGGATGCGATTGCCGATCTGCACAAGATGGGTTTGCAGGTTGCGATGATCACGGGCGACAACCAAAAGACCGCCGAGGCGATCGCGAAACAGGTCGGTGTGGATACCGTGCTGGCGGAAGTTCTGCCTGAAGGAAAATCTTCCGAAGTGAAAAAGCTTCAATCGTCCGCTGCGTCGTCTGTTGTGGCGATGGTCGGTGATGGTGTGAATGACGCGCCCGCGCTCGCACAGGCGGATGTTGGTCTCGCAATTGGCACTGGAACCGATGTGGCGATGGCTGCGGCGCCTGTGACGCTGATGAGCGGTGACCTGCGCGGCGTGTCACGCGCAATTAATCTCTCACGCAGGACATTGCGGACGATCAAGCAGAACCTGTTCTGGGCGTTCTTCTATAACGTGCTGTTGATCCCCGCCGCCGCTCTGGGATATTTGAACCCGATGCTCGCGGCTGGCGCGATGGCATTCAGCAGTGTCTTTGTGGTGACGAACAGCCTGCGTCTGCGCAAATTGAAGATATAAGATGTTGAACGGCAGACTGTCCACAGTCTGCCGTTCACAGTTAGACAATGACGAACCAAACTCCTGAAACTCAAATCATAAAGACCGCCTGTGGCGGAATTTTGAAGACCCCGACCGACTATCCGAGCGCGCAGCATAACGGCGAGATGATCTACTTTTGTACGAACGCCTGTTGGAAAGCATTTCTGAGCGCGCCGGATGCATTTATGGCAGGCGAGATCGAACATCCGCTAGAGGATGACGAACCCAAAATCTCATAATCACCAGAACTGGAACCCCTCATATGAAAAAAATATCCATCCCTCTCCTTATAGCGCTTGCACTATTGCTGGCTGCCTGCGCTCCGCAAGCCGCTGAAATGCCGATGGCTGAATTGCCCGCCGGTAAAGCATGGGCAGACGGCAAGGAAATCTACTTCGTCCACACTGAAGCCTCGGATGCGGGCGTGGCGGAAAAACTCACGGACATGATGACATCCCCCGTTCTGCTTGTTCCGTCACTTGCGAATGTCCCTGACGAAGCGCTTGCAAATGTCTACGTTTTTACCAACGGCATCGCAGGTATGGGACCATTTGGTTTTCAAGCGGATGTGTTCGACAATCCGCCCGGGACAGCAGGCTACACTCCGCTCCGCCGCCTCAATGTGGTGACGTGGACGGATGAATCCAAAGCCCGCGAACTCATCCACGTGAATGACGTACTCGCCGCTGAATCCGCTGGTGAACTGACCATCGAACAGCCCGGCGTGGTCATCAACATGCCATTTGTTGTTTGGGATGGCGGTCAACGGTAGTCAATTGATAACAGGGTGCGGATGCATCGCACCCTGTCCGCTTTCTCACTACTTGTTAATCATAATTATGTATTATGCGAGATTATTGAGGTTGAATGAGCCGGAAACAGAACAAACCCGTTGACCCTGTTGTCGTTGTAACGCTTGGCATCCTGCTGGTTGCCATTGCATTTGGGATGATCGTCTTCCAGTCCGATTCGCAAACGGTGAACATTGTGCGCGACTCGGGCATCATGAGTCAGTTGCTGGTCGCCTTTGTCACGGGCATCACCACCGGCGGGTTGAGTTGTCTCGCTGTGCAGGGCGGTCTGCTTGCCAGTTCGCTGGCGCACCAGATCGAGCAGGATTATGTTGCGAACATCCCGCAAGGTAAAAAGACCAGGCAAAAAGCGATGCCAACCCAAAGGACCAACAGCGCGCTTCCGATCTTTCTTTTCCTTGCTTCAAAACTGGTCGCCTACACCCTGCTCGGCGCGCTTCTCGGCTGGCTCGGTTCATATCTCACCCTCAGCCCCATTTCGCGCGCATTGCTTCTGGTCGCCATTGGCATCTTCATGGTCGGCAATGCCTTGCGCATGTTCAACGTCCATCCGATCTTCCGTTATTTTTCCATCGAACCGCCCAAATTCATCACGCGCTATATCCGCAGGACGGCAAAAGGTACCGATACCGCCACTCCGCTTTTCCTCGGTTTCCTCACTGTTTTCATTCCCTGCGGCGTGACGCAAGCCATGATGGCGACCGCGCTTGGCACGGGCAGCATTGCCATGGGCGCCGCGCTCATGTTCGCATTCACGCTTGGCACAAGCCCCGTCTTTTTCATCGTCGCCTATCTGACGACCGAACTCGGCGCCCGCCTCGAAAAATTCTTCATGCGGTTTGTCGCCGTCGTTGTTTTGATTTTGGGACTTGTGACGATTGAGAACGGACTCAATCTGATGGGTTCCCCGCTCTCGCTTCAAAACATGACCCGCAACCTGTTCCCAGCCTCAAGCGTTTCCACCGCCGGAAGTGATTCCGTCTCCGCGGACGGCGTGATCACCCTCAACGTCCAAAACAGCGGATACTTCCCAGCCGCGCTGAAAGCCCCCGCAAATACAGACCTGACCCTCAACCTCGTCACGGACAAGACCTATTCCTGTGCGCGTGACTTCGTCATCCCAAAATTGAATTTCTATCAATTGCTTCCTGATACGGGCACGGTTCAAGTGAACATCCCCGCCCAGAAGGCTGGCAGTACCCTGTTCTTTACCTGCTCGATGGGCATGTACACAGGGCAGGCTGCCCGTTGCTCGCGCAATGCAAGGGCTGCGGCAATGACTTCGCGGAGAGTCG
>CAYPHR010000344.1:0-2994 GCA_964410375.1 uncultured Anaerolinea sp. | reverse complement strand
TGGACGGCATTCAAGGCATGGCAGACCTCATCGCCTATGGTCGCGCCGATGAACGTCTCTCACAAATTGCAGCCAATGCGGGCAAATACGGCAATGCCCAGCGCCGCATGGCACGTGTGACGGGAATCCATTCCGCGTTGGGAACTCTGCTCACCAACCTTGGCATGTGGACAATCCTCTTCCTGACCATTCCGCAGATCGTCAATGGCGAGATCGCCGGTCCCATGCTGGCTTCGCTGACCTTGCTCACCCTCGCTTCGTTTGAAGCCGTCCTACCCCTGCCCCTCGCCGCTCAAATGTGGAACTCCGCCCGTGAAGCAGCAAGACGTTTGTTTGAGGTGGTGGATACGGAGCCAGAAATCAAAGACGATACTCGATATTCGAAACTCGATGAACGAATATCGAAGATCGAATTCTCGAATCTCACCTTCACCTACCCCACCCAAACCATACCCGCCCTACACAACCTGACCTTCGACCTTCGACCTGCGACCTCCCTCGCCATCGTCGGTCCGAGCGGCGCGGGCAAGAGCACGATTGCCAATTTATTATTGCGCTTCTGGGACTACAAAGTAGGAGAAATCACTCTCGGCGGCGAATCGCTCAAAACGCTGAATCAGGATCAGGTCCGAGAACGATGCGGATATGTATCGCAGAATACCTACTTCTTCAATACATCCATCTATGAAAATCTGCGCTTCGCCCGTAGAAAGGTCACAAGAGAAGAAGTGGAAGCGGCGTGTAAGTCCGCGCAGATTCATGACTTCATTATGAGCCTGCCGAAAGGCTACGACACGATGATCGGTGAGCAAGGGCTGCGCCTCTCGGGCGGTGAACGTCAACGTCTGGCGATTGCGCGCGCGTTGATAAAAGATGCACCGATTTTGATATTGGATGAACCGACTGCCAACCTCGACCCGCTGACCGAGAAACAAGTTCTGGAAACATTGTTCGACGTGATGAAGCGTAAGACTTGCCTGCTTATAACGCATCGGTTGATCGGGCTTGAGAACGTGGACGAAATCCTTGTGATGAACCACGGACAGATCGTGGAAAGCGGCACGCACGCGGAGTTGGTCAAAAAGGACGGTTTATACCGCCGCCTGCTGGACTTGCAAAATCGTATACTGGATGATGAAATCTAGCATTTTGCTGCTTGCAACCCTTTCATGTAAGTGCTATAATTCTGGCAATTCCCCTGATGTTTGATAACTGATTTCCATATTGACAGCGCACAGGGCGTCCACCTTGCGTGGAAAATATAAAGATAACCTTGACTGAAATCCCAATCTCATCAACAAATCCCTAAGGAAACCTGCCAGCCCATCTAGAGGGGACTGGTCTTTTTCACATTCCATTTTCCCATAAGAGAACCCGACATGAAAATACTTGAACTAGAGAACGAACCTCTTTCCAAATTGCGTGCAATGGCGAAGAATTTCAATATTCCCAACGCCAACCGCCTTAAGAAAGAGACCCTTGCCATGATGATCCGCGAGGCGGAGGCACAGAAGGAGGGCATCGAACTGCGCGGCGGCATTTTGGAGATCATGAGCGAAGGGATCGGCTTCCTGCGAGCCACGAACTACCGCATCAGCGATCAGGATGTGTACGTTTCACAGGCGCAATTACGGCGCTACGACCTGCGCGCAGGCGACCTCGTCATCGGGCAAGTGCGCCCGCCGCGCGAGAGCGAACGTCACTTCGGCTTGCTCAAGGTGGAATCCATCAACGGCTTGGAGCCTGATGAAGCCTCCCGCAGGACGAATTTCGAAAACCTGACCCCCATATTCCCGGAGGTTCGCTTTGATTTGGAAACCGACCCGAAAACGCTCGCCCCTCGTTTAATCAATTTGATCGCACCCATCGGACGCGGACAGCGCGGCTTGATCGTCTCGCCGCCAAAAACGGGGAAAACCACCATTCTCAAGCAGATCGCCAATTCCATTTCAACCAAATATCCCGACGTGCATCTGATCATCGCCCTCATCGGCGAACGCCCGGAGGAAGTGACCGATATGGATCGCTCCGTGGATGCTGAAGTGGTCGCCTCCACCTTTGATGAGCCCGTCACAGCCCATGTCCGCACCGCGGAACTGGCATTAGAACGCGCTAAGCGGCTGGTGGAGATCGGTCGTCACGTGGTAATCTTAATGGACTCGATCACCCGCCTCGCCCGCGCCTATAACCTGGTCGTCAACCCATCGGGGCGCACCCTCTCCGGAGGCATGGACCCGTCCGCGTTGTACCCGCCGAAGCGTTTCTTCGGCGCGGCGCGTAATGTTGAAGATGGCGGCTCGCTGACCATCATCGCCACCTGTCTCGTGGATACCGGTTCCCGCCTCGATGACGTGGTGTACGAAGAGTTCAAAGGCACCGGCAACATGGAATTGCACCTCTCCCGCAAATTGCAGGAACGCCGCACCTTCCCCGCTGTGGACATTGAACGCTCATCCACCCGCCGCGAAGACCTGCTGCTCGGACCGGATCTGCTCCAGCGCGTCTGGCTGATGCGCCGCATGTTCATCCAAATGACATCGCCGCAGCCCCAGGGCGCCGGTATGGATCCGTCTGTGGCAACTGAAGCCATTCTGACACGTATGGAAAGATCAAAGAATAACCTGGAGTTTTTGGATAATTTGACAAAGGAAGCCTGATAGTCGGCTTTTGTGAATAGATAAAGAAAGAATGAAACGTTTTCTGGAAACAATTCGGGCTCGCTTTTCCAAAAAAAGCGGAAAAACTGAGAGCGAACCAAAAGAAATCTCGGCGGTGAATGAACCGCCAACTTCTCCGCGCGCAAAACGCAAACCGGATCGTTTTACGGTCGTCAGTTGGTCGCTGACCTTCATCCTCGTTGCCAGTTTGCTGGGTTCAACACTGTACTATAAGAGCACCCTCCCGCCGGTTGTGACAACGATTTCCGCGGCAGCGACACCGGAATCGGATGCCGGTCAGGCTCTGGCTCTGGTACCAAATGTCAGCGCGGGAGGA
>CAYPHR010000343.1:0-3003 GCA_964410375.1 uncultured Anaerolinea sp. | reverse complement strand
TGGCGGGCTTCACGACTATCGTGTTGCCCGTTGCCAGTGCCGCACCCATCGGACCGCCCGTCAGCGCGTGCGGGAAGTTGAACGGCGAAACGATCAGCCACACGCCGTATGGACGAAGCACCGAAACATTCCGCGCTTCATAGCCGACCAACGGGTCTTTGCCCATCTCGACGATATAGCCGTCGTTCTTTTCCATCTGGTAGCACGAGTAATAAATAAGGTCGGCGGTTTCCTGCACGTCGCCCAGCGACTCCATGCGGTTCTTGCCGACCTCCAGCGCCATTGCCGCGCCCAGATCAAAAATGCGCTGCTCGATCAACGACGCGGCTTTGCGCAGCAGTTCCACGCGCTTCTGCCACGGGGTGTGGCTCCACATCGGGAACGCCTTACGCGCCGCCGCCATCGCCTGCTCGGCATGGGATGCGTTGCCTTTCTGCATTTTCGCCAGCACCCAGTCCGTATTGACGGGTGAGCGGTCTTCCAATTTTTCATCGGCGAACACTTCCTTGCCGTTGATATACATGCCATATTCCCTGCCCATGTTCTGCTTCAATGCCGCCACCGCTTTGTCAAAACCGGTGTGCAGTTCATCGGGCGGATTGAACATGGTCGCGTATGTAAGTTTGAAATCTGCCATAGGAATTCTCCTTTTGATGTTGTATGTTGATCTTTAAATCAAGTATAGCGTAGGATGGAACGCGCGTCAAAGAAGTGAGAACCGCTTAAGAATGTGCTGAATTTGGTGTAAGAAGTGACAGACGCAAGGTATCATTAAACCAACCAAAGGAGAGATTATGATGAAACCCCGCCTCTTTTTTCTGACGATGAGCCTGGTCGCGGTTTTACTGGCAGTTTCCTGCGCCCCGGCTGAGACCGCCCCTCCCGCCCCGCCGGCAGTGGAATCCATCCCGGATACCGCCGCACCGACGGATGCGTCCGCGCCCGAAGCGACCGCCCTCCCGCCGACCCAGATCGTGGATGCGCAAGCCGTCCCTACCTCCCGCGGACCTGACCTGCACGCCACCGACCCATCCACGGTCAATCTGGCATCAGGCGGACTACAACTGGTCGAATTCTTCCGCTTTACCTGAGGCACCTGCCGTTCAATGGCGTCCATGGTTCATGGACTCGAAGTAGAGTACTGGGGCAGGGTCAAATTCACCTATCTCGATGCTGACGATCCCGGCACGCAGGCATTCCAACGCCAGCTGGGATTCAGTTATCAACCCGAATTCTATCTGCTGGATGCAGATGGAAATCTGATCAAAAAGTTGATCGGCTTCGTTTCAGCAGAGACCTTCAGGGCTTTGTTCGACGAAAACCTGCAATGACGACTTGAAGAAAAAAAACAGCGCGGACCGGGAAAGTCCGCGCTGTTTTCATTTCTTTAGGTGTTACTCAGATTTATATGCTTTCGCGTCCGCGATGGCTTTCTTCACATTGACGAACGGCAGGAAGATCAAGCCCATGATGAAGAAGAAGATCAAAGAAAGGATGGCAATGCGCAAGTCGTTGAAGATCTGGTTCGCCAGCCCGAACACCAGCGGACCGATCCATGACGTGCCGCGCTCGCTGACCTCATAGAACGAGAAGAACTCGGCTTCCTTGCCGTTGGGGATCATCTGCGCGAAGAGACTGCGGCTGATGGCTTGCGAACCGCCCATCACCAGCGCGATGAAACCGCCGAGGATGAAGAACTCGGTCACCACGGCGTCACCCTTCAAGCCGCTGTAGGCGTAGATCACCACGCCCGACCAGATCACAAGGCTGACAATGACCGATTCCTTTGCGCCGATCCAGCCTGCCAGCTTGCCCCAGAACAAGGCTCCGAAGAACGCCACGAACTGGATCATCAGGATGACGGCGGTCAAGGTTTGCTGGTCAAGTTCCAGCCCGCCCTGAATCAGAGGCGCGGCAGCGAAGGTCGCGGCAACGGCGATCACGGTCTGGATACCGTCGTTGTAAAGGAAGTATGCCAGCAGGAATTTCAAGGTTTCAGGGAAGTGCTTCACCTCGCTGAAGGTCTTGCGGAGTTGTTTGAAGCCGATGCTGGCATAATTATCGCCCGCCGGGAGCGCGCGCGCCGCGCGGCGCGAACGCAGGCGGGACCACGTCAGGAAGGAAAAGCCCAGCCACCAGATACCCGCCGAGGCGAGGTTGATGCGCACCGCAAGCGACGTGGGCACGCCCAGATCTTCGCTGAAGATAAAGAACGCCAGATTGAGCGCCAGCAAGATCCCGCCGCCCAGATAGCCCATTGCCCAGCCATAGGACGAGACCCGGTCGCGCTCCTCCTCGCTGGCAATGTCCGGCAGGTAGGCATTGTAGAACACGATCGCCGCGCCAAAGGCAAGGTTTGCCACAATGTACAACACGCCGCCCAGCCACCACAGATTGCCGGTCACCAAAAAGAGCAGGATGGTCGCCAGTGCGCCAATGGTCGCGAACAACTGCATCATGCGCTTGCGCAGGTGTGAATAGTCTGCGATCGCGCCGAGGATGGGCAGGAAAAGCACTTGCATGCCGACCGAGAACGAAATGCAGTAAGGCAAAAATGAATCCGGCGCAACCGGAATTCCAAAGAATGAAACGGTCGGTGTCCCTGCCGCTTCCGCCGCCGCGCGCGCCAGTGATGCGACATACGGTCCCAAAAATACGGTCCCCACTGTGGTGCTAAAGGCGGAATTCGCCCAGTCGTACATTGCCCAGCCAAAGATCTCTTTTTTATCGTTGACGATCACATCCGTCGCCTGTTTTTCCATGACTCCTCCGCGGGTCGAACATAGGATGAAAGCAAGAACACGCGCGAGTATAAGGAGTTTCGACTCCATTGTAAAGAAATCTGTTGGATGAGTTCCCCGCCTCTTTCTTGACCCGTACCCTGCCGCTTACTCTTTCTGACCTTTCGCGCTCACCCCTTTGGGGTTGACGCTGCTGTTCATTGGTGGGCGGTTTTTATCTAAGCGGAAGTTTATCGAGTATATTGCCATAAGAAAATATCAC
>CAYPHR010000342.1:0-3007 GCA_964410375.1 uncultured Anaerolinea sp. | reverse complement strand
GTTCCTGCTCGTTCCCGCCATCTTCCTTGTAGCAGGCTTGATCAGCCTGCGTATCCTGCATCTCGATGGTACCGACCGCTGGGATTTCCCGTGGGCGATTGGCATCGGTCTAGTATGTGCGCAGATCGGCGCGGGCTTGCATTACTGGGCGCTGACGCCGGTTCAATTCGGACTGGCACTCACCGGTCCGCTATATGCGCTGACGGTGCTTTCGACGAGCATTGCAGAGAACATTCCATTGCGCCGCGCCGCGGTCGGACCGGCTATCATCGTCAGTCTGGCATGGGTTGTTGCCGTTTTTTTGTAGCAATGCAATCCCTCACACTTTCAAAAGAACAATTGCAGGAAATGACCGCGTACGTCGACGCGTACGCGCCGCTGGAGGCGTGCGGTCTGCTGGCGGGACGGGACTCGCGGGTGGAGAAAATCTTCTTCGTGCGCAATCAGGCACAAAGTCCGGTGCGATACGTGATGGATCCGCTCGAGCAGTTGCACGCGCTGGAATGGATCGACGATCACGGCATGGACCTGCTCGGTATCTTCCATTCGCATCCAACCGGACCTGAAACCGTCTCGCCCACCGACATCGCGGAAGCCGCCTATGCTGTGACCTACGTCATCCTCGCCCGCATGGATGATGAATGGCGCGCGCGCGGATTTTGGATCGAAAACGATGAGTATCGCGAAGTGACCTTGCAAATAACATCGTGAAGCAACCATAATTGACTTTGCGTGTTTTATGAGTACACTCAAATCGGAGGAGTTTTGATGGAAATAGTCATTGACCTTGTGGTCATCTTTTTGGCGTATGTGTTTGGTTCGATCCCGTTCGGCTTGTTGATCGTAAAACTAAAGACCGGAAAAGATCTTCGCGAGGTGGAAAGCGGCAGGACGGGCGGCACGAACGCCATGCGCGCCGCCGGGTTTTGGGCGGGGTTCGCAACTGCCATGATGGATATCTTGAAGGGCGCGGGGGCGGTGTGGGTGGCGAAATGGATCACGCCTGCGGAATGGGTGCATGTGGTCACCCCGCTGGCGGCAATTCTCGGACATAATTATTCGATGTTCCTGCCGGAGCGAGATGAGAACGGGAAGTTCATCCGTTTGCGCGGCGGCGCGGGTGGAGCGCCTTCGGTGGGCGGCGCGATGGGGTTGTATCCCAGTTCCATCCTGATCATTTTGCCGCTTGGCATGTTGACCTTTTTCACCATCGGCATCGCGTCTGTGACGACGATGGCGGTGGCGTTGTTCGCGATCATCCTGTTCGCGGTGCTTGCCGCGCAGGGAATTCTGCCTTGGGATTACGTCTGGTATGGCGTGGGCGCGGAACTGCTGTTGATCTGGGCACTGCGCCCGAATTTGAAGAAACTGTTCGCGGGACAGGAGCGGGTTGTGAAATATAGTTTGAATGGCTGGCTGAGGTCGAGGAAAGAGGGTAGTGAGTAGAAAGTGGAAAGTAGAGAGTGGCAAAAGAGATTGCGAACAGGCAGTCTCTTTTTATTCTTTCCCCATCACCTGAAACAATGTGACCTGCATCCCGTCGGGATCTTGCAAGCGGACGTTGTGATCGCCCCAGGGAGTCATCACGGGTGGATGGACAAGCGTCGCGCCGTTGGCAAGCAGTCGCTCCATCGCGGACTTCAGGTCTGGCACTTCGAGCGCGAAGCGCACCTGCCCGCTGACACGTTTCCCCGCTTCGAGTTGATCGATCACTTCCGCCTGCCGTTCGTCGAAGAGTTCGAGCGTGGCGGAACCCACCTCCAGCATCATGGCTTTGCCGCCGTCGTTGTTCCAGATCGCGGACGGTTCGATGCCGAGACCGTCGCAATAGAATTTGACCAGCCGCTCGTAGTCGCTGGTGGTGAGCGCAATGCGTAGTTGAAGAACGGGAGGGGTTGGGGGCATGGGAAGTTCCTTTAAATCCTTACTGAAGTTCAATCAGGCGGACCAAACACGTCCGGGGGAAAGAAGAACTCGGTCATTTCACGCACGATGGATTCAGATTTCCCTGCCTTTTCAGTGAATTCGGGAAAAAGTTCCTCCATCGAGAATGAGTAAAGATGCGTACTCAAACAACGCCGCGCAAAGCGCTCCGGCAACTGTCCGTCTGGATGGAACGCTTTTAGGCATTCGCGCATGGCTTCGCGGTCCCGGTTGATTGTCCAGAACCAGTGGAAGGCGATATCCCACTCGGCAGGACCAAGCATTGCTTCCGCCCAATCGATGAAACCGGTGACCTTTACCTTATTTGTTTCCCGCGCGATGTAAATGTGAGCGTGGGAGAAGTCGGAGTGGGTAAATACCGGCGGTTCATCGAGAAATTCCCGCGCTTCTCCGTGCAAATAATCGAGCAACGCATCCCGCTGACGGGTCGAGAGTCCCTCTGCCGTCTCGATTTGCGCGATTCGTTCGGTTTGCATCTGTTTGGTGTATTCACTCCTGCCGCCGAACTGACGTTCCACTTCAGCAAGGTCTTCCTGCGGCAGGCGGTGGACGTTCGCTGTGATCGTTCCGATCTCACGGGCAATTGCCAACTGTTCAGTACGCGTGAGGTCTTCCCAACTGTCCTGGACGGTCGCCCCTGCGATTTCGGTCATGATGAGATACGGCGGAAGTTGGGAACGCTCCCTTGCCGCGATGAAGCGCGGCGCTGGGATCGCATGGGCATGATCCCCAAGCGTCTTCAGGACGGAACGCTCTACATGAAACGGACGTTCAAATTTTGACCCATAGAGTTTCAGGCAGCGTTGCTCCCCAATGCGAAAGACAGCACTATTGCGAAATTCATCAGAACCGGAGAACTTTTGATCCCATGTGGTCACGAGCTCGATGGGACCGGGAGCGATGCCAGCATCGTCACAGACCGCCGTGACCAAGTCAATCCAATCCTTTTGATCCATTGATGGATTATCTCCTATTGATAAAGGTTGTTCCCCGTGCTGGGGGTAAGAGTGCGCAGTTGCAGGATGGGAGGGTTGAGGCGGACATGGGGAATATCTTTAGATGT
>CAYPHR010000341.1:0-3013 GCA_964410375.1 uncultured Anaerolinea sp. | reverse complement strand
TTCCCTGCGGAACGCGCTCAGCAGGTCGCGGGCGGTTTCGAGCGGCGGTCGTTTGTTGGCGCTTTCCGGGTTGACGAGTTTGTCAAGGTACGCCCCGATGTTGAAGTTGGGGTTGCTGTCGAAGAGCGTTTTGAGTTCCCTGGCTTTCTGTAGTTCCTTTTCGGTGAATTTGAACGGCGTTGAATTCTTCTCGAAATTGGCGATGACGACATGGTTGATCAGCCCGAGCAGTTCATCGTTCTGGTATTTTTTTGCCATGCGTTCGATGTTCTTTTGCCGCTTGGTGTTTTCGCGCAGCAGGCTCCAGCCCGCCTTCAATTTGTCATTGACGATCTCGGATGCCACCTGCCAGGTCCCGATGTCGATCCATTCGATGGTGATGCCAAGCTCGGACGCTTTTTTCTGGAAATCCGCATTCTCGATGAACTTTTTGGTCAGGTTCGGGCGCGACTCGACGTTCCGCGTGCGGGATTCGCCGACCTTGTGCGCCGCGGTCTGCGCGCCGGTCATTTCCACGCGCATCTGCTCGACCGTCTTCTCGTTGTCGTTGATCAGTTCCAATTCCTTCTGCCCGATGCTGGCGAGCAGGTCGCTCAGGTCGTGCGAGCAGATCAGCTTTTCGAGTTCGGTCGCCACCAGCGGGATCACGGTCGTATCCCAGGGGAAGGTCACGCCGGGGATGTTGGGCGGCGGGGTGACGGTGATCTGTTTGTAGACCAGGTCGTACAACGCCTTTTCGTCGAAAGGATAGGGATCGTTCTCCTGTTTTGCGCCGCGCCTCCTGTACGGACGCTTGATACTGAACATCAGTTTGATGTCCAGCGCCTCGATCGGGATGCCGTCCCTGGTGCGCGCTTTGACGGAGAGTCCGGTTACGAATTGGTCGCGCAGGTTGATGACGGCATATTCGCGTTTGCCGACCTCGTCATGTTTGCCGATCTCGCGGATGCGCTCGAACCTGCCGAGTGTCCACGGTTCGCCGCGCGCATAAATGACCTCGGGTTCGCCGTCCAGTTTTTCGAGCAATGCCGCGCTGCCGAGGTTGACCTGGATCTGTCCCGGTCCGCCGACAAGGATGATGGGCGAGCGTTCGTCATCTGCGGAGATCCTGCCTTCGTTGATGGTGATGTACTCATGTCCATACCCGAAGGCGACCTCCTCGATGAAATCCGCGGCAAGGGCTTCGTTCTCCAATTCGAAGATGTCGTCGAGATAATGGGCGGCGTGTTGTCTCGCCACGTCGTAAACGACCCACAGCAGGGGCAGGTACTTGAGGAAGCTCAACACGACCACCACCAGCCGGTGCATCGACTCGGTCAGCGTGAAAATGTGCAGGATGGTGGTGAATCCGCCCAGCGTGAACCAGACCACGGCAGCGATCAGGAAGCGCCAGCGGTTCCGGACGTTTACGCTCTCGTCGCTTAATCCGAAGACGTGCGCTGCGATGGTGTCGCGCTGTCTGGCTGCCCTCATGGGTTGTCCTGTCCCTTTTGGTTATCGAAGATGAACTTGTTGACCAGCAGCCATTTCCAGATCTCGTCCAGTTTTCTGAGTTCGGTATCCACTTCGCGGTTGGCGGTGTTCTCGCTCAGGATGGACTCCCGCAGCGGCTGGATCAGGTCCTGCAGCAGGGCGTAGGGATCCGGCTCGGACGCGATCGGGTTGTCGAATTTTTTTGTGACGATGCGGGTGAAGCGTTTGACCGCCTCGTTGCGGGCGTTGGTCTTGAGCAGCGCTTCCTGTTCATTCAGCAGGGCTTCGTCTTTTTTGGCGATCTTCATCCATTCCGCGTTCCATTGGCTGCTGAGCAGGTCTTCATTGGCGGGGTCGAGGTGGATGTCATGAATGCGTACGTCGAGGATCTCCAGTCCGCGCGCCTGCAGTTGTTTGTATTCGGCGCTGTAAATGCGCTCCATCGTCTTTGCGCCGGTGTCGTCCAAGCCTTCCAGATACTCTTCTTTGACCCGTTTGTTGATCATCTCCTCGATGACCTGCAAACCGTTGAGTCCGTTATGGTTGGCGAACAGGTCTTCAAGTTTGAACTTGCGGATGTATTCGCGCCAGATGTTCACCACCAGATGTTCGGGGAACTTGTCCCATTCCATGCGGGATCTTCCGCCTTCGGAGGAACCCAACTGGACGACTTCACGCGTCACTGCATTGCGGACGGCTTGTTCGTCGTACCCGTAATGGGAGGTGACGCCGCTTTCGGTTGGCATTAGTTTGTCCGGGCGTTTGAGGCGGAATTTGACGCTGATGGTGGGGGAAACCTCGGCGCCGTCGCGCGTCAACCCGGATGTCTGCTGGAGGGCAGCCGGCAGCAACTTTTGTTTTTTGGAGTTGGTCTGGGTGGTCAGGTTTTCGCCCGCCCGCGGACCGATGAACTGCCATTGGATGCGCAGGTCCACGCTGTCTGCCACGAACTCGCTGAAGCCCTTGCCGTTGACATTGTACATTTTTGTGAACTTGATGCCGGGTCCGACCGTATCTTTAAATTCGATGTCGGTGCGAAGGACCGCCGCGCTGGCGGTATCCAGCAGGACAACGCCCGGTCCGACCTTCCCGCGTTCCCCCTCGTGCTCGATCACGCGTCCGTTCTTGATGAAGATGGCGGGTCCGCGATTGCCGGATGAAAAGTTCCGCACGCGGGTGTAGATCTCCTGGCGGTGCTTCGGGTTTTGGATCGGAAGAACGAATTGCGAAAAGAAGTAAATTAAACGGTCGAGCAGGAAGAGCGCGATCGCAATGTCGATGCCGAGTATGAACAGGCTGACAAGCGGGTTGAATGGAATATCCAGCCACCATACAACACCGTGCCAAAGGGCGGACATGAAAATAATGATGCCCGGCGCTGTTTTCAGAAGTGCGCCAATTCCGCTAAAGAGGTTCCTCATTGTGAGGTGATTTTAAAGCAGAATCGGACAATCCGCCAATCAGGATTATGGCTGGGTATGGATTCAGGGACGAATGGGCTTTGCCACCGCGTAGACGATACCGTGGATGTGGACGTTCT
>CAYPHR010000340.1:0-3021 GCA_964410375.1 uncultured Anaerolinea sp. | reverse complement strand
GGGTCGTCCATGTACACGTCGTCGCCCACTTCCGCCTCCGCCATCGCTTCACGCATTTCAGGCGTCGGCTTGGTGACAGTATCGGAGCGTAAATCTACAAAATCCATTTCATTCATATCGCTTTACCTCTTCAAGAGCATTTTTCAACTCATCCGGCAATTCCGCCTCGAATGTTCTTGGTTCTTTTTCGTTCGGTAAAAGGATCTTCAAACGATAGGCATGCAGGAAGTGCCTGTCAATATCCACGCTGGGATTTCTCCTGCCGTATATCGAATCTCCCACAATGGGACAACCCAAAAACGCGCAATGCAGCCTGATTTGGTGAGTGCGTCCCGTTAACGGATGGAACTCCAAAAGTGTATGCTCCTTGAAGGTTTCGAGCGTTTTATATTCACTGACCGCCTCGCGCCCCTTGCCCGGCGAACGGACTGCCATTTTCTTACGCTGTTTTGGGTCACGCCCAATTGCCGCTTCCACACGTCCGGCAGGAGTCGGTGGCTTGCCGTCCACCAGCGCGAGATAGGTTTTCTCGACCGTCCGCAAGCGGAATTGGTCTTGCAGCCAGTTATGTGCGCGTTCGTTCTTTGCAAGGATGATCAAGCCCGAAGTCTCTTTATCGAGGCGATGCACAAGCCCGGGACGTTCCTCGCCGCCTATCCCCTCCAGATCAGGATCATAGCCCAACACCGCATTGACCAGCGTCCCCGAAGCATGACCCGCGGCAGGATGTACGACCATCCCCGCAGGCTTGTTGACCACGATCAGGTCATCGTTCTCGTAAATAATATCGAGCGGAATATCCTCGCCGGTCAACCCGCTGGGCACAGGCGGAGGGACGCGGACTTCGATCTCACTCCCCGGCTCCAGCGTCTGCCCCGATTTCTTCGCAAGGATACCGTTCACGGATACAAATCCATCTGCGATCAGACCCTGCAGACGCGCGCGGGAAAACTCGGGCAAACACGTTACGAGGAATTTATCGAGGCGTTCCGCGTTTCCCCCCTCGAATGTAAAGCGTTCAATCCGGTCACTCACATTTACTCGCTGCCCACAGAGATCTGGTCTTTATTATCGAAGGATTGGTCGTCAGCCGCCTTCTCAGCCGCCAGCTTCTTTTCCTTACGTTCCTTCCACCACACCCCAAGCAGGAGAACGACCACGCCAAGCGTGATGCTGGCGTCGGCAATATTGAAAACTGGGAACGTCCCGACCGAAATGAAATCCGTGACCTTAGCCATCATCAAGCGGTCGATCAAGTTCCCCGCCGCACCGGCAAGCTGCAAACCCATCGCCAATTTCAACGTCCAATCTTCGTTTTCAACAAGCGGGAAATAATAAATGATCGCACCGATCACAATGAACGCAAGGACGGTAAACACCATATTCCCGTTCTGGAACATGCCAAATGCCGCGCCGCTGTTGTACCAATGCACAAACCGTGCATACGGACTGAGCCACGCCAGCCATTCCGGCAGCCATTGACCGCCGAATTCGATATTCTCGCGCACCAGCCACTTCGTCCATTGATCGAGCGCGATGATCGTGCCCGCCACACTGAACAACATCAAATAATCTTTAATTCGTGAACTCAACTCTCACCTCAACTTCAAAATTAGTGCACCTATTGTACCGCACCCACAAACACTCTCGGCACGCGCGCATTAATATTCGTCATCACCTCATATTCGTTCGTGCCTGCCCAGTCCGCCAGATCTTCGGGCGTTATGCCATCACCCAGTAAAACCACCTCATCTCCCACCTTCACATCATCATCCCCAACATTGACCATGAACTGGTCCATGCAGATGCGCCCCACCTGCGGATATTTCTTTCCATTGATGACAACCTGTGCATGATTGGTCATACGGCGGAAGTAACCGTCCGCGTAGCCGCATGGAATGGTGACAATGCGCTTCGGACTCCCCTCCACCTGCCACAACGACCCATAACTGACGCTCCGCCCGGACTGGGTGACCTTGCTATATGCCACTTTCGAGCGCCATGTCGCCGCTGTTTTCACATCCACTTTGCGTTCCATCTCACGCCCGGGGTAAATGCCGTAAAACAACACGCCGGGACGAACCATGTCAAAATGCGCTTCAGGCACATTGACAATTCCGCCCGAATTACAAACGTGCCGCATCGGAGTCGGCAGGCTGTTCCTCTCGTAGAAACGTAGGACTTCCTGAAAACGTTCGAGTTGGAGAAGCGAATATTTTTTGTCAACGACCTCCGAGTTTGCCAGATGAGTATAGACCCCCTCAACCCTCAAGCGGCTACACGCAAGTGACTGTCGCAGAAATTCTTCGGCTTCATATTCATGGACACCGATCCGCTCCATACCGGTGTCAATTTTCAGATGGACAGTCAACCGCTTCCGCAAAGACCCTGCCAAATGGTCAGCGGCAGTTAACAGGTCGGGAGAAGAAGCGGTAAGCGTCAGATCATGTTCAAAAAATAATGGCAATTGCTCGATCAATGTCCCGCCTGCGACAAGGATAGGTTTCTTGATCCCAAAATTACGAAGATGAATCCCCTCCTCAACGAATGCCACACCGAAGTAATCCACATACGGTTCGATGAACGGCGCGACACCATCCACGCCATGACCGTAGGCATTCGCCTTGACCATCGGCATGACCTTCGCACCATTTACATGTGCGCGAATGGCGTCGAGGTTTTGCTTGAGTTGAGTGAGGTTGGTTTCCAAACAGGTGGGGCGCATTGGGGTATTTTATCGCATCGAGGGTTAAACATGATTAAAAGGGGCACAATAGAAAAGGAACAGACCTTCTGGTCCCTATTACCGCTTGCATCACTCCCCCTTTTCCCTCTTTGGGTCGACTTCCACCCTCATTCTATCCATTCCTTAACTTCGGGAACATATTTATTTACCACTCACCAACTCCCACAACCGATTCGAATTCAGCGGGATCTCCAGAATCTCAAAATCCACATCATGCGAAGCGAGCGCATCCTCCAACGCCTGCGCAAACAGCGGACCGACAGGGATCGCGCCCG
>CAYPHR010000339.1:0-3041 GCA_964410375.1 uncultured Anaerolinea sp. | reverse complement strand
TTATCACATCCCGCCGATGACGGGCATCGGCTTTTCGCTGGAATTGCTCGAACGACTCAAAACAAAATTCCCGAATCAATTCGCAGGCATCAAAGATTCATCGCACGATAAAGAATTTGCGACCACCGTCGGTCAGCGATTTGGCAAAGAATTGCTTGTGCTGAATGGTACGGACGCCTACTTCCACCACGCGTTGGAAAACAACGCACAAGGTGCGATCACCGCGCCCGCAAATCTGATCTCCGATAACCTACGCCACATCTGGGATTTGTTTCAAGAAGGCAAAGACCCTTCTGAAGTTCAAGCAAAGGTCACGGAGCAAAGGCATTTCCTTGAACAGTTCGCTCCCATCGCCCCGCTTTTAAAGGGATTGCTTCATAAAATATACGGTCTTCCGCGCTGGTCGGTCAGAGCGCCATTGGAAGAATTGGATGGGAAGTCGCTGGAAGACGCGGCGGAGAAATTTTCGAAAATTTCGTAAACTCAGGTGACAGTCCCTTTGAAAGTGATTGTCACCTTTATAATTACCCTATGACAATCTGGCGCTTACTTCACACTTCCCCATCCGCGGGCGCATGGAATATGGCGGTGGACCAAGCCATTCTTGAGCATACTCATCGCGGAGAGTCAAAACCCACGCTGCGTTTATATTCTTGGAATCCGCCATGTCTATCGCTGGGACATGCCCAACCATTCAAAGATGTGGATGTGGAGCGACTCAAGTCCCGAGGCTGGGATGTCGTGCGCCGCGTGACGGGGGGACGGGCGATCCTGCACACAGACGAATTAACCTACTCGGTGACAGGCTCCGCGGACGAACCTGTCCTTGCGGGCGGCGTGCTGGAATCATATAACCGCCTGTCAAAAGCCTTGTTACATGCCGTGCGCGCATTGAGTTTGCCTGTAGAAGTGAAAGAATATGAATCCGTAGGTCATGCTTCCAGCGTGACAAATCCCGTTTGTTTTGAAGTGCCATCCACATATGAGATCACTGTCAATGGAAAGAAACTCATCGGTTCGGCACAGGCGCGGAAGAAGGAAGGCGTTTTGCAACACGGCTCACTCCCGTTGACGGGTGACTTGACCCGCATTTGCGATGCGCTGGTTTTTGAGAATGAATCAGCGAGGAACACTGCGAAGGATAGATTGCTGGCACGGGCAACGACGGTAGAGACCGTTATCGGGGTGGAAACTGCCTGGGAAACCGCCGCGCAGGCTTTCGTCCGAGGGTTTGAAGCGGAATTGGGAATCCAGTTCGAGCGCGGGGAAATGTCCCAATCCGAAATCCAAAGAACGGAAGAATTGATCAAAGAAAAGTACGCGCACGCCTCATGGACGGAGCGGTTATGAAAAAAGTTTTGGTGTACGGCTCGTATGGGTACACGGGGGAGTTGATCGTGGAGCAGGCGGTGAAGCAGGGACTGGGGTTGATTTTGGCGGGGCGCGATGAAAGCAAAGTGCGGACGCAAGCCGAACGATATGGGTTGGAATACCGCGCGTTTTCATTAGATGACACCGCCGCATTGGACTCGGCTCTGCGCGAAGTGGATGCAGTGTTGCATTGCGCAGGTCCCTTCGTGTTGACGTTCCGCCAGATGGCGGAGGCGTGCATCCGAAACAAAAAACATTACGTGGACATCAGCGGTGAGATCGAAGGCTTTGAAGCGCTGGCGCAAATGGATGAGGAAGCGAAACGCGCGGGCGTGATGTTGCTGCCGGGCGGCGGCTTCGACGTGGTTCCGTCCGATTGTTTAAGCGCGTACGCGGCGGAGAAACTTCCGAACGCGACGCATTTGACTTTGTACATCAAAAGCATCGGGAGCGGAGTCTCACGCGGGACGGCGCGCTCTGGCATCGAGAACATGCACAGGCAGGGGCGCATCCGCCGCGATGGAAAGATCCAGACTGTGCCGCCTGCATGGCAGGTGAAGCGCGTGGACTTTGGACGCGGCGCGTCACGCGTGGTCTCGACTGGCTGGGGCGACGTCAGCACGGCGTATCACAGCACGGGTATCCCGAACATCGTGGTGTATATGAGTTTTCCGAACGCAATGATCGACGCGTTGTATCTGACGCGGGTCATCGGTCCGCTGTTGTACACGCGCCCGATGAAGAATTTTCTCAAATGGCTGATCGGAAAGTTGAACCCGACGGGACCGTCGAAATATAAAAACGAAAACGGATTCGCCCTGCTGATCGCCGAAGCATCGGATGGGAAGCAGACCGTCCGCGCGAAGTTGCGGACACCCGAAGCGTATTATCTGACGGCGCTGACGTCGGTTGAGATCATGAAGCGGATTTTGAACGGGGATTACAAGGCAGGTTTCCAAACTCCAAGCAAAGCCTATGGCGCGGATTTTATTCTGGGGTTTGATGGGGTTGAAAGAACGGAATAAGCGAATCCACCGCGCGCTCGAATATCACTTCGGGATGTGATTCAACGCGCTTCGAAACTCCGCCGCAAACTGTTTCGCGGTTTCTATTGGCTTTTCACTCCCTCCAATTGTTCTCACACAAGCCGTGCCCACAATAACCCCATCTGCCATCTTCCCAACCTCTTTGGCTTGCTCAGGCGTGCCGATACCAAATCCCACACACACAGGCGCAGACGTGTGCTCCCGCACTTGCGCAATCAATTCACCAAGTCCTTCCGCCAAAGACTTGCGTTCACCTGTGATGCCTGTCACCGAGACAAGATAGATGAATCCTTTCGCGTTGCGGGCAATCCTTTCCATGCGTTCGGGGGAGGAGGTTGGAGCCAACATCGGAATGAGAGGCAGGTGCGACTGGCCAGTCGCCCCTACGAATTCGTCCGCTTCTTCCATCGGCAGATCTGGGATAATGAATCCATCCGCGCCCGCCTCCTCCGCATCACGGACGAATTTTTCCAGTCCATACGCCAGCATGGGATTGTAATAACCCATCAGGATCAACGGAATATCCACACCGCGCTGACGCAACTCCTTCACAGCCACCAGCGATTTCTTGACCGTGATTCCCTTCTCCAAGGCGATCTGTGTCGCGTGTTGAATCACAGGTCA
>CAYPHR010000338.1:0-3047 GCA_964410375.1 uncultured Anaerolinea sp. | reverse complement strand
GGCTGGGAAACGCTCTCTGAAAAATAACTCCATGGTATCCTTGCCGGAATTCCGGCAAGGATACCTGAAACCGTGTTTGAACATCCCTTGAAAAAACTTCCCATCCCTGAGTCCTATTGGGTCGAAGAAGACCGCTTTCTCGCGGGCGAATACCCCGCCAGCCGCGATCCTGAAGCCGCGCGCCGCCGCATCGAAGCCTTTCTCGAAGCGGGCATCCGCACCTTCGTTGACCTGACCCAGCCGCACGAACTCGTCCCATACGAACCCATCCTCAAAGACCAGTCCCGCATTTACGATCTCGACCTCGCCTATCATCGCTTTCCCATCCGCGACCACAGCATTCCATCCTCAAAACAAATGAGCGAGATCCTTGACGTCATTGATAACTCCATCGAGCGCGGCAGTCCTGTATACGTCCACTGCTGGGGCGGGGTGGGTCGCACAGGTGTCACAGTGGCGTGTTACTTCATCCGCCGCGGGCTTTCCGCAGACGATGCCTTGAAGCGTGTCGCCAGATTATACAAAACCAGACCGCAAACCTATTTCTTTATGACCTCTCCCGAAACCGACGAGCAATTCGAGTTCGTCCGCAACTGGTGGGAGGAGCCGCCCCGAACTCACAGACCGCGATATTGCGAAGGATGAACTGGCACGCGCGTTATCTTCAGCAAGCCGTGTGGACCCGCGACCTGCGGAATTATCTTTTTGACAGGGCGGGCTTGCCAAATGCAAACCGTATACTGGAAGTGGGATGCGGCACAGGAGCCATCCTGCGTGAAATCAACGCGCCCGCCCCGCTTCATGGCTTGGACCTCGAGCCTGCTTCGCTTGCCCAATGCCGGGTACACGCTCCTGCCGCTTCGCTGACGCTCGGTGACGCGCACTTCCTGCCCTATCCTGACAAATCCTTCGACATCGTGTTCTGTCACTTCCTTCTGCTATGGGTGAGTGACCCGCTGCGGGTTGTCCGTGAGATGGCGCGGGCGGGCAAAACTGTTCTGGCGCTGGCGGAGCCGGATTATCGTCAGCGGGTGGATGAACCAGCCGCGCTAAAACCGCTCGGCGAATGGCAGACGAGGGCACTGAGCAAGCAGGGCGCGGATCCGTTCTTCGGGTCGCTTCTGGCAGAGACGTTTCATCAGGCGGGGATCACGCTGCTTGAAACAGGACCCATTCAAAGCATGGATGCGAAGCGTTCGCTTGCGGAGTGGGAGAACGAATGGGATGTGATAAAAGCCGATCTGGCTGATTCCGTCGCGGGCGAAGACATCCAAAAGATGAAGGAATTGGATGAGCAGGCGCGCAGGCGCGGGGAGCGGATTCTGCACGTGCCGACCTACTTTGCGTGGGGTAAGACTTAAGGGCGGGTGGAATGTCGAAAAATGGAAGTATAATTTTACGAGCGATATGGAGGCACGTTTGGAAATTTTGGAACAGGAAGCGCAGACGAGCGGGACCACGGAAACCCCTCCGGTGGAGGAAAAAACGAATTGGACCCGTTTTGCGCTGGATATGCTGGAAACCGTCATTTTGGCGGTGGTTTTGTTCGTGGTCATCAATGCGGTGTCTGCGCGCGTGCGGGTGGATGGTTTCAGCATGCGCCCGACCTTGGAAGATGGCGAGTTCGTGTTGGTGAGCAAGCTGAGCTATGTTTGGAGCGACGTGGAGCGCGGCGATATCGTTGTGTTCCATTTTCCCTTGAACCCGGATGAGGAGCTGATCAAGCGTGTGATCGGACTGCCCGGCGATCGTGTGAAGGTGCAGGATGGTCAGGTGTTCGTGAACGAGCAGGCGCTCAGCGAGCCGTACATTGCCCAGACGCCTTATTACTCCGGCGAGTGGACGGTGGAGGATGGTTTTCTCTTTGTGCTGGGTGATAACCGCAACAACTCGAACGACTCGAAAGACTGGGGCTTTCTGCCGGCGGAGAACGTGGTCGGCAAGGCGGTCCTGATCTATTGGCCCCCGCCCATGTGGGGATTTTTGGAGCATACGGGAGCCTTTGCGGCGCAATAGGATACGATATGAGCGATACTGAACTCAATCCATCGAACATTCCGTGCAATGAATGTCATGCGGGCGTCATGCTCGCCCGCCGCATTACCTATTTTACATGGCTGGGCAATGAGTTGATCACGGTCCCGCATTTCCCCGCCTGGATCTGCGATGTATGCGGCAGGCGCGAATATGACGAACGGGCGATCCAATGGCTGAACATGCTTCTGGACCCGAATGCCGGCAACCCGACCAAATCCCAGCGCCGCACGCCGCCTCCCCCCCGACCTCAACCCGGCGTACCGCGCCCCATTTCCGATTCCTGACGCTGATCTTTCATGTCCCTTGACGCCTCTCCGCGCACCCATCGTTTTATCTCGACCGATATCCTGACATCGGGGTATCGTGTGGTGGGGAAGACCATGGTGACCTCGCACGGCGCCATGGGCATATTGAACGACCCCACACATTCCTCGCTGGATGTGAACGATGCGCGCCTGGCGCGCCTGCACATGCCCACGAAACTGGTTGACCATTTCGAGGTCGTGCGGATGATGAAGCGGCAGATCCATGCGGTGTGCCTTTCGCGGCGCGAAGACCTTGGTCCGCAGGCGCTTGTGCGCGGAGGGTACAGCCATGTGGTGGAGTATTCCGTGCGGATCGTGACGCAGGTCTTTGAAGTGGAAGGGATGATGGAACTGCCCGGTCGTTTTGATTTTGCCGCCATCATGGCGGACGGCACGCGCGACTTCCTGCCGGTCTTCAACGCCACGTTGACCGCCATCCTGATTCCCAACGTGCGCGTGGAAAGCGCGGGCATCCTGGTCAACCGCAAAGTGATCGACATCATGGCGCTGCAAAACCAGCGTGTAAAGCCCGAAAATTAACCCCGAAAACTGCTTGACTGGCATGGAAGTGGATGATAGAATTCGCCCGCTCAAGAAATGCCCCCATCGTCTAGTGGACTAGGACGCAGCCCTTTCAAGGCTACGACCGGGGTTCGAATCCCCGTGGGGGCACAAGCATAACCGCTTCGCAAGAGGCGGTTTTTG
>CAYPHR010000337.1:0-3099 GCA_964410375.1 uncultured Anaerolinea sp. | reverse complement strand
TTGGGTCAATTCTCGCTTGCGAAGTTAGTACAGTCAAATCTAAACATCTATGCAAGTCTTGGAGTCAAATCGTGAACCATCGCATCGAACATGATCTTTTAGGGGAACATGAAGTCCCAAGCGATGCCTATTTCGGCGTGCATACGGCGCGGGCATTGAAGAATTTTCCGATCAGCAATATTCCGATCAGCACATACCCGAGTTTGGTGAAGGCGCTGGCGTGCGTGAAACAGGCGTGCGCACAGGCGAACAAGGAATTGGGCTTGCTCAGCACCGAACGCGCGGATGCGATCATCAAGGCATGCGAAGAGATCCGTGACGGCAAATGGATCGACCAATTCGCGGTGGATGTCATTCAGGGCGGCGCGGGCACGTCCACGAACATGAATGCGAATGAGGTCATCGCCAATCGCGCGCTGGAGATCATGGGGCATCCGCGCGGCGAATACAAACACCTGCATCCGCTCGAACATGTCAATTTGAGTCAGAGCACGAACGATGTGTACCCGACGGCGGTCAAGGTGGCGCTGCGATTTTTGATAGACGACCTGATCGCAGGCATGGAAGTCCTGCGTCTCGCCTTTGCTGAAAAAGCCGGGGAGTTCAAAGACATTCTGAAAATGGGGCGCACGCAATTGCAGGATGCCGTGCCGATGACGCTCGGTCAGGAGTTCAGCACATACGCGATCATGCTCGAAGAGGATGAACAGCGCCTGCGCGAGGGCGCGCTGCTCATTCAGGAAATGAACCTCGGCGCGACGGCAATTGGAACGGGCATCAACGCGCATCCCGATTACGCTGCGCTGGCGCGCAAGCATCTCAGCGAAGTGACAGGCATCGAATACATCACCGCCGGTGACCTCGTGGAGGCGACACAGGATGTCGGCGCGTTTGTCCAGCTCTCCGGCGTATTAAAGCGCGTGGCGGTGAAACTTTCCAAGATTTGCAACGACCTGCGCCTCCTTTCCTCCGGACCTCGCACCGGGCTCGGCGAGATCAACCTGCCCGCCGTCCAAGCCGGATCGAGCATCATGCCCGGCAAGGTCAATCCGGTCATCCCGGAAGTGGTCAACCAGATCGCGTTCCTCGTCATCGGCAATGACGTGACCGTCTCTTTCGCCGCTGAGAGCGGACAGTTGCAACTCAACGCCTTCGAGCCGATCATTGCACACAGCCTGTTCGATAATCTCATTTATCTGCGCAATGGCTGCATCACGCTCGCTGAACGCTGTGTGAAAGGCATCACCGCCAACCATGCGCGGCTGGACGAACACATGTCGCGTTCGGTGGGCATTGTCACAGCGTTGAATCCGATCATCGGGTACGAGAATGCAAGCTCGGTGGCGAAAGAGGCGTATGCGACCAACAAAAGCGTGACCGAGATCGTGCTGGAGCGCGGTCTGCTGACCAAGGCTGAACTGGACGAGATCCTGAAGCCCGAAGTATTGACCAAGCCGCGCTGGATTAAGAAGTGATGAGTGAACCGTAAAAAGGAACGGGGTGAACTCGTCTGGCAGATTACAGGTGACCCATGACAACTCTTTTCGACTCAACCAGGAACGTCAAATCCGAACTGAACAAGCAGAAATACATCGCTTCGGATGAAATCGCGACGATCGTTTTTCTCGCCCAGAAATTGGGCAAACCGCTTCTGGCAGAGGGACCGGCAGGTGTAGGCAAGACCGAACTGGCGAAAGCCATCGCGGGTGCGACGGGGCGCGAGTTGATCCGCCTGCAATGCTATGAAGGCTTGGATGAGTCCAAGGCGCTGTACGAGTGGGAGTATTCCAAGCAATTGCTGTATACGCAGTTGCTGCGCGACAAATTGAACGATACGCTCGGCAAAGCCGAATCGCTGGCGGAGGCGGCGGATAAATTGGCAAAAGAGGAGGACGTCTTCTTCTCGGACCGATTCCTGCTGCAGCGTCCGTTGTTGAAGGCGATTTTGAGCGAGAAGCCGACAGTGTTATTGATCGATGAAATCGATCGCGCCGATGCCGAGTTCGAAGCCTTCCTGCTCGAAGTGCTGAGTGACTTTCAAGTCTCCGTGCCGGAGTTGGGAACGCTTGCGGCAAAACACCGTCCGTTCGTGGTGCTGACATCCAACAACACGCGCGAACTCTCCGAAGCGTTGAAGCGCCGCTGTCTGTACCTGTTCATTGATTATCCGACCTTGCAGGAAGAATTGGCGGTCGTCCATTTGAAAGTACCCGACTTGAATCCCAAGCTGGCACAACAAGCCGTGGAATTCGTGCAGAGACTCCGCAAAACGGACATGCGCAAATCCCCATCCATCAGCGAGACGCTCGATTGGGCGAACGCGCTGGTGGCGTTGAATGCTTCGCAATTAGACAAAGATGTTCTGGAGGACACGCTTTCCGTATTACTCAAACACGAAGCGGATCTGCAAAAGGCAAAACGGCAATTGACCAGTCCGCCGCAGCAATCGAGACAGCGTCCGCCTGCGGATGATTTCGGAAAGTTTTCCGGAAATTGATTTTGTAGAGGTCATCTCGCCCTGTTGTATACATGAATTGGGCGGGGAAACCCCGCCCAACAGGATAAAACAAAATGGAATCCCGCATCTTACAGTTGATCTCAGCCTTGCGCGCCAGCGGGGTGCGCGTGTCGCTTGCCGAATCCGCCGAGGCGTTTTCAGCGGTGGATCTGATGGGGATTCAAGACCGCGAGTCGTTTCGGCTGTCCCTGCGCGCTACGCTCATCAAGGATGTAAAGGACCTCCCCACGTTCGATAAATTATTTCCGCTTTTCTTCGGCTCAGGGACTCCGCCTGAAATGGGCGGCAACCCGTCGGACGACCTGACGCCTGAAGAGATTCAGATGCTGGCGGACGCATTGAAGAATTTTGCCGAGAACCTCCGTCAGCGCATGGAAAGGCTGATGAACGGCGAGCAGTTGTCACGGTCCGAATTGGAGGCGCTGGCGCAGTTGGTCGGTTTGAATCAGGCGGATAATCTCCAATATCAAAACTGGATGACTCAACGAATGATGCGCGCGCTGGCGTTCCCCGAAGTGCGCGAAGCGCTGCGCGAGTTGATGGAACAATTGCAACAGATGGGGATGGATAACGAACGCGTC
>CAYPHR010000336.1:0-3132 GCA_964410375.1 uncultured Anaerolinea sp. | reverse complement strand
ATGATTTCCTGCATGTCATTATGCCGATGCATTTGGGGTAGAGGAAATTTTGAATCAAAACCGCCAGAGCGAACTGCTCTGGCGGTTTTGATTCTGGTGCTGACTAAAACACCTTCAAATTCTCCCCGCTTCCTTTACCAACCATTCTTCCACTTCGGGGATGTTCTCATTCAGCCGCGCACCAGCCACAATAGGGAGCCAGCGCAGGTATTCGTCCTCGCCGCCGGGGCGCAGGCGGAAGTAATGATTCAAGTAAGCGGAGTGAAATACTTTCACGAACACCTTCAACATCGCATTCGGTATCTGCGAACTTGCCGCCGCCCCGAGGGTGATAATGCTCGTGCGCGCCACATCAGCCAACGGGTTGCCGCGTGAAGCGTCGATCCAGTCTATGATGGTCGAGTCATCTGCCGAGACCAGCACGTTGGCGGGGTGAAAATCCCCGTGACAGACCCGGTCACCATCGGGCAGGGATTCGAGCGAGTCCAGCAGTTTCGGCTTCAAGTAGACGGGAAGCGCCTTCGCATCCCTGATCTTGTTTTGCAACTTCCTGCGCTGATGGGGGACATCCGCACCGCAGACGCAGGTGTGCATCTGCGCATGGAGTTCGGCAAGCATCTTTCCGAATTGGATCACCTGCCACGGCTTTTTCTGGAACATCTCCAGCATGGATGTGCCTGCCGCCCGCTCATAGATCAAACCGTTCCGTCCGTGCATTTGGACGATTTCACGCACCGCGGGCGTTTTCACCCCGCTGGCATGGACAGCACGCGCGATCCTTTGTTCGTATTGGATGTCTTCGAGACTGAACCAATTATGGAAGAGTTTGAGGACGGTTCCGTTCTCCCATTCATGGATATCGGCGGTCCGTCCGCGGGCGAAGGGCTGGTCAATGGAAATTTCTTTCATAGCGTCTCCTTTGGCAAAGGGCGGTTCAAAATTATAGCATCCGCCATTGCCGTCAGGATGGAATTCTGCAAAGGAAAGTTCGCATCATCCTATTTTTCGTCATTTATTTCTCTTCGGGCTCAGCGGATTTTTCAGCCGGCGTCGCCCCCATCGAGGTCTCCTCTGCGGATGATTTGACCTGCGCTTCATCCTGCGCTTCGGTCGGGTTCCCGCTCTGCTGACTGTTCTTTTTCTGCTGTTTCTGCCTTAACTTTTCCTCCTTCTTGCGTTTCTTAGCCAGTTCTTTCTGTCGTTTCTCGTATTGATAATTTACTTTAGCCAATTTAACATCCTTTCTGGGCGGGAGTGATTTCCATCATTATAGCCCGATAAACCCCGTTTGCACGAACCAAGCCATGCGCATACAGGACACGGCTTCTTTCCATCCTACTCGATATGCCGCACTTCGCCGCTGACAGTCACGCTCTCACCCGCCTTCGGCGTGAATGAGACCGTCAGACGTGAAGGCACGCCCATATCCTCGCCCTGCAAAATCGTAAACGTGGACGCTCCGTTCCAGCCGATGTCGCGCAGATAACCCGCCAGCGCCGCGGCGGCGGCTCCCGTGGCGGGGTCCTCATAGACTCCGCCCGATGCAAAAGCATTGCGTGAATGGAACACGTCATCGGATTCGTTCCAAAGCAAACTGATCGTGACCAGTCCATGCTCCGCCATCAATGCGCGGACTTCCTCGAACGGATAGGACATCTCCGCCAGAGTCTTGCGCTCCTTGAGAAAAATGATCAGATGTTTTGCTCCCGCTCCAGCCAAACGGACAGGTAAGCGGGGATCAAGTTGTTCCTTTGTCAGATCGAACGCCGCCAAAACCTTGTCCGCATATTCCTGCGGCGCATCCTCCGACCATGTGGCTGGTGACTGCAACGTAGCAGACATCCCGCCCGACGTTTTTTCTGCACGCACGCTGATCTGGCTGTCGTTCAGGTGCAGTTGATACGTCCCTTCGCCGAAGCGCTCGCCGAGTGCCGCGCCCAACGCAATCGTGGCGTGACCGCAAAAGGGGACTTCCATTTCAGGCGCGAAATATCGCACACGCCAGCCGTTCGCCTGCTTTACCAAAAACGCCGTCTCCGAATAGCCAACTTCTTTTGCAATGGCAAGCATTTCGGATTCGGAAGGCATCTCATCGTAAAAGGCAACGCCAGCCGGGTTGCCGCCTTGTCCATTCTGGGAAAAGGCGGCGAGTTTCAACACATTCATTCCTACCTCCAAAGTTTTTTTCAAAAATAAACCGCATCTTTTCAGACGCGGTTTACTGTGCACTGATTACTATTAATAGGAAACTGGTTCTAATCCAACTTCCCAGTGATCATCGCCATCTTCACCTCGCCGATGGCACGCGTGATCTTGATCTCCCGCGGACAGGCTTCCGTGCAGGAATACGCGGTATGACAGCGCGCCACGCCATCCGTCTCGGCAAGGATCTGCAAGCGTTCGCCTGCGGCTTCGTCGCGGCTGTCAAATATAAAGCGGTGCGCGGTCACGATCGCAGCGGGACCATAATACTCGCCGTTCGCCCAATAGGACGGGCAGGAGGTGGTACATGCGGCACACAAAATACATTTGGTCGATTCGTCGAAACGCGCGCGGTCTTCGGGACTTTGCAGGCGTTCGCGTCCATTTTCAGGCAGCGGACTGTCGTTGATGAAATAAGGCAGAACCTTCTTGTAATTGTCGAAGAACGGCTCCATGTCCACGATCAAGTCCTTGGCGATCTTCAAGCCGAGTAACGGCTCGACAGTGATATTTTCACCCACGTCACGGATCAACACCTTGCATGCCAGCATATTGCGCCCGTTGATCCGCATCGCATCCGAACCGCACACGCCGTGCGCGCACGAACGGCGGAACGAGAGTGTGCCGTCTTCCTTGCCCTTGATGTACTCGAGCACATCCAGCACGCGGTCGTTCGGATCGGCTTCCACCTTGTAGGTCACATAATTGCCGCGCTGGTCCTTCTCGGGGTTGTAACGGAAAATTTTGATGGTAACTTCCATAATCTCTAATCTCCAGTCTCAAACCCTAAAGGTCTTAAAGTCCTTTAGGGTTTCCTGATTAGTAAACTCTCGCCTTCGGCTGGTGTTTGGTAATCACGACCGGCTTGTAACTGATCTCCAGTGTATCGTCCTTCTTGGTGATCAACGTATGCTTCAGCCAGCTCGCATC
>CAYPHR010000335.1:0-3141 GCA_964410375.1 uncultured Anaerolinea sp. | reverse complement strand
CGCACCGAGATCAAAAACCTCAACAGCTTCCGCGCGCTCGTCCGCGCTTCGCAATATGAGATCGAACGCCAGATTCAACTTTATGAAGAAGGCGGCACGGTCGTGCAGGAAACTCTCGGCTGGGACGATGTTCGGGGCGTGACCGAGAGCCAACGGTCGAAGGAAGAGGCGCACGACTATCGCTACTTCCCCGAGCCCGACCTGCCTCCGCTTCAATTATCGGATGCGTGGATCGAGTCGATTCGGAGTCAATTGCCCGAATTACCGGAAGCGAAGACATCGCGCTTCATCGAACAATATGAATTAAAGCCGCAGGATGCGCGGTTGTTGACTTCCGAAAAGGCGCTGGCAGATTATTTTGAATCTGTCGTCGCGAAATCGAAAAGCCCCGCCAAGACCATCCACTCGTGGATCGCGGGCGAGTTCATGCGCTACCTGAACGACTCAGGCGTGAGCATTGACGATGTGACCCTCGCGCCCGAGACGCTCGCCCAACTGATCGACATGGTGACGGACAAAACCATCGGCGCGAGCGCAGGCAAGACCGTGCTGACCGAACTCTTCAAAAACGGCGGCGACCCCGCGCAGATCGTGAAAGAAATGAACCTCTTGCAAATAACCGACGTGAACGCCATTCAAGAGATCGTGACCAAGATTTTGAACGACAATCCCAAAGAAGTGGACGAGTACAACGCAGGCAAAGAGACCTTGTTCCAGTGGTTCATGGGTCAGGTCGCGAGAGCCACCAAAGGCAAGGCTGATCCGAACATTGCGAAGGAATGGATGGTTAAGGGTTTGGAAGAGCGGAAGAAATAACAGCAGGTCGGGTTGCGAAATCCTTGGGGATGGATAATCTGACATGCGAAAATAGAACATTTATGCTACAATCACTCCAACCTTTAATAAGGAGTTGACCCGATGGCAGAGCCGAAAACCCAAAAGACAAACGCAAGTGTGGAAGCGTTTCTGGAGAGCATTCCCAACGAACAGACCCGCGCCGATTGTTTTGAGATCGTGAAGATGATGAAGCAAGCCGCCAAAGCCGAGCCTGCCATGTGGGGCAGCAGCATTGTGGGCTTCGGCGAATATATGCTGACCTATGCCAATGGAAGTCAACTGCCCTGGCCCCTGATCGCTTTCTCGCCGCGCAAACAATACATTACTCTTTATATCGACCCCGGCATGGAAGGATACGAAAGCAGGCTTAAAAAACTGGGCAAACATTCCACGTCGAAAGTTTGTTTGTACATCAAAAAACTGGCGGATGTGGACAAGAAGGTGCTCAAAGAGATCATCGTTGAATCAGTAAAGGCAACGAAAAAACTGAACAAGTAATTGAACTGCGTTAATTCATAAAACAACAGCCCTTTTGCCCGCTCCGCTTCGCTGGGAGTGTTTCGCAAAAGCGGCTGTTTTTTTACCCATATACAGAAGTTTGTTATACAATTCACATGTATTTCCTAAAACTCTATTCCGAAAAGGAGTAACACATGCCAGCCCCGAAGAAACGTTCGATCACTGCCGAAGACCTGTACGCCCTGCAGCAACTATCCGATGTGCGCATTTCGCCGGATGGCGGTCACGTTATGTACCGCTTACAGCGCGTGGACCGCAAGACCGAAAAGAAGTATGGGAATTTGTGGATCGTCCCGACCAAAGGCGGGGAGCCGCGTCAATTCACCTACGGTGACCAATCCGATTCGTCCCCGCGCTGGTCGCCGGATGGGAGCACCATCGCCTTCCTCTCCAACCGCGCCAACAAAACAAAACCGCCGCAGATCCATCTCATCCCATTCCATGGCGGCGAGGCGCGCAAACTGACTTCCATTGACGGAGAGATCAACCTCGTGGGCTGGTCGCCGGATGGACGCAAACTGCTGTGCACCGTCCGCAAGATGGATGCGGAAGCCTTGGAACGCGAGAAGGATGAACAGAAGAAAAAACTCGGTGTGGTGGCGCGTCACTACACACGCCTCTTTTACAAGATGGACGGCTACGGCTACCTGCCACATGAACGCACTCACATCTGGGTCGTGGACACGCGCACAGGCAAGGGCAAGCAACTAACGGACAGCGCCATCCACGATGAAACCTCCCCCACGTTCTCACCCGATGGCAGGACGATCGCCTTCATCTCCAATCGCACCGATGAACCCGACGCCTACCCCGATTATGATGATATTTTCATCATGCCAGCCGAGGGCGGCACACCGCGCAAATTAAAAACGCCGATCGGCGGGAAGTCCATGCTTTCGTTTTCGCCCGATGGCAAGCGGCTGGCATATCTCAGCAGTGAAGGGGAGAATTTGCATTACAAGAATACCTGCTTGTGGGTGGTGCCAGTGGACGGTTCGCAGTCCGCGAGGAACCTGACCGAAAAATATGACCTGCACACTACGGCTGATGTCATCACTGACTTCGGCGCCGCGGAGACCGTCCCGCCGGTCTGGTCAAACGACGGAAAATTTATCTACTTCCAGGCGGCAGTTCACGGGTCCACGGTGTTGAAGCGTATCGGCATCGACGGCAAAGACCTGACCGAGGTCATCGGCGAAGGCGGGGCGTTGGGGACGGTCTCGTTCGATAAATCCCAAAAGCAGGTTGCATACTTCTACGGCAGCATGCACGACACACCGCAAGTCCATTTGCGAGAGTTGGAGGGCAGTACCATCCGCTACCTGACGCATATCAACCGCGATTATTTTGCTTCGGTGAAACTGCCCAAGGTGGAAGAGGTTTGGTACAAAGGCGCGGACGGCACCGACCTGCAAGGCTGGATCATGTTCCCGCCGAATTTCGAC
The DNA here is from genome assembly GCA_964410375.1 of uncultured Anaerolinea sp. Lineage (GTDB taxonomy): Bacteria > Chloroflexota > Anaerolineae > Anaerolineales > Villigracilaceae > Villigracilis. The sequence continues at coordinate 340 of CAYPHR010000335.1, read as the reverse complement.
CCGAAGAAAAAATATCCGTCCATTTTTGAAATCCACGGCGGACCGTGGACGCAGTATGGCAAGTTCTTCATGCATGAGTTCAACTACTTCGCCTCGAACGGATACGTGGTGTACTTCACCAATCCGCGCGGCGGACGGGGCTACGGCGAAAAACATTCGAAGGCGATCTGGGGGGATTTCGGCGGACCGGACTACGAAGACCTGATGAAGTTTGCAGACCTCATGGCGAGGAAGCCGTACATCGACAGCAAGCGCATGGGCGTGACCGGCGGCTCGTACGGCGGATTCATGACGCTGTGGATCGTGGGTCATACCAATCGGTTCAAATCGGCGGTGGCAC
>CAYPHR010000334.1:0-3146 GCA_964410375.1 uncultured Anaerolinea sp. | reverse complement strand
TGCGGGGACATTCTTGGTGTTTGCCATCGGCTATGGCGTGCTGGGCGCGGTGTTGATCTGGTACGTCATCCGGCGCGGAATGGGCGCGCAGAAGCAGTGGGTGGGGGAAAAACTCGGCGAGGAAGACCGCGTTACGAAAGAAGAAACACGTGCGGTGACCGGCATCGAAAAAATGGTGGAAACCTTGCTGATACCGTTCAAGGAGCGCTTTGGGGATGAGAAGGTTCCATTGGTGCGCGAATTGTTGTATAAACAGGCGGAGATCGGCATCAAACGTAAATTATTGGAGTCCACGCCCAGCCCTGCAAAACATAAGGAGCTTGAAGACATCATCCAGTCACTCGCAAAAGATATGGAAGAGTTGCGAAGGCAGATCGGCATGTACCCGATGATGTTTGTGCGCGAAGTCTATTTGGGGCAGGATTTCAGGGTTTGGGACAAGATCCAAGCCCGGATCGCTGAATCAAGCACAGGTCAAAAGGGAGGCGGATTGTTCGACCGCGTCACTGACCGTATCAAGGAAAAGTCAAAAGAGAAGGATCAGGCATGAGCCAGGACATCCTAAGACAATTAAGAGAGACCGATTTTTTCAGCGAATTATCGGATGACGCGTTGGCGGCGGTAGTGGCGCAGGCAACCGTGCGGACGTTCACGCCGGATGATGCGATGATCCGCAAGGGCGACGCTGCTGATTCGTTCTTCGTGGTGTTAAGCGGTAATTTGAAGATCGTCACGACGGACGCCAAAGGTGACGAAATCATTATCAACAAGGTGGAGCCCGGCGAGACGGTGGGGGAGATGTCGCTGATCGATCAGCGTCCGCGTTCGGCGAGCGTGATCGCGCTGGAGGACGTGCGGGCGCTGGAGTTGAACCGTGATGTGTTCTTCGATCTGTTGACCCGCCGCGCGGATGTTGCCATCGGTATTTTGCAGGGATACTCAAGCCGCTTGCGTTTTTCCACGACCTACATCGAAAAAGTGATAGACTGGTCGCAAAAAACGGCGGAAGGAGATTATTCCTTTCTCGATCAGAGTCAGCCGCTGATGACCCATACCGGCTCCGATGACGACAAGGCAGCACAATTGCTTTCGACCTTCTATTCCATGGTGAAGCAGGTGAAGGCGCGCGAAGAAGGCTTGAAACAGGAATTGGAACGTTTGACGTTTGAGATCGACCAGACGCGCCGCAGGAAGGAATTTGAAGAGATCACCGGCACGGAATTCTATGCGAATTTGAAAGAACAGGCGAAGGCGCTGCGACAGAAACGCGCCCAACAGGATTGATTTATTCGGAGGTGTTATGAACAAGGGCAAGATCGTTTCCATCCATTCGTTCCGCGGGGGGACGGGAAAATCAAATACGACCGCCAACCTTGCGGCGCAGGTCGCGATGACCGGCAAGCGTGTCGGCGTGGTGGATACGGATATCCAGTCGCCGGGCATCCATGTCCTGTTTGGGCTGGATGAGGACAAAATGGGCAAGACCATGAACGATTTCCTGCATGGGAAAGCCACCATCCGCGAGATCGGATTCTCGGTCGGCGATAACCCTGTCGGCGGGGAGGGACGCGCAAAGCTGGCGGGCAAGAATCTTTGGCTGTTTCCATCCAGCATTCGCGGACGGGAGATCAGCCAGATCCTGCGCGAGGGCATTGACTTTAACCTGCTTAACGAAGGCTTGCAGACCACGATCACGGAATTCGATCTGGATTATCTTTTCATCGACACGCATCCCGGTTTGAACGAAGAGACCCTGCTTTCCATTGCCACATCGGATATTCTCATCATCCTCCTGCGCCCGGATAATCAGGATATTCAAGGCACTTCGGTGACGGTGGATATTGCCCGCAGCCTCGACGTGCCGAACCTGTTCCTGTTGGTCAACAAGGCGCTGCCGAAATACGATTTTGCCAAGATCAAAAAGGACATCGAAAGAGAATTCAATGCGCCTGTGACCGGCGTCCTGCCGTTGACGTTCGACATGGCGGACAATGCCAGCCAGGATCTGTTCTCGCTGCGTTATCCAGACCATGAGTGGTCACGTGCGCTGCAAAGCGTAGTCGAAGCCGTTCTCTCTGTGAAGTAGGAGCCGACGATGAAATGCTGGCACTGTGAAGAAGATGCGCGCGCTTCCTGCGCGTTCTGCGGGCGGTTCGTCTGCAAAGATCACGCCGCGACCATGTCCACGTTCATAACGATGTTCGTGGGGGCGAACAATACTCCCAAGGGCTTGGCGGTGGCGAATGTCATCTGGTGCGGTGAGTGTGAACCCCAGCCCGAACCGATCAGCATGCCTGAGTTGTACTGAGGGAGGTCCCCATGCCCGGTGTATTTGACCGTTTAAACAAAGAGATTCAGGATAAGCAAAAGGAAGGCGGCATCACCCCGCTCGATCTCGCCGACCTGCCTCCTGCCCTGCGCAAGATCATGCGCCTGATGCTGCGCGAATTGCAGATGAACTATCCGCGATTGCGTGAGGTCATGGATTCCATGCCGGATGCGGAGCGCCTCTCCCGTGATGAATTGGATGATGCTCTCTCCAGCCTGACCGAGCAATTCTGGCTGATCCGCATCGGCGCAGGCGAGAAAGCCATTTACAAGGTCAACCTGCGGCGCAAGGAGGGCAGCAAGCTCGCCGCCGGGCTTTGGACGAAACTTGATGAGCGTCTAAAGAGAAAGCCCGGTGAAACTTAAGAAAAAAATTGACGGCGAAAGCCGTCATTTTTTGTCAGTTTTCGGTTTCTGCTGTACCAGCTCGAACAGCGGCATCGGCGCACTTTTTCCTTTCAAAGGAATTTCTCCCAGCGGCGCACAATCATATTTTGACTCGATTGCCTGTTTCACGCCCTCCGAGATGATGATCTGATATTTGTGTGCATGGTTCATCAGACGCGCCGCCGTGTTGACCGTGTCGCCTAGCACATTGTACTCGCGTCGTCCGCGAGGCTCGCCGACCTCCGCCACGAATGCGGGTCCCGTATTGATGCCGATCTGGCAGAAGATCTCCGGTTGGGTGTTCCCGATGGTGGGCGGCTTCTTGCTGAGATTGTAGATGATCTCCCGAATGGCAACCGCCGCCGACGCTGCGCGCATTTCATCATTCGTGTGCGCGGTCGGCACGCCAAAATAAATAACGATATCCGAAC
>CAYPHR010000333.1:1994-3150 GCA_964410375.1 uncultured Anaerolinea sp. | reverse complement strand
ATCCCCATTGAAGCAGGTGAATTGAAATATCACGAATAAAAAAACGGGCAGTGATTTTCACTGCCCGTTTTCACGCAGGATGACTTATTCGATCCACATCACGCGGTCTTCAAATCCGGCGCGGACGTGCGGTTCCGGCGCCGCTTCCGGGTAACCGACATATATGAAACCGATCAAATGCTGGTCGGCTTCAAAGCCTAAAAATCCCTTGACCTTCGCATCGCGCGCCCATTCACCCGTGCGCCAGATCGCGCCAAGTCCCAGCGCGTGGGCGGCAAGCAGCATATTTTGCGCCGCCGCGGATACCGCCGAGATATTTTCGATCTCGATGGCTTTGGAATCAGGGGCGGGTTTGTCTGCGCCAACGGCGATGACCACAGGTGCGCGGAGCGGCAAGCCTCGGGGTTTCTCCGCGGCTTCCTTGGGCGCATCAGGATTCCGGTCCAGAAAAGAGGCGGCGAAGACATCGCCCAGTTTTTTTCGCCCATCCCCCGTCAAGACTACAAAACGCCACGGACGCACTTTGTAATGGTTCGGCGCTTGCACGGCGGCGTTCAACAACTTCTCGATCAGGTCGCGCGGCAATGGATCAGGTTTCACCTTGCCGACCGTAACTCTTCCATGTATCGCTTCAAAAACTTCCATTTGGTTCCTCCGGCAACACAGACGCTTGCGGGTAAAATTGTCTTACCATGAAAATATTTTACTCGGAAGCACATTGCAAACATTATCCGTCTTTTGAGGTTTTTGACGGCGGGATTCGCGTGCCTTATTTTGAAAATCCCGACCGCATGGACAGAATCGTTTCGGTGCTTCAAAAAACGGATTGGGCGGAGTTTTGCGAGCCGGATGATTTTGGACTCGACCCGATCCTTGCCGTGCACGACCATGCGTATCTCAACTTCCTCGCCTCCTGCTGGGACGAATGGCTGGATTCTGACCCCGAAATTGCAGTTGCGCCCGAACTGCACGCCTTCCTGCCAGCAACCTTTGCATTGCGACGTACAGCGCGCCCCACCGCCTCCGTCCGCGGACGTGGCGGCTACTATCTGATGGATCTCTCCGCCTGCATCGTGGCAGGGACATATAACGCCGCGCTGGCATCCGCGAACATTGCCTTGAGCACCGCATCGTCCATCGCCAACGGGGGACGGTC
>CAYPHR010000333.1:0-1984 GCA_964410375.1 uncultured Anaerolinea sp. | reverse complement strand
GCGTTCGCCTTATGCCGTCCACCCGGTCATCATGCCGGGAGGGATTACGCCGCCGGCTATTGCTTCATCAACAACGCCGCCGTCGCCGCGAATTGGCTTTCCGAAAAAGGCAAAGTTGCCATTCTCGATATCGATTATCATGGCGGCAACGGCACGCAGGATATTTTCTACGAACGCAATGATGTGTTGACCATTTCCATTCATGGCGACCCGGATTTCGAATACCCCCATTACATCGGCTTCGCGGACGAGACCGGCGCAGGTGCAGGGCTTGGTTTTCACAGAAATTTCCCGCTCCTGAAAGATACAGGGGATGAAGAGTATCTCGCCGCATTGGATGAGGCGCTGACGATGATCCGTAAATTCACGCCCGATTTCCTTGTCCTTTCCTTCGGCGCGGACACCTTCGATGGCGATCCGCTTGGCACCTTTCGCGTCACGCGTGAGGGGTTTGCTGAAATCGGAAAACGGATCGCCGGATTGAACCTCCCAACCGCTGTTATCATGGAAGGCGGGTATGCCAACGAAGCGCTTGGCGAAAACACCGTCACCTTATTGGAGAATTTCAAATGAGAAGAGTATTTTTCATATTATTACCGGTCCTGCTTGCCATTTCCGCCTGCGGACCTTCACTTTCGCCCGAGGAGCAAGCCGCGCCCACCGCCGCCGCATGGACGGAAACCTCGACACCTGTGCCCATCCCCACATCCACAGCGACTCTCGTCCCAGCCGCCACATCCACCCCGACAACCGCCTTTACTCCGACGGTCACGTTCACGCCGCCCCCCACTGCCACACCAACTTCCTCCCAGCCCACAGTGACCGTCAACCAGCAGGCGCGCTGCCGCTACGGACCGTCCACGGCGTACCTTCATGCCGCCGATCTATACACCGGCGACAAAGGGGTTGTCCGCTGGCGGGCGGTATACAGCCAGTGGCTGTACGTCCAATTCGAAAAACTCAGCTACTCCTGCTGGGTTGCCCCCTCCATCGTGGAAGTGGTCGGCGATGTCAGCGCGCTCCCAAAAGTGGAACCGAATCTGCAATCCATCGGCAGCAACATGTACGGACCTCCACAAGATGTGCAGGCATCCCGCAAAGGAGATCAGGTCACCATTTCCTGGAGCCGGGTCGAGATGACCAAGGACGACGACCGCGGCTATTTCATCGAAGCCTTTGTCTGCCAGGGCGGTGCGTATCTGTGGTGGACCTTCTCCTATCCCGACCAATATAGCACCACACTCACGGTCAAGGACGAGGCGGGTTGTCATTCACCTTCGCATGGAAAGCTGTACACTGTGGAAAAACACGGCTATTCCCAGCCTGTGGACATCCCCTGGCCCAAACCATAAAAAAACAAGTCCCTGACATTTCCAGTCAGGGACTTGTTTCATGAAAAAACTACGAGAGTATCTTCGCCTTCTTAAACGCGCTTTCCAGCATATCGAGCGTCACCGGCTTGATCACCATTGCCTGCGCGCCGCCACGCAGAACGTGCTGGCGCGTCTCCGGCTGGTCATCGGATGTGATGATCACCACGGGCACTTTCATCAGGCGCGGTTCGCGGCGGATGTAGGCAAGCACTTCCGTACCGTCCACGCCGGGCATGTTGATATCGAGGCAAATGAAAGCGGGGATAAATCCCGCAAGAATCGACATGGCGGGGCTTGATCCATACGCCACCTTCGCGGGCAGGTCGAGCAGCCCCAACATTTGCTGCAATGCATCCGCCGTCTGGCGGTTATCGTCAATGATCAATCCTTCCAACATCAATCCTCCAAAATTACCGTGCCCATCACAGACACGTCATATCCTTTCAGGTGAGATACCGCCTCCCGGAACCGCAGATCAGACAACAGGTCGAAGAGAGGCGCAAGCAGTTCGTCATCCGCAAATTGTTTGGGGATGACCAGATCGTAACGTTCCTGGAATAACGGGATAAAGTCCAGATCCAACGCCTGAGCCGCCGCCGCAACACCCAGCC
>CAYPHR010000332.1:0-3167 GCA_964410375.1 uncultured Anaerolinea sp. | reverse complement strand
GACGCGACATGCTGGAAAGCAGTCAACGTCTCAGCATGGCGTCCGATCAGGGAAGTGAGGTCATCACCGCGTACGTCCACAAGGATGACACGGCGATCATCGGTGCTGGTGTCATCGTAATGGGCAGAAACTTGAGCCTTCATCCCCAAATAATGGATCAATTTTGAAATCACATCCTCGGTTGTGTCCAAGATGATGTCATGGTCAGTGCGCGCCATCTTTTTTGGTGCAGGTTGTTCAGCAGGTTTCTTCTCATCCGTTTTTTCTTCAACTACGGCTTTCTTCGCGGCGCGCGATTTGGACTCTTTCGCTTTCGGCTTGGATTCGGTCCGTTTTGTGTGAGCAGGCTCACGGTCCGGGATGGAGGCGGAAGGAGTTACGTCGTGAGAAACAGGCGGGTTGACCGTCAGGCGTACACGCACCTGCCGCCCACCAAGTCCGAATAGTCCTTTTGAGCCGGAATCGAGTACTTCCACCGAGACGGCATCCGCCGTTAACCCAAGCTGGGATAAGCCTTGTTGAATGGCTTCTTCAACCGTCGGGGCGATGACTTCAAGCGTGGTTCGCTCGTTCATATTGCCTCCCTATTTCTTTTTGGTAGTGGATGCGGCAGCCGGAGTGCGGCGGCCGGGCAGGAGATTGTTCCAATTGGCACGCCCTGTTGCGGCGTATTGAACGACACCCAAAATATTACTGATGATGAAATAAACCGAGATGCCGGAGGCGAAGTTCAACGCAAACCAGCCCAAGAGGAAGGGCATGTAAATGCTCATCATTCTGGACATCTGCGCGCTCTGGTCGTTCGGGTTACTGGATGTGGGCATGGTGAGTTTGGTCTGAATCCAGGTGGTCACTGCAACGATGATGGCAAGGGTGGGCAGACCAAAGCCGAGGATCTGGATCGATTCGGGACGTCCGAGGTCCATCCACAGGAAGGTGCTGTTGAGCGGGATGATGCTTTGGACATCCTGAAAGGGGTAGATGGTGCGGGCAAGTTTCAGCATGTCGAGCGGGGTGGCGGAAAGTGCGCGGATGATGCTCTGGTACAAGCCGATGATGATGGGGAATTGAACCAAAGTCGGCAGGCAGGATGCGAAGGGGTTGATGCCTTTTTCCTTGTAAATGCGCATTTGCTCCTGCGCCAGTTTCTCGCGGTCCTTGGCGTACTTCTTTTGGATCTCCTGCCAATCCTTGTCGTTTTGCAATTCCTGCATGGCTTGCGCACCCTTTACCTGCGATGCATTGAGGGGCCAGGTGATCAGTTTTATGACGATGGTGAACAGGATGATCGCAAGACCGAACATGTGCGGACCGCTCCCCAGCAGGTCATAAATGAACAGCAGGAGGTTGGTCATGGGTTGAACGATAAGTGATTCCCACATGGGTCGGGTTCCTTATGAATTAGGGTTTGAAAGTCCAGGCTTGTCTGCCGTCCGCGTCATAGGCGGCGAGGGCAAAATCAGCCTGATACGGCGCAACAAGGATCAAGTCACTGGAAAGGACGGGGGCGGTATAGACACTTCCGCCGGGAACTTTTTCCCAGACGATCCTTCCATCGCGATCCAGGGCGAAGAAAGACCCCGATTCTGTCGCAACGTAGATCTGATCATCCACTATAAGCATACTCGCCACGACAGGTCCATCCGGCTGGACGTTATCCCAATTCTGGCGGTTGGTTGCAAGATCCAGCGAGTAGATCTTTCCGTCCAAGTCGGCATAGTAGAGGGTTTCGCCATCGAGCGTGGGCGCGCCCCAAATCCAGTTGCCTGCATTGGCAAGCACCTGGCGATTTCCGTTGGCTTGGATGAACTCCATGTTCGCTGAAAACGAACCGACAAAGATGCCGCCCTCGCCGACCGCGGGACTGCCGGGAGCCGCGCCGCCCAAACCAATGGGCTCCGACAAGGACAGATTCGACGGGTTAATGATATGAAGATGATGATCGAGGGAAGTGACGTAGATCAAAGAGCCATCCGTGACCGGGGCAGACCAAAGCGCGCCGCCCAGTTCAATGGGGTCGGCAATTTGTCGTCCGCGCATATCGAGCATATACAGGAAACCGTCAGTATTGGGCGCGTAGATCACTTCGTTCAAGACCAGCGGTGATCCCACCCAGGCACCTTTCGCACCCATGAATGGTTCCGACCAGTTTTCCCTGCCCGTCTCGGGGTCGAGGCTGACAAAGGGATGGGCTGTGCCAGCACTGCCGATGAGCAGATGACCATCCTCCGTCAACACCGGGGTGGCGTAGAAGATCAGTTTATTATCGGCTTCGGCGGGGTAGCGCCAGATTTCCCTGCCATTCGTCACATCCACCGCATAGACGAAGGAACCACTGGAAAGATAAGCACGCTCACCATCTGCGGCGAGACCGGGCCAGTTGTTCGCAAGCGGCTGGGTGCCGCAGGCGCTAAGCACAAGCGCGCCAAGCGCAAGGAGGAAAAAAAACAGCAATCTTTTTGTATTCAAATTTGTACTACTCCTGCATGGATGCGCCGCGCAGGTCAATCCGCGCGGCGATGAAATTATTATTTGACAGGATCATATCCGCCGGGGTTAAAGGGATTGCAGCGCAATACACGCCAAACCGCCATGAACGATCCCTTTAACGCGCCATGCTTGTACACAGCCTGATACCCGTAATGAGAGCAGGATGGATAAAAACGGCAGGTGTTGGCGGGCAGCCCGGGTGAGATCACCATTTGATACAAACGAATCAATCCCAGTACGGCAATGCGCGGCATGTTTCCGAGCGTGCGCGGCACATCGCGGAGACGCGGTTCGTGGGAATAGTCGTGGAGATGGAATTCGGTTTCAGGATTCATTCGCAGGGAGGAGCAGGCTTGCGCGCCGCAAAAGGCTGGTCAGCGCGGAGCGGGTATCTTCGAGGGAAGCGGATACAAGCGCGGGTCGGGCGATCAGGATCAAGTCCCAGCCTGAGGCGACAAACGGTATCAGCGGGCGCATCGCTTCGCGCAGGAGTCGCTTGGCGCGGTTGCGATGGACGGCTGTTCCTGTCGTCTTGCCGGCGGCAACACCCACACGGACACGGGAATTGGAGTCACTGGCTTGCGCTACTAACACAACAAGCGGATGGGCATAGGACTTGCCAGTTCGCCGCACCCGCTTGAAGTCTTCGGATCGGGACAGTCGAAATCGTCTCTGCA
>CAYPHR010000331.1:0-3169 GCA_964410375.1 uncultured Anaerolinea sp. | reverse complement strand
CTGGGCGATCCACTACATGTATAAAGAAATGGACCCGATGGCAGAGCCGCTCTCGCCGGAGAATATGCTCATCTTCGCCACGGGTCCGCTCACTGCCACGCCGGCTCCAACGGGTAACCGCTATATGGTCGTCACCAAATCTCCGCTGACGGGCGCGCTGGCGCACTCCAACTCGGGCGGCGAATTCCCCACATGGATGAAACGTACCGGCTTCGATCTGTTCATCTTTGAAGGGAGGGCATCGGAGCCAGTGTACGTTTTGGTAAACGAAGACCAAATTGAAATCAGGTCCGCGGCGCATGTGTGGGGCAAGGATACGCACGAGACGACGGACATCCTCAAGGCGGAGACATCCGCAGAGGCGCGAGTCGCATGTATCGGACCCGCGGGCGAAAACCTTGCACTCATGGCAGCCATCATGAACGATAAACATCGCGCGGCGGCTCGCTCTGGCGTGGGCGCGGTGATGGGTAGTAAAAACCTCAAAGCCGTGGTGGCGATGGGAAATAAAAACCCCGCGCTGCATAATCCCGAAGCGATGCGCTCCATCAGCGTGGATACATCGAAGAACGTGGGCGCGGACGTGAAGAAAGGCTCGAACATGCGCATTTACGGCACGTCGTATGTGCCGCAGGTGACGAACACGCTCGGCATTTTGCCGACGCGCAATTTCCTGCAAGGGACGTTTGAGCATGTCCACAACATTGACGGCGACGCGCTCAAAGATAATTATTTGATCCGCCATACGCCTTGTTATCGCTGCCCGCTCTCGTGCGGACGTCTCACCGAAGTTCCCGATGGTCCATACAAAGGCAAGGGCGAAGGTCCTGAATATGAAACGATTTCATCGCTTGGAACGGGATGCGGTGTCAGCAACCTTGCCGCACTGGTGAAGGCAAATTATCTGTGCAACGAATACGGCATGGATACTATCACCACAGGCATGACGATTGCTGTTGCGATGGAGATGTACGAGAAAGGCTATCTTACTGAAGAGCAGATCGGTATGCCGCTCAAATTCGGCGACCACGACGCGATGATCGAAATGATCAAGTTGATGGCGTATAACAAGGGCTTTGGTCAAGACCTTGCCATGGGCAGTTACCGCCTCGCAGAAAAATACGGTCACCCCGAACTCGCCGTCACCACCCGCAAACAGGAATTCCCTGGCTACGACCCGCGCGGTTCGCAGGGCATGGGCTTGCTGTATGCCACGTCCAACAAGGGCGCATCGCACATGGAAGGCGATGTTGCCTACGAAGAAGTCTTCGGCGTGCCTGTGAAGGAAAATCCGCTCAGCACCGATGGCAAGGCGGAACTCGTCAAACACTTCCAAGACTCGTTTGCGCTAATCGACGCTTCGGGTTTGTGCGTGTTTGTTGCCATCCGCTATGTGTTTGAAAAAGAGCGCTTGATCCTGCCGCGTGTCCTTTCCGAAATGATGAACCTCACCACAGGCGCGGGCTACACTCCCGAAGAAGTGATGAAAGCCGCCGACCGCGTTTACACGCTCGAGCGCATGTTCCTCATCAAAGCAGGTTCGGGTCCCGAATGGGATACGCTCCCAACCCGCATGTTGCACGAGCCGCTGCCCGATGGTCCCGCCAAGGGCAAGGTGGTGGAACTTGACAAGATGCTCCCCGATTTCTACAAGGAGCGCGGCTGGGATGAGAAGGGCTATCCCACGCAGGAGAAGTTGGCGTCACTGGGATTGCCGTTGAATTAAATGGATTGTAGGTCACGCTTTAAGCGTGACCTACTTTTTTCGCTTCATTCCTACGGGACGCCTGATTCTGTTTCCTGAATCATTTGTTATCATCCAAACATGACCGATTCCCCCGCCAACCTTCTCTGCAAAGCCTGCGGACTATGCTGTTCGGGGCATCTCTTCTCGTGGGTGCGGCTCAATGCCCCTGAACTCGACGAGGTTGAAAAGCTTGGCGTCAAGGTGATCCGAAACGACCCGCGCCAGCGCGGATTCACACAGCCCTGTCCGCTATGGGACGGGACTTGCACGGTGTACACATCCCATGCCTATCCGCGCAGCTGCGCCAAATACAAATGCAGCGTGTTCCGCAGAATGGAAGATGATGACATTTCCCTGTCTGATGCGCTGTCCATTATTCGAGAAACGCTGGGACTGATCCGCGAGATCGAAGCGCTTTTGCCTGAACCAAAAACGACCAGCTTCCGCGAACGATTGATCGCTCACAAGGAAGAATTGGAATCAAAAAAGGAAGATCTGGATGGGGAGTTTTTGCAAAAGACGAAGATCTTGTTAACCCGCTACGAAGACCTGTTCGGTGTGGATGATTTTATTGATTATGGGAAGTAGGAACGAGGCAGACGCTTCTCAATTGTGTACCGCGTCCAGCGTAATTCTTGTTGCGTGGATACGGCAGATGACGCGCGTTTCCTGCTCCCGTTTTTCGATGGGGAAGACATAGCCATAGTATTGCGGATGGTCCGTATATTGGCGGGTGATCTCATCCAAATGAGATAATGCGCCTTCCTGAATAAGTTCCGCATCTCCGCGAATTTGGATGAAGCGGCTTGTATTCTCCGGGTCCACGATCAGCAGGGAGACTTTGGGGTTGCGGCTCAGGTTCTGTCCCTTTTGGCGTTCGAGCGAGGTGTTGACCCGGGCGCATTCCCCGTCAAAGTCACACCACACAAGGCTGGATTGCGGCTGTCCGTCGGGCATCAGCGTGGTCAACACTCCATGGATGAGACAAGTCAGCAGGTCCAGGTGGGAGGCGGGGATGGGTTTCGTCATGGAACTGCCTTCTTCTTTCGCGCATCCAAAGCGACGACATGCAGCGGACGGATCCTGCATAATACCGGCATCTCCTTTTCCCTGAGTTCGGCAGGGACGCATTCGCCGAAGTAGGGCGATCTGCCGGTGTAGAGCAGGGTGAGGTGATCGAGATGCTCCATGGCGCCCTGTTCGGTCATTTCCACAACTTCGCCGCGGACCTCGAGCGAACGCAGCGGTTCGCGCGGGTCGTAGCAAAGCAAGGTCACTTTGGGGTTGGCGCGCATGTTCTTCTCTTTGCGGAATCCGCGCATGGTGTTGATGCGGATGAACTCCCCGTCGTGATCGCACCAGACCGGCGTGGTCTGGGGAGAGCCGTCTGGCATGAGGGTGGTGAGCGCCGCGACACGGGGA
>CAYPHR010000330.1:0-3189 GCA_964410375.1 uncultured Anaerolinea sp. | reverse complement strand
TGAACCGATGATGTCAAGCTGGAAATTGGAATGTGGAAGACTGCGGATGGCTTCGAGTAATGTGTAAAGTCCTTTGCGTTCGATGAGATTGCCGAGGAATAGGATTCGTAATTCCTTCTTCTGACTTCTTTCCTGTATTTCCTTTTCCGAAATTGCATTCCCAAATCTATCTGTCGGCGGATATGCGACGACAGATGGTTTATCCGTTCCGATCATTTTTTGGACGACACTTTGAGTGGTTTTTGAGTTGAAGATAAAGCCATCCACACTTTGCAAATATTTTTTTTCTATGATGCGATAGAACGCGTTCTGCCACTTTGGGCGCAGTTCAGAACACCGCAAATGATGGACCAGGCTGATGATGGGATAGGGGTGCGGATGTCGATTCGCGGTGATGAGCGAAGGATGATTGAGTTCATCCTGAATGAGTATGTCAAGATTGGTGGGTAATTTGAATGAGAAGTTATCAGTTAAATGAGATACATAATTTCGCCAGGGAAGCGAAATGATCTCGACTGTGTCACCTTGTGCGCGGAGATAATCCACCAACCTGCGGTCGTACATGTACCCGCCGCTGAGCGTGTCGAGCGAGCCGTAGATGACAAGTCCGATCTTCATTGAGTTTGAAAGTTTGCGTGTTGAACGTTGGCAGGTTAAACCTTAGAACCTGTCAACGTTTCAACCTGTCAACCCGATATGCCGCCCACGCAGAATCGTTCTCCCACAAGACCACTTTCAAGCCTGTGATGTTCTTTGCCGTTATCTTTTCATTCAATGTTGTTGTCAAAATTCGCGCGAAATGCTCGATGGATGGATTCAGCCCTGCAAATTCGGGCTTTTCGTTGAGCATTTGCTCCTTATAATAGCCGACCACGTCATCGAGATGTTTTTCAACTTCCACAATATCCACAAGGTAGCCGTGCTGGTCGAGGTCAATCCCTTCGAGTTGCAATTCCAAAATATAGTGATGCGAGTTGGGAAAGTTTTCGGGACCCCAATCCCCGCCGATCAGGAAGTGACGCGCGATGAATTCCCGCCGAACTCCGAGTGTGTACATGGAATGCTCCTTATGAACGGTTGTTCTTTTGCGTTGACTTTTTCAAATTGAACTCAACAAGAGCGAACGAATCCCTGTCTGAAAGAACGATCAGTGTATCGCCTGCATGGAGTACGATCCCGCCGCTGGGCAGGATGAACTCATGCTCACGCGCGATCAGGATGATGAGAAACTCCTGCGGAAGATTCAACTCCACAATGGTTTTTCCCTCCATGTAGGATGCTGGCGGGATGGTCAACTCCTTTAATTCGCTCTTAAAGCCGCTGACCGGGTTGAACTCTATCGGATAGACAGGTTTCTTCGTTACAGGTAAATCCACCTTCAGCCATTTGGCAACATATGGAATGGAAGCGCCCTGTATTAATGCGGATGTCAACACAACGAAGAAGATGATATTAAAGATCACGTCGGCTTGTTCGATTCCGGCAGTGAGGGGAAATGTTGCGAGAATGACCGGAACCGCGCCGCGCAGGCCCACCCAGGAAATGAATAGTTTTTCTCTGATCGTGTACTTTGTCGGCAGGAGCATGAGGAAGACGCTGATTGGTCGGGCGAGAAAGATCAAAGAGACAGCGATCAGCATGCCCGTAGTGATGATCGGCGGGATTTCCACAGGAAAGACCAGCAATCCGAGCGTAAGGAACATGGTGATCTGCATCAGCCATGCCATCCCATCATGGAAGCGGATGACACTGCGGCGGTGCAAAAAGTCCTGATGCCCGGCGGCGATCCCTGCAATATAGACGGCGAGGAACCCGTTTCCGTATAACATGGTTGTGGCGCTGTAAGTCAGGAATACGATCGAGATGGTCAGGACAGGATACAAGCCGTCAAAGCCGAGTTGGATGCGGTTGGCAAGGAAGACCAGGAGCTTGCCAAAAAGAAGTCCGCAGAGGGCGCCGACTAACATTTGCAGGACAAATGAACCGAAAAGATCGATGATCTGGGCTTCAGGTTGTGTGATCAGTTGGATCATGCCGATGGTTAAAAAGACTGCCATGGGGTCGTTGCTTCCCGACTCGAATTCAAGCAGTGGACGCAGTTTTCCTTTCAGCCCCAAACTCTTTGAACGCAAGATCGAAAATACCGCTGCTGCATCGGTGGAGGAGACGATCGCGCCAAGCAAGAGTCCCTGCAACAAAGTCATGCCCAAGAGATATTGCGCTGTGAGCCCTACGATCAGCGCAGTGATGAGAACGCCCAAGGTGGAAAGGACAGCCCCATGTTTAAGTATGGGGCGCACATCTTTCCAGTCAGTATCCAACCCGCCAGCGAATAGAATCAGGTTCAACGCCACGATACCGATAAATTGAGCCAACTCTGGGTCGTCGAAATAGATCAGGCCAAGTCCGTCGGACCCAACCAGCATTCCCAAACTGAGAAAAAGTAAAAGAGCGGGTATGCCGGAACTGTCTGATATCTTGCTGACAAGCACGCTAATGAGCAGAAGTCCCGCTGCTATGATCAGGGTCAATTCAAATGACATGATTGCTCCTCAATGGTTTCATGATTAAATTCCCATTCTCGCGCACGACCGGCATGGCGAAATCGAAGGCGTCGATGCGTGAGCAATAATCCAGATCGGCTTTTGGAAACTGCGGATGATCGGGCATGTGCTCGAGTGCATCGCGTGAAGCATATACGCGGCGGATATATTCCTGCGCTTCTGTTTCTTGACCTGTAACCTGTTTCTCCAAAAAATCGGCACAGGCTACATCTTCATCATTTCCCATCCCGCCCGTGATGACGAAGGTGATTTCGCCGGGCTTCAACCGCAAAACATAATCTATCGTTGCCTGTGCGACGACGAAACTCGTCGCCAGCATTACCTCGGCATTGACGCTTCGCACCGCGCCCTGCGTTCCTGCGCCTGTGCGTTGAACCAGTGTAACGCCCGTCAGGTCGTGCTCCAGAATGCGGGTGGGGGAGTTGCCGAAGTCGAAGCCTTCAGGCGGGAGTCCGCCCACTTCGCCCATCGCCTTTGCACCGGGGATTTTTACTTTCAAGTCAAGAGCTTCCTCCACACCGCTGACAAGCCGAATTTCCTTCGCGCCGCGCGAGAAGGCATATGCCGCTGTAGAGAACGCGCGCAGAACGTCAATGATAAGGACGATGCCCGTGGCGGTGTGACA
>CAYPHR010000329.1:0-3194 GCA_964410375.1 uncultured Anaerolinea sp. | reverse complement strand
CAGGCGGGCAAGTTGTTGGATATCGATGTTCTCGATCACCTTGTGATCGGTCAGGGGAAGTGGATCTCGTTGAAGGAACGCGGTTTGGGATTCACCTAAACTACATGCTTCCCTTCATCCCGAATTCGGCAAACTCCCCTGTCGCTGTGTCGTAATCGACCTGTGCTTCATCCACCCGCGACATGCGCGGACCTTCCTTCATCATCTCGATAAATCGTTCCACCTGCTCGCGTGTCCCTTCGGCAATGGCTTCCACCGTGTTCCAGCCAACGTTACGCACCCAGCCTGTCACACCGATCTGTTTGGCGTAATATTCCACATGGGCGCGAAAGCCGACGCCCTGCACGCGTCCTTTGACCCGAACCTGAACACGGACAGGATCATTGGGTCTTTCCATGTTTCCTCCTCTGAAGCAGGAAATCAATGGCACCCCAAAATGGGACGAAGAGCACCAATACCAGCAAAAGCAAAAAGGGAAGGAGATTTCGCAAGGCGACGCCCGCCACGTTCTGTCCAAGCACGGTTTCACGCCAGCGCAGATCCAACTGGCTGAGCGGAGTGCCGAGCGCCTGTGTTGCGCCCAGCTCACAGTTAAATCCGTCGCTGTAGGCGCCAATCAACCTTGTCAAGCCGGATGAACCGAATGAATCGCGGATATAGGTGACAAAGGATTGGGACTGGGCATACGCCAGAAACGCTGATCCCGCGTCGGCGGGGAGAGAGGCGCACAAGTCCAACATGGGGATGAGGGAATTATTTTCACTGGCAATGCTCAGTGCGCGCGCATATTCGGGATTCGGATACAACTCCATCGTCGATGCAATTCCCTCGATCAACCAGGCAGGCTGTCTTTCATATTGCGCGCCCAACGCCCGGAACAACATCAGGTGCGCAACCTCGTGCGGAATCTTCGTTTCCATTTCGATGGATTGCCCCGCGCCGGGCGCGATCGCAACCATCGCGATGCCGAGTTTGTGATGCGCGTGCCCGCCCGCCCACTCCATGCCGCCAAGCATGAGGGTATCCTGCAGGTCGGACGCGTTGGAATAAATATAGATTTGGATCGGTTCACTGAGCGAGATCGGGATGAACTCGTTCATGGCAAGCAATCCGCGCGCGGCGGTATCCAACGCGGCGGTTGCGAACGCATCATCGCCCGCGTACCAATTCAGGGTAATGTTCGCGCGGTTCAACTGACGCCACGGAAAACGGTCATCGTAATACTGAAATTGGATCGGCGAACTGGTATAGGTATTCCCATCATTCAGTGTCGCCTGGTACCAGAACACGATCCAACTGAATGGCGGAAATACATTCAGCGAAACATCGTAGGTGAAACTTGTAAAGCCGTCGTCCGCAACCTGCACCGTTTCCACGCGCGTCACATCCTCGGTAACGCCGCGAAAAAGTAACGAAACCTGTTGGATGGGAATCGGAGTTTTTATCCGCGCCTGGAATGTGATCGTGCTCCCGAAGTTAACCACCACCCCGGGCTCCTCCACCACGATTCCGCCCTGCGCTTGCGCCTGATTCATCCTTACAGGCAGGATCGTTGTAATGAGCAGGATCGTGATTAATCTTAAGAACATTCTGCGTGGACCAGTCATGAAACTACCTCGCTAGATACACAAGCAGCGGCGTGAGCGTAAGCGGACTGAGCGCCGTGCCGAGAAAAACGATCGCGGTGACGAGAGACGGCTGGAGTTTATATTCCGAAGCGACGACGGTGGTCGCCACAGCCGCGGGCATGGCGGCTTCGATGACGCCTCCCTGACGCGCATGTCCCTGCAAGCCGAACAGGCTGGCGAGCGCCAACCCAATGACGGGTCCCAGCAACAGCTTGGTAAATACCCCCAATCCTACGGCGCGGAAACTGTGCGACCATTCGATGCGGGTAAGTTCCAAACCAAGCAGGATGAGCATGACAGGGATGGCTCCATTGGCGGCGATCTCGATCGTGCGCGAGAGCGGCAGGGGTAATTGTATGTCAATTCCCTTGATTAGCAATGCCAGCATAACGCCGTACACGACGGGAACTTTGAACAAGCCAAGCAGCGCGGATTTCAGATCCATGTGCCCGAGGGAGGCGATCACCACTCCGACCGTGTTGAACAGGATGGTAGTCGTTACATAGAACAGGGATGCAACTGCCAGGGCGTTGCTCCCAAAGGCAAACTTGACGAGCGGCAAACCATAATTGCCTGTGTTGCCAAATGCAACCGTCAGGACGACTGCAAGCAACTGCGTCCGTTCGAGCTGAAAAGCCCTTCCCAGCAGGTAGGCGATCGCACCGATCACAAGAATGACCGAGACGGTGTAGCCAACGGTGGTCAACGTTTGGCGCAGGTCGAGTTCGCTTTTCAGCATCAGGTCAAATACCAACAGCGGACTGAAGACATAGAACACGACGCGTCCCAGCGAACGCGAATCGACGGTGAGCAGTTTTCCAAGCGCAAATCCCGCACCGGCAATGAGAAGAATGGGAAGCAGGTTGTTTGCAAAGGTGCTGACGAGTTCGTTGATGGGCATGATAAATGAATTATAACCCCCGAAAATTACGAGTAAGAATGCAGCTTTCTCAGTAATGTTAAAAAAGGTGGCAGATGACGGATGTCTACCACCTTTCGTTTGTGATTTATCCTAGAACTCCCTCAACAATCTCCCCGCCCCATACACCTTTTCTTCAATTCCATTATCGCGCATCGCCATCCACCATGTGGCGGCGTTGATAGCGATAACGGGCTTGCCGAGCCAACGTTCGGCTTCGTCGGCGAGACCAACCATGCTCAAGTTGGTTCCGACTTGCACCAAAGCATCTGCATCTTTATTGACTTCGATCAACGCATTGCGCAATTCATCCTGTGAGACGTTTGCAATCGCAATCGCGGTCGGGCATCTAAGCCCCTTGATGGCGGTCACTTCAAAACCAATATCATTGAAGAAGCGCACCACGTTCTTGTCGCCGATGGGTTGGTAGGGGGTCACCACGCCGATCTTCTTCACGCCAAACAACTTCAACGCGCGTTCACATGCTTCCGCGCCTGTTGCCACGGATAGCCCGCCCGCCCAATCGGAGATCATCTTGGTGAATTTGCGGTTGCCCTCCACACCGTCCCAAAACGTCTCGGCGCTCATGCCCATCACCATGTAATCCGGCTCGGCGGTCATCACGCGCTCAACCGCATATTGGATCT
>CAYPHR010000328.1:0-3199 GCA_964410375.1 uncultured Anaerolinea sp. | reverse complement strand
TGAAAAAACTTGTTTTTAATCTTGGAATGCAGCTACCCGAAGGTGGCGATTTCGAAGCACTTCACTGTCAACCAAGCACAAACTTTGATAGAAGCACAAAGCTTGATTTAACCACTGAACCGCCACTTTTGGGTAGCTGCAGTTAGCAGTAGTTAAATTATTTCATTGTCGAAAAACAATTGAATTTGTCGGTCAGTGTCACTGGATTCAAAGTAAATTTTCATGTAATTATATTCATGAACATTGATAATTTTATTATGAATAATTTCCATTGGTGAATTCATTTCTTTTCCGCTAGGAACTTCCTTAAGGCGAATTTCAATACTTTTCAAATTAGGAGTAAGAAAGGAAATTTTCATACGAGAATTTTGTCCGATTGGAAAATATTCTGATTCAAATGTGTTTTTAATTAAGTCGATGGTTTTCATTTTATTAAAGTTTGTCATGTTCTTGTTGAAGTTGCGATAGTATTTCTTTATATCCTTTTAAGTCGGGGTATTTTTTAATTGCATTATTAATGTCATCTATTACCTCTTGAAATGTGTTTTTCGCATTCAATTTATCCTTTTTTATATTGCTAATTGCGTCAATGTAATAATCCGTTGCCGTAAGCTCATCATTTTTTATTAAAAAAAATAGACCGAGATTTGCTTGTACCCAACCTAAAGTATTATCTTTTTCGAGTGCTTTTTTACTATAATCAATGGCCTTATCTAACTCACCATTTTTATATGCCTTCCATGCGAGACTTCCATAGGTAGCTCCTTTTTGTTGCTCTTCTGTTTTGGCACCACCTTGCAATATTTGTACACACTCTTCTGATATTTTTGTAATAATTTCAGAATATTCACTTTCACTTAAATTATTTAAATCCTCAGGTGTTTTTTGTTCAACAAGTTTATTTATTATACAATTTGATAGATCAATCGCTGTTTTTTCTTGCACGCCATTTGAAATTAAATTGCTCTTATAAGTTTCAAATAATTCGTCTCTATACTCGGCCGTCCATACAGTTAAATCTTCTTTTTCTACCCAAGGTACAACTTCTAGCGTAACATAATAATCTATGAGCAGCTCATTCGTATGAAATCCAAAATAGAGATAGCGAGTATCCCCAAAACAATTACTACTTAGCATTTTAACAGTCGCGCTTGTCAATTCACCAGTTGTTTTGCAATAGCTATACTGTCTGCCGTTTTTATAATTAAGTGCATTTTCTTCACTTGAAAAAATGAAATACTTAGCTTCATAACTACTCAAGCTGACAACAAGTTTAGTAAAGGCTCCAATAGTAGCTGTTGCTGGATTCGGAATTGAATTAACAGCATCAACGAGGCTTTTACCAATTTCTTGATTCTTTTTCCCAACTGTTATTCTATATACTATTGATGTTGTTCCTTCAGGTAATTCTATTGCGATTAATTTTCGCTGGTCAGGCGAAACGGGGAAATTTTGAGTAAAGGCATGTTGCGTATCATAAAACTCATTTTTATTCTGACCTAAAACTGTGCCTACTAAAAACAAGTAAGCCAAAAAAAGGAATTGTAACTTTTTCATAATTATTATTTTAAAAATTCTTAGTTGCTTGTTTCCTGACTGTTTTTACCATGATGGACGTCTATATATGGTAATTCCATTTTTTTTGTTGGCAATTTTTTCGAGAAATTTAGTTTCTTTAATTTTTCACAAGCATCGAATAAATCAGTATAGAAATCCTCTAAAACCAAATATAAGTCATTATTAATTTCAGTTGCATTAACATCTTGTCCTGGTTGTAGATGATGTCGTTCTGTCAATCTTATTTTTGTGGTTAAAGGGCTTAATTTATGAATCATTCCGCATCTTAAATCACGAAACAAGTCTATTTCGGTATTTTTCTTAGCATATTTATGATATTTTTTGGGAAATAGTTCAGTGATTGCTTTGTTAAATCTTTCTTCAGACTTCTCATTCTTAGTAAAGTCATGCTGGTCCATGCAAGCTCCAAGAAATTCTATAGCGGTCACTATTAATTGAAATTTGATAAATGGTGCTCCCTTAAAATTGATTAATTCTTTTATTTCTCCTTGAATTATCGTGTTTATTGAGTTTTCTACGGTTAATGTTGTTTTCATTTAGTCTCTTTTAATTACTGCTAACGGTTGGCAAATAGGCGCAGGCAGGGATTTTAACCACTGAACTTGCCACGAAGAACTGAACTTCAAATTTACCACTTTGCTTTCTTACGAAGCACAGAAACCCTGCTTGAGCTTATTTGCTGTTGGGTGCTGGTGTTCTATACTCGTTCGTCTCAAGTTGCTGTACAAATTAATTCTACCAGAGTTGTTGTCTTTCATTTTTGTCAATCTATGAGTTAAATTTTATTGTCGGGGTGGTCTTTTGGTTTTTAAATTCTTAATCCAATAATTAAAACATCATCAGTTTGTTCAATGTTACCTTTCCAACTTACAAACTTCTGTTGTAAAATTTTCTTTTGAACATCAAATGGCTCTTGATATATTTCTGTCAATAAATTCTTTAGTGACTTATACATAAATTTTTTGTTTTTTTCTCCACCAAATTGGTCAGCGTAACCGTCTGTAAAAATATAAATAGTATCTTGCTTTTGTAGTTGAACAGTATGTAAAGAAAAAGGCTTGGGATTGTCGTTTTTACCTATGGGTTGTTTGTCTCCTTTTATTTCGTTTAATTCATTTTCTCGAATGTACCACAATGGATTATTAGCCCCTGACCACTTTAATTCCCTTGTATTTATATTTAATGCGCATAATGAAATATCCATTCCGTCTTTGATATCGCTTTCACTTTTGGCAAAAGTTTCTAAAACCAGTTCTCTTGTCTTACCTAGTATTTTATCAGGTTCTGTAATACCAAATTCTTTAACGCTTCTGTTTAATGCGTTTGAGCAAACTACACTTACCATTGCTCCTGAAACTCCGTGGCCTGTACAGTCTGCTGCTGCAAATAAAACTAAATCATTTACATTTTCAAGCCAATAAAAATCACCACTTACAATGTCTTTAGGTTGATACATTACAAAACTTTCGGGCAAATGTTTTTTCCAATAATTTTCAGGTGGGAGAATTGCAATTTGAATTCGTTTAGCAAAACTAATACTGTCAGTAATTTCTTTTTGCTTTTCTTCTATAATGACCTTTTGTTTACGTGTAACGGTAAAACGATTAAAAAGAAAAGCAGA
>CAYPHR010000327.1:0-3224 GCA_964410375.1 uncultured Anaerolinea sp. | reverse complement strand
ATTTGACCGATGAAGATGATGAGCGCGATGCCCGAGGTGAAGCCGCTGATGACGGGTGCGGGGATGAAGGCAATGAAGCGACCGAGGCGCAGGAGACCGATGATGAGCAGGAGCACGCCGGAGAACAAGCCTGCGACCCAGATGCCTTCGAGACCATAACGCTGGACGAGGACGATGAGGACGGCGGACATCGCGCCTGTGGGTCCGCTGATCTGGAACGGCGCGCCCGTGAGTGCGCCCATGATGAAGCCCGCGAGGATGGCAGTGACCAATCCCGCCGCGGCGGTTGCGCCGGAAGCGACGCCGAATGCTAAAGCAAGAGGCAGAGCAACCGCGGCAACAGTGAGACCTGCCAAAAGATCCTGCTGGAATTTGGCAGGTGAATAGGTTGAAAACTCGTCCTTGTACAGGCGAGTTAGGGAACGTCTTGGCATATTTGGTTCTCCGAAATAAAAAGATTCACAAAGGCTCGATGCTCCCCCAAGGCGTCCTTTGTGTCAACGGCGGGATTTTATCACAAAGGTTTAGATCACGATCCCGCAATCGTATGGGACAAGATTCTCCTTTTTGACATCGATGATATTATGCGGGAAGGAGCGGTCGAAGATATAGGTGGTGCGGTAGAAGCCGCCCCATTTGGTGAACGTGACCAATTCCACGACAGCAGTGTTTGACATCAATGTCACCAGCGGCTCGATATTTTTCATGGTGCGGATTTTTATCTTTTGTTCTGTTGTGAATTCGTAGCCGGAATCCCCTGATTGGGCGTTTTCCACGATGGCATCGGCAGCGGCGTGGTCGCAGACGATCTGCGTGTCGTTGTAGTGGGCATGCCAGTGTAAATAGAACTGATTCGCCATGATAAGCAGCGCCGCGTACTCAAAATATCCCTGCTCCATATCGTCAATGACGATAAACTTCCAGTATTCTTCGAGATTCTGATCTTTGGGTATATCGGCGGAGGATGTGTAAAATGACAGGTTTGCAGGGCGGGCAGCCAGAATGGGGAATGATGCGATGAAATCCCGAAGGTAGGTGTAATCCAGCACATATCCCTCTTGCATGGATAGAAGCGGGAGAACGTCGAAATAGGCGTTTACGTCAAATTCATCCCCTTGCTTGATGCCTGTGTCATGCAATTCCTGCGGCACTCTTCCCGTCGGCTGGGTGGCGCGGAAGGCGGACACAATATCCTCGCAATCCGAGATGACTGTCCCTTCGCGGGAAGCGGGGATGATGGATTGACATGCCAGGGGCACAGTCAGCACGAGAAGCGTGAGCAGGACAATCTGCTTTTTCATGATGT
This sequence comes from uncultured Anaerolinea sp., assembly GCA_964410375.1. Lineage (GTDB taxonomy): Bacteria > Chloroflexota > Anaerolineae > Anaerolineales > Villigracilaceae > Villigracilis. The sequence goes on along the minus strand of CAYPHR010000327.1, from coordinate 1,918 downwards.
CTCTTCACGTGTAAAAGCCCTACGAGATCACCTCGAACTCCCCATCCAGATGCAGGTAGAACGTTTCCACATTCAGTTTGGGGAACAGGGCTTTGATCTTGGCTTGCGCATCCAATAGATCGTGCTTGTGACGTTTGTATGTCCCGTCGCGTCCGTAGGCGCGGCAGTCTTCATGATTGATCAGGCACACGGTTTCGATGGTATGGATCTGCACTGCAAGTTGGACGTATTTCAAGACCATTTCATAATCATGCACACCGCCCGCCAGCGAAATGATGTCAAAGTTGTCGTAACCGAAGCGTACCGTGATCCACGGCTGTAAGAATTTTTGCAGACGGTAATCCATGCAATGCACCACGAGCGCATCACAATGAATGAAAGGTTTTTTCATGGGCATTATAAGATTTCTCCTTTATTACGTTTCAGGAATTGTCCGCCGCCGCGCGCACCCTTCCACTCATTGCCATCCACGATCATCTTTCCGCGCAGAAAGACCTTCTCGGGGTAGCCGGTCAATTCCCAGCCTTCGTACAGGCTGTAATCCGTGCGCTGATGCGACATTGCCGCGCCGTACGTCACTTTTTTCTCCGGATCCCAGATCACAATATCTGCATCCGAGCCTTCCATCAATGCGCCTTTACGCGGATACAAACCAAAGATCTTCGCAGGGTTCGTGGACATGTACGCGACAAATTGATTCGCTGTGATCTTTCCCGCACGCACGCCGGTCGTCCACAGAACTGGCATGCGGTCTTGGATGCCGGGCAAGCCGTTCGGGATCTTTGTAAAAGCATCCTTGCCCAGTTCCTTGCCGGGGATGACGACCTCGCTTCCTTCATAGACGATGGGCTTGGTCCCGTCAAAAAAGAATGGGCAATGGTCCGTGCCGACGGTTTGCAGAATCCCCTCCGACAATCCCTCCCACAAACGGACATTGTCCTGTTCCGTCCGCATCGGCGGCGAGCAGATCCACTTCGCGCCGTCGGGTTGACGCAGGTTATCAATGGTGAAGAAAAGATATTGCGGGCAGGTTTCGCCCATTACTTTGACGCCGCGTTCGCGCGCATACTTGAGCATGTCCACTTCACCGCCTGCGTTCATGTGGACGATGTACACGGGCGAGTCTGCCTGTTCTGCCATTGCCGCCATGCGCAGGGTGGCTTCCACTACGCCCCAGGCGGGGCGGGTGAGCGCGTGCCATTCGGGGGATGTATGTCCCGCCGCCAACGCATCCGCGACCAGTGTTTCGATGACATCGCCGTTCTCGCAATGTGCCATCACCAGCATGCCGTTTTCCCTGGCGATGCGCAAGGCTTTGAATATCCCGCCATCATCGAGGCGCAGGCGTCCGTTGTAGGCGGTGAAGACCTTCAAGGTCTGGATGCCCATCTTCATCAACGAAGGGATTTCCTTTGCAATTTTCTCGTTGAACTTCGTCAAATTCATGTGGAAGGAATAGTCGATGGCGGCTTTTTCGGCTTTCTTCATCCACAGGTCCACGGAATGATCGAAGCCTTGGTCTTCGAGAACGACGAAGTCCATTGCAGTGGTCGTTCCGCCAAAGGCGGCGGCTTTGTGACCGGTGTAATGGTCGTCGGAGGAGACGGTGTCGAACATGGGCAGGTCGAGGTGGACGTGCGGGTCGACGCCGCCGGGCAGAATCAGTTTTCCTGTGGCATCCACCAGATGGTTGGAATCAATTTCGAGGTTGGGTGCGATGCGGACGATTCGCTCGTCTTCGATCAAAATATCGGCTTGGAAAGTGTCGGAGGCGGTGATCAGCGTCCCGTTCTTTATCAGGGTTTTCATGGTGGCTCCTGTTCCTCTTTATTTTATACCAAAATGAATCTGATATAATTTTACCGATGAATTCAAAACGTTTTTTGATCTTGTTCGTTCTTATCAGCATGATCCTGTT
>CAYPHR010000326.1:0-3237 GCA_964410375.1 uncultured Anaerolinea sp. | reverse complement strand
CCCACAACATCCACATCCACAGTGTGGCGCTCTGCCATTGAGCTACAGGCTCCATACAAGAAGCGGACGATATTTTACCATAAATCAGCGCAAGTTCAACACCGCCAGCGTCTCGCCATCGACTATTTCGCCGGGCTCCACAAAACCCAGTCCGGCATATAATTTCCGCGCGCCTTCGTTATGTGGCTCATAACTAATGCCAACATTCCTGATCTTTTCATCCGCCCGCAACACGTCCAAAACCAATTGCATCGCTTTCCGCCCATAGCCCTTGCCCTGGAATTTTTCATCAACCATCAGGCGCATCACGAAGGCTTGAAAGCGCGGATGGGCATGATTCAGGCTGTACATCACAAAACCGACCGGTTCTTCCCCCGCATACACGCCAAACGGATAAAACTTCCACAACCCTTCATCTTCATACTCGAACTGGGATTCGGCGATCGAATATAAATTGGGCGCAACGAAATCGCGCTGGTCTTCCCTCACCTTCAATTTGATCAGGGTCTCCCAATTGCTGGAGGTGACTGGACGCAACTCGATCACTTCAGCATCCCTTTTATGGATTCAAGCATCGCTTCACGCCTGACCTGAACCTGCTCGCCGTTCGTCAGGTTTTTGACTACAACCAAGCCTCCTGCCGCTTCGTCGGGACCGAGCACCAGCGCAATCTTCATCTTCATCTTGTCCGCAAATTTGAATTGCTTGGGAAGTTTGGCAGGCTCGGGATATACCATTGCCGGGATGCCCGCATTTCGCAATTGCGTCGAGAGTTCAAATGATTTCATCCACAACGCCTCATCGAAGACCGTCACCAACACATCCGCAGGCGATGGGACGAATTCGGGCACAAGTCCCTGCTCCTGCAAAATGATGCCGATCACCACATCGCCCATCGCAAAGCCGACACCGGAAATGGGATTCCCACCCACGTCTGCCAGCAGGTTGTCATAGCGCCCGCCGCCGAAAATGGCACGCCGCAGGGAGCCGGTCGTATCGAAGGCTTCGAAGACCGTGCCTGTGTAATACAGCAACCCGCGCATGATGTTTGGGTCGAATTTGACGTATTCCGCAACACCCAAGGCTTCCAACGCGGCGAAGAGACGGGTCAATTCATCGCTTTTCTTCCATAACTCAAAATCAGCCAGAATGTTCTTCAACCCGTCCAACTGCTTCTGTGAGATACCAAGTTCCAGCGCATACGCGTCCCATTTGGCGGATTCCATCTTGGAACGTCGATCCACGAGATTGGAAACGTCGAGCCGCTTTTCGGGAGCGATGTCCAACGCGTCGAATTCAGAGTCCATCAGGCGGCGGTTATTGACATAGATCAGAGCCCGCTCCGGGCTGAGTCCGACCGAGCGCAGGAACGTCGCCCCGATGGCGATCAACTCCGCATCCGCCTCTGGAGAACTGACTCCCAGCATATCCACGTTCCATTGAAAGAACTCGCGCGAGCGTCCTTTTTGCGGCTGTTCGTAGCGCCAGAACGGACCGAACGACCACCAGCGCACAGGGAAGGTCAACTCGCCCTGTTTGGCGGCAATCATCCGCGCCAGACTCGGCGTCAGTTCAGGGCGAAGCGTCACCAGATCCCCGCCGCGGTCTTCGAACGTGAACGACTGTTTCTTGACCAGTTCCTCCCCTGATTTCGCCGCGTACAAATCGATCGGCTCAATGAACGGACCGTCGTATTCCTGATAGCCGAACGACTGCGACGCCGCGCGCACTTTTGCATAGATAAAATTGCGCAGTGCCATCTGTTCGGGATAGAATTCGCGCGTGCCTTTTACGGTTTGAATCTTGTTTGCCATGATCGCTCCAGTGCGCAGATTTTATCATGTCGTTCAAAATTCAGTCGTTGAATTTTGGTTTTATTTTGGTATAATTCCCCCACTATTCTCAAGGAGAGACAAATGGAAATTAACTATCAGGAACCCAGCAAAGATCTATTGATGCGCATTGACATTCATGAAAGATACGGCTCTGCCAACATCGACGTTTGGACGAACGAGCTGCTCCAACCGCAGGCGGGCATGAAGATTCTGGATGTCGGCTGCGGCGCAGGCAAGCTCAGTTTTCTTTTCAACGAGTACACCAAGGGCGGCGCGGAGATCGTCGGCGGTGACTTCTCGGAGGAGCTGCTCGACAAAGCCCGCGCCAGAAACAAGGAACTCGGCACGAATATTGACTTCCAATTCCTGGATTTCAACAAGCCGTTCAACTTCGCGGACAACACCTTCGACCTGTGCACCAGCGCCTTCGCCATCTATTACGCGTCAGACCTTAAATTCACATTTGGTGAGGCGCACCGCGTCTTAAAACCCGGCGGACGGCTGTTCGTCTCCGGTCCGCTGCCCGAGAACAAGCAGATGTTCTACGACATCATCAAGGAAGCCACCAATGCGACCATCCCGCCCATGCCCGGCTCCTCCCGCTTCAAGGGCGAGATTTTCAACACGATTGATAGTCTCTTCGCCAAGACCGAACTGCATACATTCGAAAATCACCTGACCTTCCCTGAAGTCGCTCCGTTCATTGACTATGTCCGCGCCTCGCTGAACGAAGACCGCAAACTATGGACTTCGATGTTCAACGGCAAGGACGAGTACGAAGCATTGATCGGCAAGATCCAAGCCGTGGCGCAGAAATGGTTCGAACGTGACGGCAAACTGGTAATGACCAAGGTCGTCGGCGGAATTCTGGCAACCAAGTAAAACCCTTATCCGCAGATTACGCAGATCGGACAGATTCTCGTCTGCGTAATCTGCCAATCTGCGGATCATCTTTTATGAACTTCTTCGGCAAACGAGTCCTCTTCCTTGGCGCGCACCCTGACGATATCGAATTGGGGTGCGGCGCGTTGATTCATCAGATCGTCAAAAAAACGGATGTGCTGTGCGTCACCCTTTCGGACAACCAGAAAAATCCCGATTTGCAGAATGTCAAAATCGAACACATTAAGTCCATGAAGGTATTGGGTGTACCAGAAGAACGCGTAATCTTTGGTCCATTCATCACACGCATCTTCCAGGACTCGCGGCAGGAGATCCTTGAGTATTTTCTCAAACTCCGCAAGGACTTCAAACCCGACCTGATCTTCGTCCACTCCAAACAGGATGTGCATCAGGACCACAACACGATGACCGACGAGGCGTTACGCGCCTTCCGCGGCATCACCGTGCTCGGCTTTGACGTGGTGCGCTCCTCCTATGGTTTCTTCCCGCATTTTCTGGT
>CAYPHR010000325.1:767-3255 GCA_964410375.1 uncultured Anaerolinea sp. | reverse complement strand
AAATGGCATTTGTGGGTTGCATTGCCGTATAAATCCGGATAGAGTTTATCAGATTTGGGGAATCCAGAAATGCCAATTATCAAATACAATCCAGCGGATTTGTTATCACAATATAAAAGCACATCGATGTCGTCGAAGTAAGTGGCGCTTCACGACCACTGTTCATCAGTGGACTACATGGAAATCCATCAGAAATAAGCAGGAATTTTTGAAGTAACATCCAACCATAAATTTTTGGGTATTTCTACTATGGTACATAAAATGCAAGCCGGTATCGAAAAATAATAGGCTCCTGAAATGCGCCTCAGGAGCCTTATTTCATAGCTGGTTGCCGGTTGTTGGGCTTTTTTTTACCCGCAGCCGCCTCCGCTTTTATCGCGTTTCAACTGCAATTTGATCTTCTCGACAAACTCCAATTGTTCATACGCGATCGGGTCGGGCGAGCATGATTCGTAGCGGTTTCCCAAAGCCGCGGGGAAGAGATAGCCCAATTGGTCGTCGCCGGCATTCGGGTTGGGGCGAAGCGGTTCATCCGCACCGAAGAAAGCGATCCAGTTGTTGACCCCGCCTTCGAGGATGTACACGTTCGGCACAGCATCTGCGGACAGGAGCTTCCATGCCTGCACGGCGGCGGTCTCGTCGTTGCTCATCACGAGGAAGACCGTATTGTCGGGCGGCTCGCTCAACAGCGCGGGAATGACCTCCTCGATGCGCGCGAGCGGCACGTTGACCGCGCCGTCGATGTGATACAGGTTGTAATCCGCTTCGGAGCGCACATCCAGATAAACAGGTTTGACCTGCTGGTTGTATTTCGCCTTGAAGGCTTCGGCAGGTGTGACGAAGACCAGCCGGTTGGCGAGCATCTGGTCAGCCGTGTAGGTGATGGTATTGGTGATGGGGTCCTGCCCTTCGACCAGGATGGTCTCGGTGCGTGTGAAGGTCAGCTTGTTGTAGCGCTCCTCGAAGGAAGGTTCGCCGATGAAAACCACCGCAAGGGCAAGCGCGACCAGAACGCCCGCGCCGGCGATGCGGAGTTTAGGTTCTCTGCTCATGTCTTTCTTGCCGATGATGCGTTCGAGCTGCTCCGCGCCCCAGAACATGAAGAGCGCCATCAGTACCACCAGCAGGACGACCACGCCGACGGGAATGCCGAAGACCTGGTCGAGGGTCAGGCGCCCGTAGAAGCCGGCGTTGTTGTACCAGTTCGAGAAGAGCGGTTCGGTCTCGGCGAAGAGCGCCGCGCCGACAAATCCGCCGAGCATGAAGAACATGCCGTCAATTTTGCCTGTGGATGCGGAAGCGAGCGAGGTGGTGGGACAGAACCCGCCGATGATGAAGCCGACGCCCATGATCAACCCGCCAATGATGCCTGACCAAAGGTAGGTCGGGTTGACCCACACCTGGCTGAAGTTGAGAATGCCGAGCGAGACTGCACCGAAGAGCAGTACCATCGCTGTGACAATGGCGGTGAACATGACCTTGAGCACGGTCAACTCGGTGAAATAGAACTGCGCGGCGAGTTTGCGAGAGTCGCCGAAGCCCGACATTTCGAGCACGTAGCCGAAAGCAAAGCCGATCACGCCGAAGAGCACATACGTCCACGGGTTGGCTGCGCTGACGACGATAAATTCAGGGAGTGGGAAGTTCATGATAAATCTCCTATGTCATTGCGAGGCGGTGTTCGTCCGCCCGAAGCAATCCCCTCATCAATTTGGGGGTTGCTTCGCTTCGCTCGCAACGACATCAATTCCATAATTTCCTTACAAAATACGCCAGTCCATACGCGCCGCCGAAGATGGCGAACATGATCAGCCACGAGCCGGCGGATAATGTCGCGCCGCCCGAAAGCGCCTGCCCAGAGGTGCATCCACGCGCCAGGCGCGCGCCGTAGAGGAAGAGCACGCCGCCGAGAAATGCCATCATCCAGCGGGTGCGGTCGGAGATCTGCGGTCCGCGTGTGGTCATGAACTTCAAGCGCCCGTTGAACAAACCTGAGGCGAATCCGCCGAGCAATGCGCCGAAGAAGACAGGCACGATCCAGTCATCCAGCGGATTTTTATCCCCGCCCGCCATCTTCAATAAGTATGTGTTGTTGTCCACATGCGAGGGCGAGATGGCATCCACGATCGCTGCGTCGATGCGGCTGGTCGCGCCGGAGGAACCGAGTCCGTTGCCGGTGAGAAAGAAGGCAAGGAACAGGACGATTCCCAGCACAACACCGCCAAAGTACGGATGCACATATGGTTTTTCGGGACGTTTGAAAATTGATTTTCTGGTTTGTGTGGTCATGTTTTTTTCCTTTTTCTAAACACAAAGGACACGAAAGTCACAAAGGCAGGGCGTTTGACTTGTGACCTTGTTTTTTTATCCTTCATTCTTGTCTTCATGTACTTCCACTTCCTCCCAGCCTGTGACCATGCCGCGCATGGCTTCGAGGGGAGTTGCGCCCGTGGTTGTCAGGTATACATGGACAACGATGAACGATGCA
>CAYPHR010000325.1:0-757 GCA_964410375.1 uncultured Anaerolinea sp. | reverse complement strand
GTCCATGCGATAAGCGAGTGTAAGGGAGCAAGGAAGGGCAGTCCGCCGAACAGATTGGCGGCGGCGGGGAATTTCTGCACGCCCCACATCAGGATGCCGGTCAGCCCTTGCAGCGGCAGAAGCACATGCAGGATCATAAAGTAGGTGGCTTGTTGCAGCGGATTGAGCCGCTTGCCGGGCGTCTTTTCAAATGGATGCTTTCCGCCTCGGAAGATGCCCTTGGTGTAATACACAAGCTGTTTAAAGGTGTCGTCAAAGAAGCCGTGCGGATGCGGAATATAGCGGCGGATGTTCTCGGTTGCGATGTGATAGAACAGGGAAAGCGCGGCGTTGACGGCAAGGACTGCGGCGACCACGTTATGGACGATCACCATGCCGCTGAACGAAAATGCGCCGAAGATGTCCGGTCTGTGAATCACCAAGCCGGTGAAAAGCAGGATGAGGATCGCCGCGGTCTGGAGCCAGTGCCAGAAGCGTTCATATGCCTGATACATGAAGATCCGTTCGGTTCGTACCGGACCATGAGCCTGTTTCTTCGAGGAAAACACTCTCAGCGCCCCGTGTCCGGTGACTCCAACCAGCACGCCGACGAACATCAACGCACCGAGCCAGTCGATCCAACTGACACGGCTGGAGCCGAAGACGTACATATTGTCATTTTCGGGTTTGGGTTGGTAGTACAGCGCGCCGTCCTCTGCGATGATGAATTCACCCGAGCCGTTGACGTTGTTGCCGATGTCAAATTGCGGGGTGACGG
>CAYPHR010000324.1:0-3262 GCA_964410375.1 uncultured Anaerolinea sp. | reverse complement strand
AAGGATTTGAGCATAGTATTATTTTCCATTTTCACAAAGTAGGGGCGACCCGCCCATGAAATCCGCAGGTCATTGACGATTCTGAAGGGTCGCCCCTACAGCATCTCCAAATTCCGCAAATCTTCGCGGGGTTCGTCGAAACTGCAACTGCCGAAGGAGGTGGCGAAGGGGCGGCTCTTCGTAATCTCCGAAGTGGCTATGCGCAAATCCTTCCAAGCGAAGCCATTTTCATCAAAGGTGAAATTTTCTGGATTTTCATCTTCAAGAATGGACTGGATCTGCGCCTGCGAAAGTCCGTGTGCTTCTGCCAAAATCCCTGCCCCGAAGACGTTGAGGAAGCCATGCATTTTTGTCTGCACGCTTTCGTTGTAGTGGCGGATGGGATGATGAAGTCCCGCCGTGCATTTGAGCGGCACGCCCGCATCACGGACGGAGGCAATCGCCCACGCGATCTGCTCGGTGGATGGGAACGCATCCGCGGTGACGCCGCCTGTGCGGAGTTTGAACCCGACGTGGCGATCCTTGAGTTTGCGCAGGGCGCGAATCAGATTCTCCGCTCGTGTCTGCCATCCCTCTCCAGACAGAGCTTCAAAAAAGACAGTGATGCCGTTCTTGTTGAGCATATCCGAAGCGGATTTGACAAGGTCGTGCGCTTGAGTCGCATCGGTCAACGCCGAAGACGGGAGCGCGACTTCGAACATGTCCACGATGGCGGATGCGCCGTAAGTTTCACGAAAGGACCGGATGTCTTCAAGGTCGAGTTTGAGGTTGGCGAGGAATTCGTCCGCAGTGGAGCCGCTCCGCCCGAGGGTAGTGAAAGACAACACGGAGGCAGAAGCAGGCATGAGCGGAGTCAGATGCGGAAGCCGTTTGGCGGGGATGACGAATCGCGCAAGCATCCACGAGTCGGGCGAGTCTTGATAATCCAGAAAGTTCTGGAAGGCTTCTTCCAACGGTAAATTGGCGGGCGGATATAAGCCCGCGTAATCAATGATGCGGGACATGAAATGTCGAAGCGAAAGTTTCGGGTCGGTCATGCGGGCAATTATACCCAGCACAGGCACAAGCGGTAAAATTAGCGTTATGAAAAATGTTTTGATGCTGACGAAAGACCATGAGGCATATCGCGCGCTCGTGACTGCCGAACTGCCGGACGTGAATATTCTCACCGAACCGACGGATGAATGTGAGATCGCGCTTGGCGCGCCGTCCATGATCGCCAGGGAGCTGGACAACCTGCCAAACGTGAAATGGGTGCAGTCCACCTGGGCGGGCGTGGAACCGCTGCTCGATCCGTCCCTGCGGCGGGATTATGTTTTGACGAACGCGCGCGGCGTCTTTGGCGGTTTGATGTCTGAATTCGTGTTCGGGTATTTGCTGGCGCACGAGCGGAAGATTCTCGAACTGGCGCAGGCACAACAGCGCAAAGAGTGGATGCGCTTTCTAACGGGCACGTTGCGCGGAAAGACCATCGGCTTGCTCGGCGCCGGCTCCATCGGCGCGGAGGTGGCGCGGACGGCGAAGTTCTTCGGCATGACCGTGTGCGGATACACACGCTCCAGCGAAGATTGCGAGTTTGTAGATGAATATTTTCACGGGGACGAGTTATCGAAGTTTGCGGATGAATTGGATTATCTCGTTTCCATTCTCCCCAACACAAAAGGAACCCGCAAACTCGTGGATGCAGACCTGCTCTCCGCACTGCCGCCTCATTGCGCCTTCATCAATGTCGGGCGCGGCTCGGCGGTGGATGAATCCGCGCTGATCTTGGCGCTTGAGAATAAAAAACTGGCTGGCGCAGTGTTGGATGTCTTCGAGCAGGAACCGCTTCCGCAGGAACATCCATTCTGGACGACGAAGAATTTAATCATGACGTATCACACATCCGCGCCGAGTTTCCCTGAAGATATTGCAAAAGTGTTTATTGAGAACTATCGGTTGTATACCGAAGGCAAGCCGTTAAAATATCAAGTTGATTTTGAGAGAGGCTATTAGCTAATGTAGATCACGCTTGAAACGTGACATCCACGATATAAAAGGTGTCATGCCGCAAGCATGACCACTTGGAGATTGAATTATGACCGTCACACTCACCGACATCCAACAAGCCGCACAGCGGATTAAGCCATACGTGCATCGCACGCCTGTAATGACCAATGAAAGCCTGAATCAGCAGGTGGATGCGCAGGTGTACATGAAATGCGAGAACCTGCAAAAAGTCGGCGCGTTCAAATTCCGCGGGGCGACGAACGCCGTATTTTCGCTCACAGACGAAGAAGCGGCACGGGGCGTGGTCACCCACTCGTCGGGGAATCATGCGGCGGCGCTGGCGTTGGCGGCGCGGAATCGCGGCATCCCTGCCTATATCGTCATGCCGAGCAACGCGCCGCAGGTGAAGAAAGACGCGGTGGCGGGCTACGGCGGACAGATCACCTTCTGCGAACCGACCTTGCAAGCCCGCGAAAGCACGATGGAAAGCATCCGCGAGAAGACGGGCGCGGCGGTTATACATCCGTATAACAATGAGCTCGTCATCGCAGGTCAGGGGACGGCGGCGCTCGAACTGCTGGCGGACTTCCCCGACCTGGACGTGATCATCGCGCCCGTCGGCGGCGGCGGGTTGCTAAGCGGCACGTCCATTGCGGCGAAGGGACTCAAGCCGGGCATCCGCGTGATTGCGGGCGAACCCGAAATGGCGGATGATGCATTCCGCTCAATGCAGGCGGGGAGAATCATTCCATCCGAAAATCCCAAAACGGTGGCGGACGGTTTGCTCACATCGCTTGGGCAATTGACCTTCCCCATCATCCAGCAGAACGTCGAGCAGATCGTCACAGTCAGCGAGGCGGGTATTATTGCGGCGATGAAGTTCGTGTGGGAACGCGCGAAGATCATCATCGAGCCATCGTCCGCGGTGGCGATCGGCGTGCTGTGGGAAAAGAAGATCGATCTGAGCGGATTGAAGATCGGCGTTATCATCAGCGGCGGCAATGTGGATTTGGCAAAACTGCCGTGGCAATCGTAAGGGCGACCCTTCACGGTTCGTCCCACATCTCGATCAACACGGGCGGGTCGCCCCTACTTATGGAAAATCTATGAACCCCATCGAAACCCTTTTACAACATCAACCCATCGCCGTCGTGGACGGCGCGCTTGCGACCGAACTCGAACGGCGCGGCTGTGACTTGAACGATGACCTGTGGTCGGCGCGTGTGCTCATGGAGCAGCCCGAACTCATCCGCGCTGTGCATCTCGATTATTT
>CAYPHR010000323.1:0-3264 GCA_964410375.1 uncultured Anaerolinea sp. | reverse complement strand
AATTCGACGGGAGTTTTTACTCTAGTGGTTGCTAACCACAGGCAACTGTTCCCCATATAATTTTCGATGAACCACACTTAACGCGCGGACCTGCTCTGCCGCATGATACGACGACCGCACCAGCGGGTTCGACTCGACCCACTTGAAGCCGATCTCTTTGCCATATTCACGCAATTCGGCAAACTCTTCCATTGTGTAATAGCGCTCCATCGCAAGATGTTTTTTGCTGGGTTGCAGGTATTGACCGATGGTCAAAATATCCACGCCCCAATCGCGCTGGTCGCGCATCACCGCTTTGACCTCGTCCATCGTCTCGCCGAGTCCGAGCATGATGCCGGATTTGGTCAGCACATCGGGGTCGAGTTTCTTGGCATTGGAGAGCGTCGCCGCCGCCCACTCGTAGTTATCCTGCGGCTGGACGGTCTTGAACAGGCGCGGAACGGTCTCCACGTTGTGGTTCAGGATCTCGGGGCGGGCATCCATGACGATCTTCAGCGCTTCGATACTGCCCTTGAAATCGGGAATGAGAACTTCGATGGAACAGCCGGGCAGCAATTCGCGGATGCGGCGAATCACCATCGCAAAGATCGGGGCACCGCCGTCGCGGCGTTCATCGCGGTTCACGGACGTGATGACCGCGTGTTTCAATTCCATCGCCTTCACGGCTTGCGCCACACGCTCGGCTTCGTTCCAATCCAGCAAGGCGGGTTTGCCATGTTTGATGTCACAGAAGGCACAGGTGCGCGTGCAGACATCACCAAGCATCAAAAATGTTGCGGTGCCGCTGCCCCAGCATTCGCCGAGGTTCGGGCACATGGCTTCCTCGCATACGGTGTGCAATTCCTTCTTGCGCATCAAGCCGTGCAGCCATTCGTAGGTTTCGCCCGACGGCGCGCGTACTTTGATCCAATCCGGGCGGCGCAGGGGACGCGCATCCGCCTGGGGGTTGACTCTGTCTCTTGTTGGGGTAACAGCCATAAGGTCCTCTTGAGGCGCGACATTAACGTCGCGTTATTTTTTTCTTACGATCAATCTCAATCCACGCACTTCGACAACTTCGACCGCATCACCCTTTCGGATGTTTTTTGAATCCGGGGATTTTTCCGCACTCCACTGTTCGCTTCCAACCTGAACCTGACCTGCGCCTCGCTGGAACGTGATGGCTGTTCCTGATTGCCCGAGCATGGATTCCATCCCGATGCGGACCGGCGAGCGCTGCGCACGGACAGCGAACATGATAACACCAAAGGAGACCAGACCGAGGAAGATGCCCATGCCGATCACCAGCGGAACCGACACGCGCTGGAACTGAGGCGTGCCGGGCGAGTTGAATAAGACCAGCGCGCCGACAATGAACGAAGCAACTCCCGCCACTGTGAGCGCACCGTAGGTTGGGGTTTTTACTTCAAGGACGAACAATACGAATGCGATCACCATGAAGATCAACCCGAACCAATTGATGGGAAGCACGCCAAGCCCGTAGACCGCCATGGTCAGGCAGACTGCGCCAAGAAAGCCTGCAAACCATCCGCCCGGGCTGGAAAGTTCGATGTAGATCGCCTGCACGCCAATCGCCAGCAGCAGGAAGGAAATATTCGGATCGATAAGGATGAGCAGCAGAAACTCGATCAGGCTCATGTCGAGTTCGCGGGTTTCGATGTCTTCGGTGTTCAGGGTGCGTGTTTCGCCGCGCACATCCACCTGCACGCCATCCAGCAGCTGCAGGAGGTCTTCGGTATCGTCTGCCATGAAATCGATCAAGCCGACTTCGAGCGCCTCGTTGGCAGTGACCGCCACCGCATTCTCGACCATGGCTTCGGCGAGTTGCACTGCCTCTTCACTGCGCCCTTCCATCAGTCCGCGCACTTTGGCTTTCAGATCTTCCTTGATCTTGCGTTCCATCGTTGATTCGATGTCGCCGCCGGAACTATCCACGGGACTCGCCGCGCCGATCACTGTGCGCGGCGCCATGGCAGAGACATCTCCCGCCATGGTGATGAGCGCGCCGGCGCTTGCCGCCTGCGCGTCACGCGGCGAGACGTACACCACCACCGGCACACGGCTGTTTCCCATCGCTTCGATGATCTCCAGCATGGTGCCGACATTCCCGCCCGGAGTGTTCAACTCGATCACCAGCACTTCCGCGTCCAACTGCTCGGCGGTCCGGATGCCGCGGTTGATGTAATCCAGCATCGGTTGCACGATCGGTCCCTCCACGGGCATGGTGATCGCCAGCGGCGCACCGCTTTGGGCAGAGACGACAGCCACAGATTGCAAGATGGCCAGCCCGACCAGCAGAACAAGGAGGATTCGTTTTGTTTTCATGTTTGTATCCAATTCTGCAGATTATTATAATGGTTATGGAGGACATTATGACTGAAATTAAGAGAACATTTACGTTTAAGATCATCTTCCAACTGGTGATTGTGGTTGTGCTCCTGCCGCTTTTGCCGATGCTCATTTCAGGTGTATGGGATTGGCGGGAGGCGTGGGTGTATGCCGCGGTATCCTCATTGGGTTTTGTGCTCAGCCGGGGGCTGGCTGCACGCCGCCACCCGGATATATTGAAGGAACGCGCACGTTCGATGGAATTGCAGGATGCCAAGCATTGGGACCGAATTCTTGCGCCCATTGTGGCAGTGGGGTCGATTTTCATTTTGGCGGTTGCCGGGTTGGATAAACTCCTCGGCTGGACATTCCCCTTCAGCCTGCAAGTAAAGATAATTGCGTTAGCTGCCATTCTGCTCGGTTATGGGTTGGGCACCTGGGCGCTGATCGAGAACCGTTTCTTTTCCGGTGTCGTGCGGATACAGACCGACCGCGGTCATCATGTGGTTACAACGGGACCATATCGCTTCATCCGTCACCCGGGGTATGCAGGCGTTTTGTGGACATATCTTGCCATTCCCTTTTTCCTTGATTCAATTTGGGCGCTTGTCCCTGCCGTGCTGATCTCACTTGTATTGCTCATCCGCACCGCATTGGAAGATAAGACGCTGCAAGCCGAATTGCCCGGCTACAGGGAGTACGCGCAGAAGACACGTTACCGCCTGATACCGGGGATTTGGTGATAGACAAAGCCGCTATGTTTCGATAGCGGCTTTGCATATCCTAGAACTGTCCTTCAAGATATTGTTTTGTGCGTTCGTGCTGGGGATTGTTGAACACGTCTATTGCGGAACCTGCTTCGATGACCTCGCCGAGGTACATAAAGATGACATGGTCTGCAAGGCGTTTTGCCTGCCGCAAGGTGTGGGTGACGAT
>CAYPHR010000322.1:0-3266 GCA_964410375.1 uncultured Anaerolinea sp. | reverse complement strand
CATCCCCCACAGCGACCATGCCCATGCCGACGGTGCTATACCCGGACGGCTATTCATTCTCGCTGATCTACAACGAGTCGAGTTTCTACCTGCTCAACCGCTCGATCGTCCGCCGCAGTTTATCCGCTTTCTCCTTCCAGCGTCTGGACCCGGACGGGAACCCGATGGAGAGCGCCTTTCAAGGGTATGTCTGGGAAAAGCCCAACAACAAGAACCTGCTGCCCAAGTATTGTGTCAGCATCATCGTCTACGGCTTGGATATTCCCTACTTGAACCCGTCCGATTGCGAGTTCGGCATCGTCGGAGTCGTCCAGCCGCGCTTTGACCGCCCGCAGGGACAGATCTTCTGGACCGAACTGGAAGGCTCCAACCAGTTCCGCATCCTGTGGCTGAACAAAGAGATCGCCCGCTGTAACGCTGCCGACGGGCGTTGTGATTTCTTCCTGCCGTAAAGCCTACTGTTCCACCACGAAATTAAAGACGCCGAGTTGATAGCCGTCCTGCGGGGTCAATGGCACGGTCAGACCGTCAACCGGCTGGCCGGGGAAGTAAAGCTGGGACGTGAGCACAGGTCCGTTCGGCGCCTGCACCTTGACGTGGATGTGCCGGATCGGGCGGGACGAATACGCTCCCGGAACGACCGTTTCAAGATAATAACGTCCCTGCTCGTCGGTATATTGATGTCCGCGCAGGGTGTAGCCGGCATTGTCATAGACTCCGTTGCCATCCGTTTGCCAGAAATCCAGCCAGGCGTTGGGGACGGGTTGACAGTTCACATCCAGTACATAGCCGATCAGCAACAGCCTCTCCCCCTCCACACCGTCCTCCAGCAGGGAGTTTCGTTCGGGTGTGTCCGGCGTGTAATACGGACCTTCCATCTGTGGCGCAGTCAACGTGCCGTTGCAAGTTGGCGCAGGCAGCATGGAGAAAATATCCAGCGCAGTTTCGGACGATTCGACTGGGGATGTTGGAACGGTCTGCGCAGGAGGATCAACTTCGGTCGGGGTCGGAAGCGGAGCGATATCCACCGCATCGGCGGTGGCGGGCGGAAGGTCCTGAACGGGCGTACAGGCGGCAAGTGCGAATATCAAAACGAATAGAAAGTTTCGTTTCATGGTCTTCTCCTTTTGGAATTTGGACGCAGCGGTTCGGGCGCATATTTCCGAATTAATCCTATTCTCACCTTGACACAATCGCGGGGCTGGGTGTAAACTCGGTTTCGCACGAAATTTTCATGAAAGGAGCGCACTCTTGATGTCCGGCACGATCTTTTTTATCCCCGATGCAGTTGGAAAAATTCCTTCTCGGAGTGCGCCTGTTGACCGAATCTAGGTCAATTTTCTGTCCCCTGTTGTTTTTGGGCTGTGGCGCATCCGCCGCAGCCTTTTTGTTTAATGTTTCCCCTCACCCCTGCCCCTCTCCCATTTTGGAGAGGGGGGAGAAATCACAATGAACACTACCACCACCTCCCCATATTTCGATTTCCGTAACGCGCTTGATGCGAACCGCCTGCTCGGTTTGTGGCGCATGATGACGGACTACCGCTTCCCCTACATCGCGGCGACGGTTGCACTTGCCATTTCCGCGCTGGCGAAGACCTCGGTCTACCTGTTGCTGCGCTTCTTCGCCGACAGTGTGCTGGGAGACGGCGTGATGCTCGGCTCGACGATGACCCAGACCTTTTTATGGATCGGGCTGGGCTTCATCCTGCTGGCATTCGTGGAAGGCGGCGGCTCGTTCCTTTCAGGACGGCTGGCAGCCTACACCGCGGAAGGCATCACCCGCCGCCTGCGGGACTTCCTGTTCGACCACATCCAGCGGCTGAGCTTTTCGTATCACAGCACCACGCCGACGGGCGACCTGATCGAGCGCGTCACTTCGGATGTGGACGCCCTGCGGCGCTTCTTTTCGGAGCAAGCCATCGGCGTCGGGCGCATCATCCTGCTGTTCTTTATCAACTGGTTCGCGATCCTGCACATCAATGCGGAACTGGGCTGGCTGTCGGTGATCGTCATTCCGCCCATCCTGCTGGTCTCGCTGTGGTTCTTCAAGAAAGTGACCAAAGCCTACGAAGATTATCAGGCGCAGGAGGCGATCCTTTCCACAACATTGCAGGAGAACCTGACCGGCGTGCGCGTGGTGAAAGCCTTCGCGCGGCAGGACTACGAAAAGGAAAAGTTCGACAAGGACAACTGGGGCAAGTACATCAAAGGCAAGTTCCTGCTGTTGATGCACTCGCTCTTCTGGCCCCTTTCGGATATCGTGCTCGGCGCGCAGATGCTGTTCGGTTTCGTCTATGCCGCCCTGATGGCGATCAACGGCGAGATCTCCGTCGGTGACTATGTGGCGTACGTCGGGCTGGTGGTCTGGCTGATCTTCCCGATCCGCAATCTCGGTCGCATCATCGTGCAGACCTCCACGGGCATGGTCTCGTACCAGCGCCTGATGGACATCACCAAACAGGCGCGCGAAGACCTCGATGGCGGCAAGGTCCAGCCGACAGGTCCGGTGCGCGGCGAGATCGAGTTCCGGGATGTCTCGTTCATGTACTCCGATGGGACGCATGACGTCATCAAGGATGTTTCGTTCCACATCCAGCCGGGACAATCCATTGCACTGCTCGGCTCGACGGGTTCGGGCAAGACCTCGCTGGTCAATTTACTGCCGCGCTTCCATGAATACACCGGCGGGCAGATCCTGCTCGACGGCGCGGACTTGAAGGATTATCCGCGCAAGTACCTGCGCGAGCAGATCGGCATCGTACAGCAGGAGCCGTTCCTGTTCAGCCGCTCGATCCGCGAGAACATCCTTTATGGCGTGGGTCGCAAAGTGACGCAGGCGGAGATCGAAGCCGCCGCGCAAGCCGCCGCCGTGCATGACGTCATCACCGGGTTCCCCGACGGCTACAACACCATCGTCGGCGAGAAAGGCGTGACGCTCTCCGGCGGACAGAAACAGCGCGTGACCATTGCGCGCACCATCCTGAAGAACCCGAAGATCTTGATCCTTGACGACTCGACCTCCTCGGTGGATACCGAGACGGAAGCGTCCATCCGGCAGGCGTTGGATGACCTGATGGAGCACCGCACGACCTTTATCATCGCGCACCGCATCCAGTCGGTGATGAAGGCGGATCTGATCCTTGTGCTGGACAAGGGCAAGGTCGTCCAGAAGGGAACACATGCCGAACTATTGAAAGATGAGAATGGCATGTACCGCAGGATCTACGACATCCAGACGCGCATCGATGAAGAGCTGGAGCAGGA
>CAYPHR010000321.1:0-3293 GCA_964410375.1 uncultured Anaerolinea sp. | reverse complement strand
GGTGTGGCACAAGGTCTGGAACGCGTCCAACGCTTCCGTATCCGTTGCAGAGGTGTAGAAGGCGCGCTCATTATCGCGCATCAGCGCATGTTCGGGACCCACCGCCGCATAATCCAACCCCGCCGAAACGGAATGTGTCTCCGCGATCTGCCCATCTTCATCCTGCAACACGTACGTGCGCGTGCCGTGGATGACTCCCACACGTCCCTTTGATGGGTCGCCGAAGCGCGCCGCGTGTTTACCCGATTCGATCCCGCTTCCACCTGCTTCCACGCCGATCAACTCCACCTGTTCATCGTTCACGAATCCACTGAAGACGCCGATGGCATTCGACCCGCCGCCCACACACGCAATGACCGTATCCGGCAGGCGTCCCACTTCCAGCAGCATCTGTTCGCGCGCCTCCGTCCCGATCACCGACTGGAATTCGCGCACGATCGTCGGGTACGGATGCGGTCCCAGCGCCGAGCCGAGCAGATAATGCGTATCACGCACGTTCGTCACCCAATCGCGGATCGCTTCGTTGATGGCATCCTTCAACGTCTTCGTCCCCGAACTCACGGGGCGCACCTCCGCGCCGAGCAGCTTCATCCGAAATACATTCGGTTCCTGCCGCGCAATGTCCACTTCGCCCATGTACACCACGCATTCAAGGCCCAGCAACGCCGCTGCCGTCGCCGAGGCAACGCCATGCTGCCCCGCGCCGGTCTCGGCCACGATGCGCCGCTTGCCCATCCGCTTCACGAGCAGCGCCTGCCCCAAGGCATTGTTGATCTTGTGCGCGCCCGTGTGCGCCAGGTCTTCGCGCTTCAAATAAATTTGCGCGCCGCCCAATTTTTCCGAGAGACGTTTTGCATACGTCAACGGCGTGGGTCGCCCGACGAACGACGCCATCAACTTGTTGAACTCTTTTTGAAATTGGACATCCGCCCTCGCCGCCACGAACGCCTCTTCCAACTCGATCAACGCGGGCATCAATGTTTCAGGCACGAACTGTCCGCCGTAGGGACCGAATTTGTGGGGTAATAATGTTGTTGTCATAATTCTCTCTTGGAAAGTGGAAAGCAGGAATTTAGCTCATCCACTTTCTATTTGGATTCTCCGACTCGAACTGCTTTTACAAACTCAACCAGCTTTCCCGCATCTTTCTCACCCGGGGCTGACTCCACGCCCGAAGCCACATCCACCCCCCACGGCTTGACTCGGCTCACCGCCTCCGCGACATTCTCCGGCGTGAGTCCGCCTGCCAGCAACAACGGATACGTCTTCGCCAATTCCGCCGCGGCATCCCAATCGGCAGTGACGCCGCTCCCGCCGTAGATGCCTTTCACAGAAGCATCCAGCAAAAAAGCGGGAGCATCATTTCTCGCAAAGCCATCTACGTTTTCAGGAATTCCACGAAACGCCTTGAAGGCTTTGCCATTGAATGCTGCAATCATCTCTGGCGTCTCATCACCGTGCAATTGCGCCAAATCCAATGAACAGATTTGCAGGGTATCCTTCACCTCTTCAACGGAGGAATTGACAAACACACCCACGAGCCTGGCCTGCGGATACTCCCTTTTCAAAACAGAGGTGATTTCAGCACAGGCTTGCCTCTCAATAAAGCGCGGGCTTTGTGGGTAGAAGTTGAATCCCAGATAATCCGCGCCTGCCTCGATCGCCGCAAGCGCATCACGAACAGTTTTGATTCCGCAGATTTTGATTTTGGTCATTGCGTTTCCGTGGTGACATCGTTCATAGAATATGTGTCACGCTACAAGCGTGACCTACTCGCCCATTCCCGAAAGTTCTCTCACCTTTGCAGAAATATCTTCCGAAGTCACCAATGCCTCACCGACAAGAATTGCATCCACGTTGGCTTTTGCCAAGCGGTCAACATCGCTGGCGGTGAAGATCCCGCTTTCGGCAACCACGGCGATCTCGGAGGGAATCATGGGACGGAGTTTTTCGGTCGTTTCGAGGGTGACCTCGAAGGTGGCAAGGTTGCGGTTGTTGATGCCGATCAACTTCACACCTTTCAACTTCAGTGCCCGTTCAGTTTCTTCTTCATTATGAACTTCGACCAGGGCGGTCAAACCCAAACCCAGGGCGCAGGCATGCAAATCGGCGAAGAGGGCATCGTCCGTCAACGCGGCGGCGATGAGGAGGATGGCGTCCGCGCCGTTGGCGCGCGCTTCGTAGAGTTGTACTTCGTCGATGGTGAAATCTTTTCGCAAGAGAGGTGTCACGTGCGAAGTTTCAAGTTTCATGTGGCGAGCACGGAGTTCTCGTAAGGTGTGAAGGCTTCCCATGAAGAATTTCTCATCAGTCAACACCGAGATGGCAGAGGCGCCGTTTTGGATGTAGAGGTCTGCCACTTGGAACAGGTCGAGGTGCGGGGCGAGAATCCCTTTGGAGGGAGAGGCGCGCTTGAGTTCAGCGATCAGGCTGGGGTGAGACCCGAAGCGGCGGCGCGCCCTCCCCCCTGCCCCCTCTCCCGCGGGGAGAGGGGAAATTGCAGAGAGAAAATCCCGGGGCGCGGGGGAAGCGTCTGCGGCGCGGCGTAAGGCTTGGGCGTCGAGCGCCGCGATCTCCAGCTTCTTCTGTTCGATGATCCTGGCGAGAATACTCATTGAAGCGTCTGGAACTGTTTGGTGAATTCGACCAGCGCGTTGAGCTTGGCGAGGGCATTGCCGCTATCGAGCGAGGCTTGGGCTTCGGCAAGGGCGGATTTGAAATCGCCGGTTTCGGCGGCGAGGGCGGCGGCGGCGTTGAGCAGGACCGCGTCGCGGCGGGCGCCAATGAGCCTGTTGCCGAGGAGGTCGCGCATCATCTGCGCGGATTCGTCGGGGGTGCCGCCGCGCAGGTCTTGCACCGTGGACTGCCCAAGACCCAGGTCGGATGGATGCAGATCGTAGGTCTCAACCGTGCCGTTCTTGAGATGACTGACACGATTCGCGCCGGTGGTATTGAGTTCGTCGAGACCGTTGGCGCCGTGAATGACGAGCGCAGCTTTCGAACCGAGTTCGTTGAGGACCTGGGCGAGTGGCTCAGTGAGTTTGGGGTCGAAGACACCCGTGAGTTGAATGTTCGCGCCCGCGGGATTGGTGAGCGGACCGAGGATATTGAAGATGGTGCGTTGACCGATCTCTTTGCGCGGACCGATGGCGTGCTTCATGGCAGGATGAAACTTGGGTGCGAACATGAAACCGATGCCGATTTGTTCGATGGCGCCCGCGACCTGCTCGGCGGTGAGGTCGAGGTTGACGCCGAGGGCGGAGAGGACATCCGCGCTGCCGCATTGCGAGGAG
>CAYPHR010000320.1:0-3295 GCA_964410375.1 uncultured Anaerolinea sp. | reverse complement strand
AGCCTTGTTCGGGATCTTGCAGGGCGGTGTGAATCTAACGCTGCGGGCGGAATCTGCGAAGTTCATCGCCTCGCTTGATACGCCCGGCATCGCCATCGGCGGACTCTCGGTAGGAGAGACGAAAGCCGAAATGCACGAAACGCTCGATGTGGTCACACCGATTCTTCCTGAGAACAAGCCGCGCTATCTGATGGGAGTCGGCACGCCTGAGGACTTGATCAACGGTGTCTTGCGCGGTATTGACATTTTTGATTGTGTATTGCCAACGCGGTTGGCGCGGCATCATTCTGCGTTTTCTCCCGAAGGACGCTTGAATTTGATGAACGCATCGTTTGCGCGGGACGAACGTCCCATTGACGAGACCTGCGACTGCTATGCCTGCCAGACCTTTACGCGGGCGTACATCCGTCATCTCATCGTGGCGAAGGAACTTCTGGCAGGGACATTATTGTCGATTCATAATTTACGAGCGTTAATTCGCTTGATGGAGAAGATACGAATGTATATTGCTCAAGGTGTGTTTGAAGAGAAAGCGCCTGAGTTGTTGTTGCAGTGGTCGAACAATGCGAAGCGGGCGGCTGTGCAATGAATTTTTTTCACGCCATCCTCCTCGGCATCGTACAGGGATTGACCGAATTCATCCCCGTCTCGTCCACTGCGCATTTGCTCATCACCCAGAATTTGCTTGGCATCCCTGCCGATGGGGCGATGTTTTCCTTTCTTGTCATCGTCCAACTTGGCACGCTGGTCTCGCTATTCGCGTTCTATTGGAATGACCTGCTCTCGATCGCAAAGTCAACGCTTCAGGCTTTGCCGATCATGTTCACCAAACCGCGCTCCACATGGAATCTGCCATCCGATGCCTGGCTCGGAATTTACATCATCGTCGCCACCATCCCCGCACTCATTGCGGGTTACCTCCTGCGCGATGCCGTCGAAGCGCTCTTCCGCCAACCCATGCTGCAAGCGTCCATTCGACTCTTCTCCGCCGCAACCCTGCTCACCCTCGCCGAGTGGCTGACGAAAAAAGACCGCCGCCTCAACTCCATGACTTGGCTGGATGCCCTTGTAGTCGGCTTGTTCCAGATCATTGCTGTGTTCCCCGGCGCATCTCGCAGCGGATCCACCATCAGCGGCGGCATGTTCCGCGGCTTTGACCGTCCATCCGCGGCACGGTTTGCGTTTCTGATGTCCGTGCCTGTTATGCTGGCGGCGGGCGGATATGAAATGCTGGATGTGCTGCAAATGCCGAACTTCAGTGAGTTCTTGCCCTTGCTCGCGGTGGGATTTGTCTCCGCGGCGGGGGCTGGATGGCTTGCCATCCGCTGGTTGATCGCCTACCTAAGCAAGCATTCGCTGTATGCCTTTGCCATCTACTGCGCCGTGGCGGGCGTTCTTGTTTTCCTTTTGAGATAAAACGCAATGGATACAAAACAACTTCTAAAACTTCTCGTCGAAACGGAATCCCCCTCGAATGAAAAAGCCGCAGTAGATCGAGTCGGCTCCATCGTCATGGAAGAAGCGAAACGCCTGGGCGCACAGGTGGATGTGATTCCGAATCAGACTACGGGGAATCATGTCTTTTGCAAATGGAACGGGGGACAAAGCCCCGTCATTCTCCTCTGCCACATGGACACGGTCTTCCCGCTCGGCACGCTTGTCTCAATGCCCTACCGCGAAGCGGACGGCAAGATCTTTGGTCCGGGTGTGTCGGATATGAAAGCCAGTATTGTCATTGCGCTTGCGGCGATTGAAGACGCCATCCAAAACGGACTATCCCGCCCTGTGACGTTGCTATGCACCTCCGACGAAGAGATCGGCAGCCCGACCTCGCGTGAAATCATCGAGCAGACCGCAAAGAATGCGGAACTTGTCTTGGTGATGGAACCCGCCCTGATGAACGGCGGTCTCAAGACTTGGCGAAAAGGCGGGGGTGGATTCAATGTCCGCACGACGGGGCGTGCCGCGCATGCAGGCGGTGACCATGAAAAAGGACGCAACGCCATCGAAGAAATGGCGCATCAAGTACTCGCCATCCAAAAGATGACTGATTACTCGAAAGGTACCACGCTCAATGTCGGTGTGATTCATGGTGGGACGGTATCCAACGTCGTGCCAGATGAAGCGTCGATTGAAGTGGATGTGCGCATTTTGCAGCCTGAAGAATGGGGACGCATCGAAGGCTTGATGAAGAATCTCAAACCCATCCTAGATGGAACCACTGTCACTGTAACGGGCGGCTTGAACCGTGGACCGATGCCATTTGATAATACGATGAAAGCCACCTTCGAGAAAGCCAGGTCCATTGCGGCAGGCATGGGCATGGAACTCAGCGCAGGCGGTACGGGCGGCGTCTCGGATGCGAATTTCGTCGCGCCACTTGGCATCCCAGTGCTGGATGGACTCGGCGCGATCGGTGAAGGCTATCACTCGGAGCGTGAGTACATCTTTGCAGACAGCATTCCCCAACGTATAAAGTTGCTCTCCGCGCTCCTGCGGGAGTGGTGAAAATGAAAATGGACGACAGACCGCAGACCGCCTTCCGCCTTCTGCTTTCCGTACAACATTTCTTTCTTCTTTCCTCTTTCATCCTTGCTTCCTGCGCATCTCCCACGCCAAACGTCCCAGCTGAAACAATCACCGCCTACGCCACCGCATCCGTGCAGCCATGGATGAGTGAACTCTTTGCCTGTGCCAATGAGCAAAACATCCTTGTTGAAGTTGCTGCCGAGAACCCTGATATTTCCTTGCGTATAGGCGAATTGGAAAATTTCGGATTTCCTGCATTTCAAATAGACGAAGAGGAAATCCTTGTTGTGGTGAATCGCGAAAGTTCAATCCAAAACCTGACTCTTGAGGAAGTTCAGGCATTGTTCGCAGGGCAGGGGGATGAGTCCGTGCAGGTGTGGATGTATGCGTCAGGGTTGGATTTGCAGATGGTGTTTGACCAGTTCGTGATGAAAGGACGAAGCGTCACATCGTTTGCGAGACTGGCATCCAGCCTACAGGAAATGTCCGATGTGTTGAATTCCGAATCCGATGCGATGGGCTTTCTTCCAAAGCATTGGGTGACGGGAAACATCCGCGAGGTGTATTCGTTGGGAACTTTTCCTGTTTTGGCGGTTACGAACGAGGAGCCGCAGAATGCCGTACGGACGGTGCTGGGCTGTTTGCAAAGCAAATGAAAATAAATTGCAAATAAGCCTTTTGCGCCGCATTGCACAAAGGGGGTAAAATTAATTGGTTAACCCAAGGTGACGTGAACCGCCCGGCAGTCCTTGGTGAGCGCCTGCGC
>CAYPHR010000319.1:0-3333 GCA_964410375.1 uncultured Anaerolinea sp. | reverse complement strand
CACGTCACCAAGAGCTCCGCCATCGCCCTGCGCCACGTCAAGATCGTCGATGAAAAATGGATCATCAAAACATCCAGCGGCAAGACGGCAAGGTCGGCAAACAAGGAAAAATTTCTGAAGGAACTTGAGACAAGGTAATCGTTGCAACTTTGACATGCAGCCTCCGTATATGGCTCAATACCATTTACTGCTAATTCGACGGAGGAAACATGGAACAATCTTTGAACGAAGAAAAGACACCTTCCAAACTCTGGAATGTAGTGCGCTGGATACCGTTTGGGCTGATGGTGTTATCCGCGCTGGCGTTGCTCGGCATGATGCTGGCAGGCGGAATGGTGAAGATCAGCGGCTGGTATCTGATGCAATTGATTCCCCCGTTGTTGGGCGGCGTCACGCTGATCACAATCGCGATTTATGCCATTGTTCGCCGCTACGTGAGCAAAGCGTGGATTTTTACGGGAGTCGCCTCGCTCTTAAGCCTGTCACCGCTGATTTTGTGGTTTTCGCCGGTTGCCTACCCCGCCTCGCTGGAGAAAACGAGTCCCGCCGTCACGATCCGCCTGCCTGCGGACGTTCCCATGCGGGTGGCGTGGGGCGGCGATTCCATCAAAACGAATTATCATGCCGCCGCGCCAGACCAGCGCTGGGCGTATGACCTGGTTGTGGACCCGTATTTCTCAGGCAGCGCCAATCTGGAAGATTACGGTTGTTACGGTGTTCCAGTTGTTGCCCCCATCAACGGGCTGGTCGTCTCCGCCCACGACGGCGAACCTGATGAGGTGCCCGGCATTCTCTCGAATAATTTCACCGCGCCAACCGGTAATCACGTGATGATCCGCATCGAAGAGACAGGGACCTATCTGGTCATCGCCCACTTGAGGAACGGAAGCGTCACCGTGCGAACGGGCGATACGGTCGAAGAAGGACAGGCGATCGGTGAATGCGGAAATTCAGGCAATACCAGCGAACCGCATATTCACATTCATCATCAACGCCAAGACCCGACAGAGTATCCATTAAACTTTGCTGAGGGCTTGCCGCTTTATTTCAGAGACCATGACGGTCCCCCGATGCCTGTCGGCGGTTTTCGCATCGAAGAGGAGACGATCATCATCGCAGAGGGCGATATCGTCCAGCACACAGGGAAGTAAAGATCATGGAACCTGTCGCATATATAGGCTCCCCGTTTTCCAAAAACCTGACAGGCATGGGAAACCTGTTGCGACTTTCTCAAACCGATGAAGATTACTGATACATCCCCTCTGAACCATGGATCAATGAGTGGTAATCTATCCACTCTGACACACTGTCCAAATGGATAGTAAAAAACTCTCCCAGCGATGGGGGAGTTTTTTGTTTGGGGCGGCTATCATGCGAACAGGAGATCACTATGAAAAAGATTTTCAAACTCATCGGAATCCTTGTCGCTTTGGCTGTTCTCGCCGTGGTTGTCATCATCGCCCTTCTGCCGTGGATGGACAGCTGGGGCGCAACAGATGACGAGATCGCCGCTTCTTTCTCAGGCGATGAACTGGTTCCTTCCCCAAGGCTTTTCTACACCCGAGCGGTTACCATCAACGCAACGCCCGAAGAGATCTACCCATGGATCGTCCAACTCGGCGCGGACAAGGGCGGTATGTACAGTTACACCTGGCTCGAGGGGCTCATCCAATGCCCGCAGACCAATGCCGACCGCATCCATGAGGAATGGCAGGGTTTGAAAGTGGGCGACAAAGTTCTGATGTGTAAGAATGATATGCCTCCGGGATACGAAGTGGCGAAGATCGAACCGAACCGCGCCATCGTCATGGGGCATCAAACAGACGGCACATGGACTGACGTCTGGCAGTTCCTCCTCATCCCGCAAGCGGATGGCACAACGCGCTTCGTCGTCCGCTCGCGCAATTCACTCGACGGCTGGTTCTGGGATGCCATCCGCCCGGGTGAGTTCATCATGATGCGCCGCATGATGCTGACCATCAAGGAACGGGCGGAAGGGGCATACGGAAGATAACATGAACAAACTTTTCAAAACATCCGATGGTAGTTTACGCTGGGGTTGGAAAACAGCCATCCTGATCCTTGGTACGATCCTGTTTGGGGTGGTCGCAACCACTGTGATGGCAACCATCCTTACGGCTGGTTATGCCTCGCAGGGACTTGACCAGGAGCAGGCACTGGAAAGAGCCACACTGGCATCCGGCAGTTTCATTGCCCAAGTGGTCATGTCTGTTTTGCAGATGGGTTTCATGCTCTGGCTGGTGCGCTGGCTGGTCGTGCATGTCGAGAAGCAGAAGTTCGACTGGTCCAAACTGGGGTTGAGTGTCGCCGGGCGTTCAAAACACATCTGGCTTGGCATTGCTCTGGCTATTGCCCTGAGTTTGCTCACGGTGGGCATCGGGTATTTTGCTGGAACGTTGAAATACCTGGGGAACGGTTTCGAGCTTTTTTCAGCATTTCAAGTCGTCGTCACTCTGGGGCTTGGAGCAATCCTCGCGCTCGCCAGCGGATTCGGCGAAGAGATCGCCTTTCGCGGCTATCTGCAAAGTCGTATCGCGGAACGCTATAACCCAGCCTCGGCTGTCCTTATTGTGGCGGTGTTGTTTGCCTTGTCACATCCGGTGAGTGCGGTCGATCCGCTGTTCTATTTGGTGATGGCTATTCTGGTGGGGATTCTTTTCGGCGCGGTGTTTGTCCGCACCGGCTCGTTGTGGATGGGCATTGCCTTGCACGCTGTTTGGAACTTTTTGCAAATTGCCATTTTCAACGTGCGTAGTTCAGCCGATGAACGCTTCTTCGGTTCCCCATTGTTCGTGTTTGACAATTTGTCCGGCACGACGCAAATGACGATCGAGTTTATGGTGATCCTTGTCGGATTGATCGTTTTGATCCCGATCACGCGGACGAAGCAATTGAGTTGGCAAGAATGAACAGATTACTTGTCTACCTTGTTGTCTTGTTGGTTCTGTTCTCAGTGTTGATCAAGCCTGTTGAAGCAGGATCAGTTCCCTCGGTCGGGTTTGACGCGCAGGTGCTCGATGCGTACATCTCCGGGCAGATGGCGAAGCATGGGATCAAGGGCATCTCATTGGCGGTGACATCCAAAACAGGAATTGTGTATCTCAAAGGATACGGCACGGCGGGGGATGACCGCCCAATGACGCCGCAGACGCCGATGTATATCGGTTCGCAGAGCAAGTCGTTTACCGGGTTGGCGATGGCGCAGTTGATCGAGCAGGGTCTGGTGAACCAGAATGACCCGGTGCAGAAATACATTCCGTGGTTCGAGGTGGCGGATGAGGCAGCCTCGAAGAAGATCACAGTGAGGCATTT
>CAYPHR010000318.1:0-3352 GCA_964410375.1 uncultured Anaerolinea sp. | reverse complement strand
ATTCTGGTATGACCGCAACTATCGCGCCGTCAACCAGCCTGCCGTCGTACAGCCGACCATTGGTGATGCTGCCAGCGTCGAACTCCGATCCGACATCCCTGTGAAGATCAGCAGTGTTATTGGCGCGGGCACGCTCGAAACGGAAGTGGTGGTCATCAAGTTCGAAGGTGACGGGCAACTGAATTTGACATCATGGCAATTGAAGGATGAGAACGGCAACACCTTCATCTTCCCGCAGCTCACGCTTTACCGGGATGGCGCGGTGCAGGTGCGTACCAGTTCAGGTATTGACTCTATGATTGATTTGTACTGGGGCATCGGCGAGTCCGTCTGGAGTTCGGGCGAGATTGCCAGGCTGTTCGACTCACAAGGCAATTTGAGGGCAGAATATCGGGTACCATAGAAAACCATGGAATAATGGGGAAGCATCAACTACGATTTAGAGGAGAGAGGAATGAACAAACTTCAACCGGGACAAATGCTGGGACCATACCGTATTATTAACGAAGTTGGTTCAGGGGGGATGGCGACTGTTTATAAAGCATACCAGGCTTCGATGGACCGCAACGTGGCGATCAAGGTTCTGCCCGGTCAACTTGCGGAGAGTGAAGAATTCGTTAAACGCTTTCAACAGGAAGCACGCATCATTGCCAGACTTGAACATCCATATATCCTGCCTGTCTTTGACTACGGCGAAGAAGACGGCGTCGCTTATTTTGTCATGCGCTACCTCGAAGCGGGAACGTTGAAGGATAAAATGAAGGCGCGTCCGCTCTCATGGGAGGAGATCGACCGCATCTTTACCCAACTGACCGACGCGCTTGGGTATGCTCATGCGCAGGGAGTCATCCACCGTGATTTGAAACCTGCCAACGCGTTGATCGATTCGAGCGGGAATCTGTTCCTCACCGATTTTGGGATTGCCAAACTGCTCGAAAGCGCATCCCCGCGTCTTACCCAAACCGACGCTATTCTCGGCACACCTGCCTATATCAGCCCCGAACAGGCGGCGGCACTGACCGTTGACCAACGCTCCGATATTTATTCGCTTGGCATCATCCTTTATGAAATGGTCACAGGGCGCGTCCCCTTCGTTGCAGATACACCGCTTGCTGTCATTCTTAAGCATCTGGGCGATCCCCTGCCTCCGCCGTCGTCGCTCAAGCCGGATATCCCGCCTGGGATAGAGCAGGTGGTTCTTAAATCCCTTGCCAAGAAACCGGAGGACCGCTTTGCCAACACGGCTGAGTTTTTATCCGCCTGGAAGCAAGCCCTCGCAGGGATGGACACGATCTCCTCCATGAACACCATGGTGGACTCGGTATCCTCCATGCAGACCGTTGTTGATCAAATGCCCATCGATGCAACGATGACCGATCGGCTGCCCAAAGTTGATTCTTCCCAATCTTCGTCCCAATACCAACCTCCCGCAACAAGCCAACCCGTATCCAAAAAAGCGCTCACCGGTCTGGCAGTGGGATGTGTTGCCCTTTTCTGTATCGTGCTCTCTGGTTTTGGAATATTCCGTTTTGCATCAAATATGTTTGCCCCAGCGCCTTCGGTCCCTGTTGTGGAAAGTTCTGCTCCAATGGATGTATCTACCCCTGAACTTGAAGTTCCCGTCATCCCCGCTGCGACGATTTTATTGCAGGATGATTTCTCACAGACCGCCGCTACCTGGGGAACGGGAACCGATTCGAACGGCTCAATTCAATATGATACGAACACCCTGCGCTTCATTGTCTCCACCGACGATTGGTTCACATGGAGCGTCCCGAACAACCAAGCCTACTCGAACGTCCGCATGGAAGTGAACGCGTTCAACAACGGAACCGACCAATTCACCGCCTTTGGTCTGATGTGCAACCTGCAAGCAGACGGACGTTCCTTCTATTATTTCGCCATCACGCCCGCCGGGCAGTATGTGATCGCAAGGACCTCTGCAAATCAATCGGACGCCTTTCTCACCAACAACGGTCAGTGGGGGGACTCGGGCATGATCCCCCGTAACGCCTCGTCCTACCGCCTCGGCGCAGACTGCGGAAACGGAACATTGACCCTGTACGTGGATGGTGTTCAGATCGCCTCAGTCGCGGATACAAACTACACAGCAGGCGGAGTCGGACTCTTCGTCTGGAGCGCCGCCCAAGCCTCCCGCACCGACATCTCCTTCGACGACTTCCTGTTGACAGACATCCCCTGAGCGCTTCATCTGTGGTTTTCTGTGCTATGATTCGACTATCGATTTTCGAACTTCAACCTG
Organism: uncultured Anaerolinea sp.; assembly: GCA_964410375.1. Lineage (GTDB taxonomy): Bacteria > Chloroflexota > Anaerolineae > Anaerolineales > Villigracilaceae > Villigracilis. The sequence continues at coordinate 1,089 of CAYPHR010000318.1, read as the reverse complement.
ACACCTAATACTTACACACATGACACAGGCTCTTTATAGAAAGTACCGCCCGAAACAATGGGATACCGTGATCGGACAAGATCACGTCATCCAAACGTTGACCAACTCCATCAAAGCAGATCGGGTCGGTCACGCCTATCTCTTCGCCGGTCCACGCGGAACGGGCAAGACCACCGTCGCGCGTCTGCTGGCGAAAGCGGTCAACTGTCTCAACGAAGACCCAACCAAGCGTCCATGCAACGAGTGTGACCATTGCAAGGCCGTCAACGAAAACCGCTTCATGGACATGATCGAGATCGATGCCGCTTCCAACAACGGCGTGGACGATGTCCGAGACTTGCGCGAAAAGATCAACTTCTCGCCGTCGCAGGGCAAATACAAAGTCTATGTCATCGACGAAGTTCACATGCTTTCTGGCGGCGCGTTCAATGCTCTGCTCAAAACGCTGGAAGAGCCGCCACCCCATGCTATCTTCGTTTTAGCCACCACCGAAATTCACAAGATTCCCGCCACGGTGCTCTCGCGCTGTCAGCGTCACGAGTTCCGCCGCGTGCCTATCGATGAGATCGTCAAGAATCTCAAAGAGATCGCTGCCTCCGAAAACATTCAGGCAGATGAAGAAGCGCTCACGCTCATTGCCCGACAATCAGCAGGGGGCATGCGCGATGCACAATCTCTCCTCGATCAGCTTTCTTCCACGGGCGCGAAGATCACGCTCGCTCTCGCACAGCAAGTCCTCGGCACGGCAACCAGCCAAACCGTTCTCGATGTCATCAACTCCATCCTCGACCATCAACCTGCGCGCGGACTCGAAACCATTCACAAAGCACTCGACTCGGGCGCCGATCCGCGTTCGCTGGCGCGTCAACTCGTCGAATACACACGCGGACTCATGCTCATCCAAATGGGCAATGCCGAGCAGGTCGAAGCCACACGCGAAGTCAAAACCCAAATGGAAGCCCACGCCAAAGCGTTCAACAATTCCGACGTTTTGCGCATGATGAAAATCTTCAACAACGCCGCAGTGGATTTACGCGGCGGCTGGCAGCCCTCTTTGAGTTTGGAACTTGCCCTCGCAGAAGTGATCGA
>CAYPHR010000317.1:0-3353 GCA_964410375.1 uncultured Anaerolinea sp. | reverse complement strand
TCGCTGTACACATACCTGACATTGTTCTTGTGCGCGATGCGGTAGAGCGGCGGCTGGGCAATGTACAGGTGACCGTCCTCGATGAGCTTGGGCATGTAGCGGAAGAAGAAGGTCAGCAGCAGCGTGCGGATGTGACTGCCGTCGACATCGGCGTCGGTCATGATGATGACGCGCCCGTACCGCAGACCTTCGATGTCGAAGTTGTCGCCGATGCCGGTCCCCAGCGCGGAGATGAGCGCCTTGACTTCGTTGTTGCCGAGGATCTTGTCGAGGCGGGCGCGCTCGGTGTTGAGGATCTTGCCGCGCAGCGGCAGGATCGCCTGAAAGTGGCGGTCGCGTCCCTGCTTGGCGGAGCCGCCTGCCGAGTCGCCTTCCACGATGTAAAGTTCGGTCTTGGATGAATCGCGTTCGGAGCAGTCCGCCAGTTTGCCGGGCAGGGTCAATGACTCGAGCGCCGATTTGCGGATGACGAGATCGCGCGCCTTGCGCGCCGCATCCCTCGCGCGGGCGGAGGTGAGACATTTCGAAATGATCGCCTTCGCCGCCTGCGGATTCTCCTCGAGGAACGTGCTGAAGGCTTCGCCCACAACCTGCGTGACGTAGGTCTGCACTTCGGGGTTCATCAACTTGACCTTGGTCTGTGATTCGAACTGCGGGTCGGGGTGCTTGACCGAGACGATGGCGGTCAGACCTTCGCGGGTATCGTCGCCGGAGAAGTTCGGGTCGGCGTCCTTGAGCAAGCCGTTCTTGCGCGCATAATCGTTGATGACGCGCGTGAGCGAGGAGCGCAGACCGGTCAGATGCGTGCCGCCGTCGATGGTGTTGATGGTGTTCGCGAACGAATAGACCGACTCGGTGTACGCATCCGTGTATTGGATGGCGGCTTCGATGCCGATGTTCTCGATCTCTTTTTCGACGTGCACCACCGAATGCAGGTTCTCGCGGTTGCGGTTCAGGTAACGCACGAATGAGGTGATGCCGCCCTCGAAGTAGAAGCTCATCTCGCGGTTGGCGCGCTCGTCCGTGAAGCGGATGGTCACACCGCGCGTGACGAATGCCATCTCACGGAAGCGCTGGACGAGCGTATCGAAGCGGTAATCGATATCCTCGGTGAAGATCTGCTTGTCGAATTTGTAGATCTGCTTGGTGCCGGATTCGTCCTTTTCGACCTTGCCGACCTGCTTGATCTTGCCCTGCGGAACGCCGCGCTTATATTCCTGCCGCCACAGTTTCCCGTCGCGTTTGATCTCGGTGGTCATCCATTCGGAAAGCGCGTTGACCGCGCTCACGCCGACGCCGTGCAAACCGCCAGAGACCTTGTATCCGCCGCCGCCGAATTTGCCGCCCGCGCCGATCACGGTCATGACCACGTCCACGGTTTCCATCGGTTTGCCAGACGCGTCCTTCTTTGTGGGGTGCGGACCGACCGGGATCCCGCGTCCGTTGTCTTCGATGGTGACACTGCTGTCGGCATGGATGGTGATGTTGATGGCGGTGCAGAAACCCGCCAGCGCCTCGTCGATGGCGTTGTCCACCACTTCATAAACGAGGTGGTGCAATGCCTTGATGTCCGTGCCGCCCACATACATACCGGGGCGTTTGCGGACGTGTTCGATGCCTTCCAGCGCCTGGATCGAACTGACGTCGTAATTTACCTTTTTTTCTTTTTCAGCCACAAGGACCTCCAGCGTACTTCTTCTTTTCGTAGATTGGATGTGATCAAGCCTGTTTTACTTCATTGCTTGGACGGAGTTTTTCCAGCACGACCTTCAACCACGCGCTCATGTCGCGGTAATAGATGAAACTTCCCGCCAGCAGGGCGGTGGTCACGAACGAGTGACCGAAGATGCCCAACAACGCCGCCCAGGAATTCTCGGCAGGGATGCGCCATAGGAAATTCAAACCGTATGCCAGCAGGAAGACCGTCAACACAAAGAAACTGCTGGTGGGGAGCGTAAAACGCGCCATCTGGAAACTGCTCACAATGGAGGCAAACACGTTCTGCTTCCGTATGAAAACGCCGTGGGGCCAGAAGAACAGCGGCACGATCACCCACACCGACCCGAGGCTGAGAAGCAGTACAAAGAAATTTCCAAGGAAGGCATTCAACTGGGTCAACAGCACCAGCACGAAGATGAGCGGCACGCCGACCACCATCAGGAAGATGATGAACAGGACGGAGATTAGGATGGTCTGGAAAACTGCGCTGGACACCCGGATGGAACGTTCCTCGCCCGGGACGGAGATCCACGCCACACTGCGGAAATACAGCGCGCCGCCGATCCATCCCAACAGCGTGAGCAGGAAGATCCAGACGGGGAAGCTGAGGGCGCCCGTCTGCAAGACGACAGGATCGCCCAACGGCGTGGACGAGGTCTCCTGTGACATGAGCAGGCTCGAGATCCCGATGGGAAGCGTGCGCAGGAGCCAGAATAGGTTGATCGAGGGGATCACCCGTTCGTACAAATCCACAACACGTTGAATATCCTGTTCAGGAATGCCGCTCCTCTGCCAGATCGGCACGGCAGTCACCAAAAACGAGCTGAACAATTCATCCACACGCAGGCGCGGACCCAGCCACATGAACAGGTTAAGCGCAAGCGGGAGCAGGATCGCGGTGATGTGCGCGGCGATGGTGTCGAACCCAGCCCTGATGGAATTGATAATGCCGGGGGGAGGAGGCAGGTTTTCCAGCCGTGATACTTCCATAACAGATTGATTCTACCATACCCTTGCTTGCGCTCATACGGACGCACAGGTACAATCTTCCCATGCAAGAAAGCCGATCCCACCTGCCTTCGGCGGACCGTTTGGGCGTGCTGACCGCCTCCGTCCTGTTGACGTTCGCGCTGACAAGGCTGATCGAATCGCCCAGCCTCACGCTGACCCTGAGCCTGCCCGGCTTTTATTTTGCCTTTCCCCTCACCCTCGCCGCGTTCATGACGTTGTTCGCCGCCGCCCTCGCCGCCGCCGGTATGGACTGGCTGACCCGCGGACATCCCGCGCTGGGTGAAAAATCACCGCGCGAGCATCTCATGCTCCCCACGCTGACAACGCTCGTCATCGGCGCGACGCTGGCATTGTTCGCGGGCAGTCCGGTCTGGTGGACAGCCTTCCTGTTTGGCGCGGCATTGCTTGCGGCGGTCTATCTGGCGGAATACGTCACCATCAACCCGTCCGCGCCATCGTATGCGGTTGCGCGCGCCGGTCTGACCGCGCTGGCGTACGCGCTTTTTCTCATCCTTGTGGCGTCGCTCCGTATTTCGGGCGCGCGCCTGTTCCTGCTCGTTCCCGCCAACTTCCTCGTAGCAGGTTTGATCATCCTACGCATCCTGCATCTCGATGGCACCGAC
>CAYPHR010000316.1:0-3355 GCA_964410375.1 uncultured Anaerolinea sp. | reverse complement strand
AAGTGCTGGGCGAAGGAGTAGGACTGCGTGACGCCCGGTGGCGCGCCGCAGTTCTCCCATTCCTCGCCGCCCGCGTAGCGGTAGACGCCGGGAAACTCCGCGTCATAGCCCGACCCGTAGAGGCTCCCGCGATGCACTGTCATTGCGGCGATGCGACCGCCGGAGTGGCCGCAGTATTTCCAAGCTGTGCCGCCCTCGTACCGGAACACGCCCGGTGGCGCGTACATGGACGACGCGTACAGCGCGCCGCGATAGTTCACAAGACCAAAGATGGCTTCGGGGTTTTCCAGCGTTCCACAGTGCGTCCAGTCTGTCCCGCCTTCGTAGCGGTAGACCGCGCCTCCCGGCGTTTCGTTTTCGGACTCCGAGATGGACGATCCACTGGACCGGTAATGGGACGCCGCGGCGTAAAGCTTGCCGTCGAATTCGGCGAGAGACGTAACCGCGTTGCTGGGCGCGGGCGCGCCGCAGTCCTCCCAATCCGTTCCGCCGAGGTAGCGGTAGACGTGTCCCGCCTCGTCGCTGCCGGTTTCAAAGGTGCCTGCGAAGAGATTGCCTTCGTGAACGCAGAGCGCCCAAACCATCAGGTTGGCACCCGGCCGTCCGCAATCGGTCCAACTTTCATCAATCCGGCCATTGTCGATACCGAAGAACAGGTTGCGATAGTTGGACTGCGCCGACGTGACCCCCGCGTAGTTCATGAGGCACAGGTTGATTCCCCGGCGTGGACCGGGGTCATAGGTCGAAACGATGTCGCCGAGTACGTGATCGAGGATCGCGGCCGTATTGATCTGCACCGCAATGGAGAAGTCGCCGGTCCCGGGACCGAAGCGATCGTTCTGCGGTACCTCGATGTGTGACGCGCGTCCGTCGAAGTGCGCGGCCCCGTTTTGAAACCGGATGCCTCGCGCATCGCCGTGGTGCGTGCCCCCTTCGTCGCGCGCGTCCTCGCGGAGCGGCCAATGCGCCACCAAGCCCGAATCAATGCTCATGCAGGTCTCCCTCAATCCGCCGACAGGGCTGCGCCACGGCCTTGCAGCCCGGGCGTACACGGTAGCACGATCTTGGCGGGCGTTCTACTGTATAATCCCCGCCACCACTGGTGCGGAGGTTACGGGAGGAATCGGGCCATGCATAAGCTCGTGAAGAAATACGTGAACTGGCAGAACTCGCGGAAGTTTACGAAGGTCGGTAAACGCTGCCGGTTTTACGGGACCGATATCGAAGTTGAGGGTCACGTGGAAGTGGGGGACAACGTCCACATCCGGGATCACTGCATCTTCCGGACGCGCAAAGACGGAAAGATCATTTTCAAAGATCGCAGCATGGTGAGCTGGTACGTGATCATCGAAAGCTCGTCCGTCGTGGAGATTGGCGAAAACACGGGTCTTGCCGAGGGCGTCATCATTCGCGACGGGACGCACATGATCTACGGGACGAAAGAGCACTGGCGGTTTACCCCGCACATCATCAAGCCCACCATCATTGGCCCCAACTGCTGGATTGGCAGCCGCGCCTATATCTCCTATGGCGTCACCATCGGCGAGGGGGCCGTCGTTGGCGTCGGAAGCGTCGTAACGAAAGACATTGGACCCTATGAAGTCTGGGCGGGATCGCCGGCCAAGTACATGGCGCATCGTACGGACGATGTTCCCCCAAAGAAGCTTGCAGAGGCGGAGGAATTGCTCAAGACGCAAGGCATTCGCCACGATCGCCGGATGGACCACGTGGCCGACGAGAATTAGCGGAAGCGCGACAGCAGATAGAGAATGGCGGAGAGGACGACGCTGATCAGGATCGACGTGGTAATGGGGAAGTAGAAGCTGAAGTTGTCCCGTTCGACGCGGATGTCGCCGGGAAGCCGGCCGAGACCTAGGAACCCGATCTTCCCGCCGAAATACAGCAGGACTCCGGCGACAACGAATACGATTCCGGCAACGATCAGGGTTTTTGCCAGGGTGTCCATAGCGTCCAGCTCGAATTGGTAACGAAACGCATCGAGTTTCGTGCCGCGGATCAGCCGTAGTCTTCCAGGTACCGAAGGGCCAGCGTGGACATGAGCGCGATCGCCGTGGGCACCGGCCCGTCGCCGAAATCATTTTTGGGATTTTGTTGCGTGGGATAGGGTTGGCCGGGATTCGGGTTCACTCCCAGGCACATGAACGTGCCCGGAACCTTCTGAAGGTAGAACGCAAAGTCTTCCGCACCCATGTAAGGCGATTCCATTTCGATGACGTTGTCGGGGCCCATCAGCGCCGTTGCTTCCTTGCGCACGAAATCCGTTATCGCCTCGTCATTGTACAGGGGCGGATAGCGATCCTCCGAGAATGTGATATCGGCCTCGGCGCGAAATGACGCGGCAACGTTGGTCGTAATACGCCGGATTGCATCTTCGATCGTGTCGTGGATATCCGGTGTAAAGCTGCGAAAGGTCCCTTCCAGAATGGCGGTTTCGGGAATGATGTTCGTCGCTGTTCCGGCATGAATCTTCCCCACTGTAACCACTCCCGCGTCCCAGGGGTTCAGTTCGCGGCTAACAATCGATTGGAGCGCGGTTGTGATGTGCGCCGCGACCAGAATGGGATCGACCCCGGCAGCGGGATCAGCCCCATGGCAGGCGCGCCCGCGTATGGTAATGCGAAAGGTATCCGCGCCTGCCAGCGTCCACCCGGATCGGACACCGATACTTCCCACCGGCAACGTTGGCCAACCGTGCAACGCAAAAACCGCATCCACCCCTTCCAGCACGCCTTCTTCCACGATGTAGCGTCCGCCTGCGGCTTCTTCTTCCGCGGGCTGAAACACGAACTTGACGGTGCCTTTGACGCGGTCTTTGTGTTGTGCGAGCGTCTTGACGACACCGCAGAGGCAGGCGGTATGGCCGTCGTGCCCGCAGGCGTGCATGCGATTGGGGATCTTCGAGGCGTAGGGGAGCCCGGTCGCCTCCTCGATTTCCAGGGCATCCATATCCGCGCGAAGCAGGACCGTCTTTCCGGAGCCGTCGCCGAGCGTGGCGACGATCCCGGTGCCCTTGGCGTAACCGCGTTTGTAGGGAACTCCAACGGAATCGAGGAACTGCGCCACCCGGTCGGACGTCCACTTCTCCTGGAAGCGGATTTCGGGGTGCTGGTGAAGTTCCTGGCGAAGCTGGACAATCTCCGGCGTCAAGGCCTCGATGGTGGCCTTCAGCTCTTGAGTCATAAAGAAAACTCTCGCTTGGTTAGCGCGCCTCTTATTAGAACTTCAGTCGCGTGCCCGGTATTCCTGTGAGGCTGAACTCGACCCCCAAGTCCCAGCCCGAGCCGCGCTCCGTGACTTGTATCGCGCCTTCCAGACATTGCAGGACGCGACGGAC
>CAYPHR010000315.1:0-3364 GCA_964410375.1 uncultured Anaerolinea sp. | reverse complement strand
TCCGAAGTCTTTTTCATTCTAGTCCACCGTCAACGTCTTACTCAAATTCCTTGGGAAGTCGCCCCCTCCCAGCCTCCCCCAAATCCGACAAGGATAACTTTTTATTATTCACCAGCATTTGCGTTATCGGATTTGGGGGAGGTGCCCCGATAGGGGCGGTGGGGGCGGGTCAATCCACCGTCAACGTCTTACTCAAATTCCTTGGGAAGTCAGGGTCATATCCGCGCATGACGGACATGTGATACGAGAGCAACTGCAACGGCAGAACGCCGAGCAGCGCCGCGATCTGCGGGTCGGACTTGGGAAGCACGATCACATCGTCCGCGTTGGCGCGCAGGCGGGCGTCTTCTTCGGCGATGACGATGGTGCGCGCGCCGCGTACCTTCACCTCGTTGAGTCCGCTGATGATGAGCGGATTTGCGCTTCCGTCCGACACAAAGATGATGGGGAAGCCCTTGCTGACCGCCGAGAGTGGTCCGTGTTTGAATTCGGTCGAAAGCATCCCTTCGCAATGGGCGTAGGTGATCTCTTTCAACTTCAACGCGCCTTCGAGCGCGATGGGGTAGGTCGCGCCGTAGCCGAGGCAGTACAGGTCGTTCCATTCGTTGATGTCTTCCGCGATCTGCTTGACCTGCGGCTCGACCATCGAAAGGGTCTGCTCCATCAACTCGGGGATGGCGTCCAGCTCGCGAACATCCCGTCCCGCCATCTTATATGCCAGATACAGGAACGTCACGACCTGGTTGGTAAAGGTCTTCGTGGCGGGAACGCTGATCTCGTATCCGCAGCACAAGGGGAGACAGAGCGAAGCGCTCTTGGTCAAGGTCGAGCCGACTACGTTCGCCAATCCGTAACACGCCATGCCCTTCGCCTCCGCCGCTTCCAGCGCATTGAGCACATCCTTGGTCTCGCCCGACTGGCTGACAAAAATACCCACGTCCTCGTGATTGACCGTCGGCGCATATTGCGGGATGAACTGCGGCGCGAGCACGGGGATGACGGCGCGCCCAGCCAATTGCGCGAAATAGACCGCGCCTACCGAGGCGGCGTGATAACTCGTGCCGCAGCCGATGAAATATAGATGACGCGCGTTCTTCATCTTCTCGACCAGTGTTTCGACCTCGCGGTTGCCGTTCAGCACGTGGGATAACTCGCGCGCGACCTGACTCTGCTCGTGGATCTCCTTCAACATGAAATGCGGATACCCGCCCTTCTGCACCGCATCCATCGTCTCGGTCACGGTTTCCTGTTTTCTGTCAATGAGTTTTCCATCCTTGACCGAGCGCACCTCGACCTTGTCCGCCCAGAGCGTGACGATCTCCCCATCCTGCGGGCGGATCACTTCGCGCGTCAACGGCAGAATCGAGGGCAGGTCCGACGAAACGCAGGTAAAGCCTTCGCCGAGTCCCACCACCATGCCGGAGCCTTTTTTGAAGGCATACAGTTTATCGTCGTTGGCGCGCCCGATGACAAAGGCATAATCGCCTTCGAGATCGCCGTACGCCAGACGGATCGCGTCAATGAATTCATATCCGCGATTGATATATCTCTCAACGGCGTGAACGCACGTCTCGCCGTCATTCTGCGAACGGACGGTCATGCCCTCGGCGATGAACTGCTCGCGCAACTCGACGTTATTCACCACATTGCCGTTATGCGCGCCGACCATGTCGCCGTCCGAATCCAGATGCGGCTGTGAATTAACCTGTGACGGTTCACCGAACGTCGCCCAGCGCAATTGCGTGATGCCGCGCTGTCCGCGCATGTCGGCGATATTGTATTTCACCGCCACCGCATCCACCTTGCCGACGTCCTTGCGCAAGTCAATGTTGCCGTTGTTCAACGTCGCCGCGCCGACCGAGTCATAGCCGCGGTAGGTGAGCCGTTCCGCCGCCTCGATCAGAATCGGTCCCAATGCTTCTTCTTTATTTGTTACATAGCCGAAAATGCCACACATGGATATTGTTTTCTCCTTGATTTTTTTGTAGGGGCGACCCGTCTGGATATAGCCGAAAGTCGATCTTGCAAGAAAGGGTCGCCCCTACGATATCCTTCCAACTTCAAATTCCCATGCTCATCGAACGGGAACTGGTTCCTGCTTTGTGGGCGATTATATCTGTATTGGGTGAATGACAACCATGCAAAATTTCCCCTTGAAGACGTGCCCATTATCCTGTCCGATCCCTGTTCAGCGGATGAACTTCACCCCGCCGCTTTCAACACGCGCAGCGCCCGCAGCGTCACCCATTCATTCGGTTCCTTCATCTTCCCGAAGCGCATCCACGTCTTGCCATCGTAGTTGTATTCCAACAGCCAGCGTCCCTGTTCATCCTGCTTCGAGCGGATGAGTTCGAGCGTGTTCGCGAGCCGCGGGTCTTTGGCATAGCCAAGTCCCGCCAGCGCTTCGGCGATCTGCAAAATATCGGTGACGTAAAAAACGGGGAAGCCGAACTTCCACCAATTGCCGCTCGGTCTCTCCGCATACCCGTTGGGATACTCTGCCGTGGATGGATCCACTTCAAAAAAGAAATCCACGCCGTGACGGATCGCCCGCTGGATCAATCCGCTTCGTTTTTCGACCGGCAGTCTGCCCAATGCCAGCAAAACTTTGACTCCGCCCCACGCGCACGGCAGTTTGTTGTTCGCCCCGCACGCAAACGTCGGACCATACTTCCCCGCAAAATATCGCACTTCGGCATGTTTATCCTTCATCGGCGCTACACCCTCGCCGGTGACCGTGCGCGCCATCCATTCGTAGGCGTTGTCCATGCGTTTATCTTCATACCCCAACTCCATCAGCGACCAGAGCATATTTCCTTGCAGGCAGTCGATCGTCCCGGATGGGGCGTTATTGGTCATCGCGGAAATTTGTCCGCCGGGATTCAAAGCATGGTCGAGATAATACGTGCAAGCCAGCCGGATGCGCTTGTCATCCTTCACCGAAGCGCCCAGTTGCGCCAGCAGCATCAGCGCCCACACGGTGGATTTGTACTTCGGTCCGTAGCCCGTGCCCGCCCTCTGCCAGTATCCCTCCTCGTTCATCTTCGAGAGCACATGCGGGATCGCTCCCTCCTTGTGCGCCAGTTTTCGCGCCGCTCTCAATTTTTTGTCATCGGGTGGAAGGTCGAGCAGGTCGCGCATCGCCAGATAGCGGACATTTGCCGAATCAGAATGAAGCAGCCAGGAGAGCGGGTCTCCACGCAGTTGGGTTTGCCAGGACATCAATCGCTCCTTTCTACAAAACGGACATTCCCCCGTTCATGCATAGTATAGCACTCCCTACCCGCCGGGATTCACATCCCACGGCGCGACGCCCCGCCCGCCCCCGCCTCGCAACGACCTGATAACCGGCTCTGCCAACCCG